>JAYUUV010000237.1:0-4670 GCA_043754695.1 Planctomycetota bacterium
TCGACCCCTCCGGCCGCGACGTTGCCCGGCTGGTCGTCGACGGTCGCGATCGCGAGGTCGCCGGCACCCTGCGCGCGGACATTCCGATCCCGACCGCAGCTGAAAGGGAGGCCCGCACCCCCTACACCCGCACTTGGCGCCTGTGGCCCAGTCTGGCACTGCTTTGGCCGCTGCTCCTCCTGATCGCCGCCCGTCGCTTCGGACGTGGTGGTTACCAGCCGGCCCCACGGGGTTAGAACCGCGGGTGTTCTGCCATTCTCGAATGGAAGTAGTCTTGACCCTTCCTCGCGATCCTCGCTAGACTCCCGCCCCCACTTTCGTAGTCCCACCCCCCCGACCCGGAGCCTCGACTGGTTCCGCGATTCATGCCTCGCCTGCGAGGGCGAATGACTCGCGCCGAACCATCGCGCAACGCCCGGATCGATCGATTACCCCCCGCCTTTCTCCGGAGAAGTATGAGCGCCATCGGACGGATCTTCCTGATTCTGAACTTGATCCTCGCGGCCGTTTTCCTGGGCTTCGCCTCGAACCAGCTGGCGCAAAAGGAAAACGTCTCCCTTTCGCTGAGCACCGAGAAGGCGGCCCACGAGACGGACAAGAAGGCAGCTGCCGACAAGGAAGCCGCCCTCAATACCCAGGTTACCCAGCTCAAGACCGAGCTCTCCGGCCTGCGCGACGACCGCGACAAGGAAAAACTGACCGCGGATCGCAACGGTCAGGACCTGGCCCACGAGAAAGAGACCAACGCGCAACTGCGCGGTGAGCTGACCGGCATCAAGGAAAGCCTTGGCGGTTACAACGCTACGATCGCCGCGCTGACTTCCCAGAAGGACCGCCTGGTCACCGAGAAGGAAGAGGCGCAAGCCGCCCGCGACGCCGCTTCCGCCGACAAGGGCAAGGCCGACAAGGCCCGCCGTGACGCCGAAGACGCGCTGCAAGCCGCCAACACGAAGATCGCGTCTCTCGAGACCGATGTGGCCGGCGGGGCGAAGAAGCTCTCGAAGACCGAGACGGAACTGGCGGCGCTCTACGTCGCGACCGGCCACCAGCGCATCGGTACGCCCCAGCCCCTGGTCGAGGGTGCCGTCGTCGGTGTCAACAATTCGATCGCCCCCGGCCTGCTCGCCATCAACAAGGGCAGCGCGGACAAGGTGCTTCGCGGTTATGTCTTCGACGTCTACAACGGCAGCGTCTACAAGGGCCGCGCCCAAGTCCAGACCGTCAACGAAACGACCTGCTCGGCGCTGATGATCCTGACCGTGGCCGGTGCCTCGGTCTCCCAGGGTGACCGCGTCACCACCCAGCTCTAAGGCCTCCGGACCCAACCCAACAGGAAGAGCCCATGGCTAGCAATCGCAAGATCACGTCGACGAAGGCCGACAAGCGCAGCGCGACCGCCCCGGATGTGGTCGTCGTGGAGAAGAAGGGGATCAGCCTGGAGGCGGGCGTCGCCATCATCACCACGATCCTCCTGCTCGTCGCCATTCTGCTGGTCGACAAGGACCTGGCCAGCAAGTTCGGCCACGGGACTTTCTTCTAGGCGAGCGCCACAACGGCTGGGCCTCCGATCCGTTCGGTGGTCCGTGCCGCGGATCCGATCGGCCGGCCGCGCAGCTCGCGCGGCCGGCCGATTTTCTTTCTGGCCTGCGAATCGCGAGTGCTTTCGTGCTCCCAATTTCGAGCCGGACGCGTAGAATCCCGCCCACCTTCGAGCCGTCGCGTTGTCGCGCGGCGCTGCGCTCTTCGAACCAGCAACTGGATTCTGAATGGCTGGCCTCTACAAGCCGATGGAATGGCTCCTGGGCCGTTTCTCCGTCGACATGGGCATCGACCTGGGAACCGCGAACACGCTCGTATGTGTTCGTGGTCGCGGGATCATCCTCAATGAGCCCAGCGTGGTCGCGGTCAAGAAAGGCACCAATGAGGTGCTACTCGACGGCATGGCGGTTGGCAACGCCGCGAAAGCGATGCTCGGCAAGACGCCGGGCAACATCGAAGCCATTCGTCCGCTGCGCAACGGCGTGATCGCCGACTTCGAAGTCACCGAGCGCATGCTGCGCTACTTCATCACCAAGGTTCACGAAGGCCGCAACTGGGTCAAGCCGCAGGTCGTGATCTCGATTCCAGTCGGCATCACCGCCGTCGAGCGACGCGCGGTGATCCACTCGGCCGAGCGCGCCGGTGCGCGACGCGTGTTCTTGATCGACGAGCCGATGGCCGCCGGCATCGGCATCGGCCTGCCGGTCACGGAGCCGCAGGGCTCGCTGATCGTCGACATCGGTGGCGGAACGACCGAGATCGCCGTGCTGGCCCTGGCAGGCATGGTGGCCGCGACCAGCTTGCGCATCGCCGGCGACGACTTCGACGAAGCGATCATCGCGCACCTGCGCCGGCACCACAATTTGGCGATCGGCGAGCTGTTCGCAGAGCGCATCAAGCTCACGATCGGCTCGGCCTATCCCATGGCGCAGGAGCTGTCGATGGAGGTCAAGGGCCGCGACACGATCAGTGGCCTGCCGCGGCGCACGACGGTCACCTCGATGGAGATTCGCGACGCGCTCGCCGATCCGGTGCGCCAGATCTGCGAGGCGATTCGTACCGTGCTCGAAAGCGCGCCGCCGGAAATTTCCGCCGACCTGGTCGACACGGGCGTGACGATCGTCGGCGGCGGAGCGCTCCTGTACGGCATCACCGATGCAGTCGCGCAGCATCTGGGCATTCCGGCCAAGGTCGGCGACGATCCGCTGACCGCCGTCGCACGCGGCACGGGAGTCTTCCTCGAGAAACTCGATGTGTTCTCGAAGGTGCTCTCGACCGACGACGACTAGAAAGCTGCCGGGCCCTCGCGAACGGACAGGCACTGTCCGCCCTCCGGTTGATTTTCGCCGTGTAGGGAAATCCGGCGCGGGCTGCTAGTCTGCGGCGACAGCGTCGCGCGGGGAAAACGCGGGTCCTTTCGACTCGGATTCGTTTCGCGCGCTGGATCACCACGTGGGGGGGATTGGCTCCGTGGGTCTGAGTTTCGCAAGGCTTGTCTATCTGGCGTTCACGCTGTGCTGCATCGTGCTCGCATTCATGCCGCAGGCGAATGCGGCGCGCTGGCTCGACTTGTGCGTGGCACCGGCGCGCGTACTCGGTGAAGTGGCTTCGCCGCTGCGCTGGTTGGCGCGGCGCGACGCCCTGGCCGCGGAACTGGAGTTGGTGGATTCGGTGCTGGCCGAGTCCGAAGAGAGTCGCGAGCTCGGGCAGGAGGAACGTTACTTCGCCATGCCCGACGAGGAACGCCTGATTTCCAACCGGCGCTTCGTGCACGCGCAGGTCGTGCGCCGTTTTGCCGATGCCCCCGATCGCATCGAGTGCGCGCTCGAAGAGGATGCCGCGCAGTCGATTGAAGCGGAAATGCCCGTGGTGCTCTCGAATTCCTACGTCGGCCGCGTGCATTCGATCGACGCGCTTCAGCGGCGCATCATCGTGTACCTGGTCACGGACAAGAATTTTCGCGTCGGCGCGCGCGCGGATGGGATCGACGCGAACGACCCTGGCACGGCCTTGGTCGTGGGTGGGCTGGTCGCCACGAAGAGTGCCGCGACGCTGCTTGCGGTGCACAATCCGGAACATGCGCTGGTCGCCAACGCGACCATCCGCGTGGACGAGGAGTTCAACAAACACGCTCGCCACGGGGAATTGAGCAAGGGCTTTCGCTTGGGTGCGCTCAAGCGCGAGGCGCCCGATCGATTCGCGATCGCGCCCGAGATCGACTTCGCCAACGGACTGTTCCGCGTCGTCGTCGTGCTGCCTGCGCAAGCGTCGCCGGAGACGAAGCCGATTGAGCTCAATGTGTTCGACGACGAGAACTGGCGCGCCGTGTTTGCCTACGGCGCGTGCGAGCCCGCGCCGTGGCGCGAAGGATTGAAGATCAACTTTTCGCGCCGCAGCGGTGCGCGCGAAAGCTCGGCGGTCATTGCCGGCCCGCGGCTGGTGGGTTTTATTTCGCACGCGGGAACGTTGCAGAGCGACGTGGCTCTGCTCGGCGACCGCGGCGTCAGCGTGCCGACCCAGGCGCGTGTCGAAGGCGAAGTCGCACCGCTGGTGCTCGGCCGATTGATCGGACTCGGACGCAAGTACAGGGGCGGGCCCGCGCGATTTCAGTGGAGCCCGGTGAATCCGCTCGCACCGGCGGCGAACGGCGCGAGCATGCGCCCGGCGCGCTTGTTCACAGGCGCGGGCGAACTCGGCGTGCCGCGCGGTCTCTTGATCGGCGACACGATTTTGCCCTGCGGCCTGGGAACCTTCGAGATCGAGGTCAGCGAGCGCGTCGATGCGCGCCTGTTGCGCGAGCTGTGGGTCTGGCGCGGCATCGAACGCGAAGAAAAACGAGCAGCGCGGGCGCCGTGAATCGCACTCATTACTTCAGCTGGTTGTTCCTTGGCGTCTGGGCCGTTTGGCTGTGCGCGTTCTCGGGCTATCTGGTCCAGTTCGCGGGCTGGGGACACTGGGCGCCGCAACTCGAGACGGCACTTTTCGTCGCGCTGGCCGCGCGCATTCCGGTCAGCGACATCCCCAAACTCGCGCTGACGATGGGCCTTGCGCGCGTGGCGGTGAGCATCGACACGCCGGCTGCCGTGCTCGCCTGCGCATTGAGCCTCGGCCTCGTGCTGCGACTCGCGCGC
>JAYUUV010000238.1:0-15205 GCA_043754695.1 Planctomycetota bacterium
GCGCGCCACACGAGCGGCGCGGCAAGAGCGCGAAGATTGCACCGAGTCGCAAGGGCGCGCTCGAGATCGCGCTGCTCAGCCTGATGGGCGTCGCGGTGCTGGCACTGCCGCTGGTCTTCGCGACGACGAAGTGGTTGTCGTTCGCGAATTATCGATTGACAGCGGCGGCTTTCGCGTTCGGCGCCGTGTTCGTCGCACTCTGGCTGTGGCTCTTCCATCGCTCGCACGCGGATCTCGGCACGAACTGGTCGGTGAGCCTCGAGCTGCGCGAGGAGCACCGTCTGATCACCAACGGCGTCTATGCACGCGTACGCCATCCGATGTATACGCCGCTCTTTTGCCACGCGCTCGCGCAGAGCCTGCTGCTCGCGAACTGGCGCCGGACCGGCGATGCTGATCGCTTTCACGCTGATGTTCCTCGCGCGCTTCACACGCGAGGAGCAGATGATGCGCGAGAAGTTTGGCGAGGACTACGCGAACTACGCTGCGCGCACGAAACGATTGGTGCCCGGAATCTGGTAGCCGAAGGCCAGGTCTTGAACGTCAGTACAGCCGCGATCCATCCGGGCGCGTGGCTAGAGCTGCAACCCTTCGGCACCGACGACTTGTTGAAACGATCGAGGCCAGCCCCGAGCCTGAGGCGCGTTTGCCTGAGCGCGGGAGGCTGCACGGCGACTTGCACCCAACAGCAATTCATCCGAGACGGTCGCCGGCCCTCGCGCCGACGACCCTGACGCTGACATCGGCGCACCTACAGCGAAGCAGTACACTCTGGTCGTGATCCGCGCCTTGCGCAGTTTGCGTGTCTGTGTGCTGGTGCCACTCGCAGCGCTGCTCTTCTGCGCACCGCTTGCGGCTCAGCGCTCGACCCTGCGCCACTTCGATGTCGCCGACGGCCTGCCGTCGACGCGCGTGAGCGCGATCGCCGAAGACTCCGCAGGATTCTTGTGGGTCACGACCTTGGAGGGCATTGCGCGCTTCGACGGGACGCGCTTCGAGGTTTTCGGTCCCCACGACGGACTGCCGCGCAGCGCACCGAACGAAGTGCGCGAGGATCGGCACGGCCGGCTGTGGGTGGCACTCAATGGCGCAGGCATCGCGCGTTTGCTCGATGAACAGGGCGCGCTCGGGAAATCGACGTTCCAGAACTACACCCTCGCAGCGGGGCAGCGCGAGAACACGGTCAACGCCATCTACTTCGATGCGCAGGACCGGCTGTGGCTGGGCAGCGAGGCCGGACTAGCGCGCGCAAGTCTGCGTGAGAACGGCTCGCTCGAAGTCGAATATTTGCCTGACTCAGTGCAGTGCCTGAATCCAGAGGCCGCCTGCGCGAGCGGCGACGGCGCGATTTGGTTTCTCGGCAGTCAGGGGCTTGCCTGCGTGCGCGACGGCGTGCTCACAACCTGGCCTTTGCCGGAACCGACACGCCACGATGATTACTTGTGTCTGGCTGCGATTTCGCCGACCGAGCTCTTGATCGGCGACGACAGCGCGCTGTGGAAATTCGATGTCGCCGGCGCAACTTGGCAGCGAGTACCACTGGAGCTGGCGACCAATCAAGGCGTGCGCGCGCTGCTCGTCGATTCGCGACACGACATCTGGGTTTGCACGACCAACGGATTGATTCGCCTGCGCGGCGGCGAGCAGATGCTCTACACGACAGCCCAGGGACTTTCCGACAATTCGATTCGCTGCGCCTTCGAGGATCGCGCCGGCCGGCTGTGGTTCGGGACCTGGTTCGGCGGCGTCGTGCAGTTCGGCCGCGCCGACATGCCTTCGTGGACGCGCTCGGATGAAATGCCCAATCCGGACGTGACCGCGATCAAGATTTCCAGCGGCGGCAAAATCTATGCGAGCACCATCAACGACGGAGTTTTCGAACTCGACCAGCGCGGCGCGCACAGACTCGGCGCCGAACTCTCTCCGAAGTTCGATCGCATCTGGACGCGCTTTCTCGAGCTTCCTGGTCCGAGTTGGCTGGTCGGCATCGAGGAAGGCATGTTCGTCGTCCCTGGGGCCGAGCTCGACCTGACGCGCGCGCGCCGGCTCGGCGCCGAGAGTGGCTGCGAAGGTCTGCTTCCGATTGCGATCGGCGTCGGACGCAAGCCCGGCGAAGTGATAGTCAACGACATGTCCGGTCGCCTGATGCGCGGGAACTTCGAAGCCGACGGCTCAGCGCATTTTGTCGACATCCTGCGCAGCGAGGGGCGCGCGGAACTGCTGGCGAAATTCAAGGACTCCTTGCGTGTGAGCGCGACTGCTCCGGATGGAACTCTGTGGGTCGCAAGCCGTCGCGCGCTCGCGCGGCAGAAGGGCGAAGCGTTCGAATTCATCGAGACGAGCGCCGGCCTGCCGACGACCGAGGTGCGCGACCTGTTCTTCGATCGCCTCGGGCAGCTGTGGGTCGCCCTGCGGCACGATGGAGTGTCGCGCTGCGACAATCCGAGCGCGAGCGTGACGCAGTGGAATCGCGTCGATGGCCTGAGCGAGGAAAAGGCTTTTTCGATTGCCCAGAGCCGCGCGGGGCGCGTGTACGTGGGAACTTGGAGTGGCGTGCAGGAACTCGACTCGCAGGGCGTCCTTTTGCGCCGCTTCACGAGCGCGAGTGGCCTGGTCAGCAATACGGTCAACGCGCTGGCCGTCGACGCCGAAGACCGCGTTTGGGTCGCAACCTCGGCCGGAGTCACACGCCTGGATACGCGCGGAAATTCGCAAGCGAGTGAGCCCCCGGCGTCGTGGATCTCGCGCGTCGAAGTCGATGGGGAACCGCTTGCGGTCCCACGGCGCGCGGCAAGATCGTTCGGGCCGCTGAAGCTGGCTGCGGGCCACGACACGCTGCTGGTCGGCTTTTGCGCGCCATGGCTCGAAAGCGAAGAGCCACTTTACTTCCAGCTGCAGCTCGTCGGCGTCGATCTCGACTGGTCCAAACCGCAGACCGATCAGCAAGTGCGCTTTGCGCGGCTTGCGCCGGGCGACTATCGCTTGCTCGTGCGCGCGGTGCTCGGTTCGTCGCGGCTCGCAGGTGAGCCCGCGATGGTCGAGTTCAGTGTCCCGCCTCCGTTCTGGATGCGCCCCTGGTTCCTTGCGCTGGCCGTGCTCGGTGTCGCCGGCCTGCTGTTCGCATGGCACCGTGTGCAGTTGCGCCAGGCACTCGCGCTCGAACGCGTGCGCTCGCAGATCGCGCTCGACCTGCACGACGAGCTCGGTGCGGATCTGACTCAGGTGGCGATCCTGGCCGAGCTCGCGCGGCGCGAGACGCACAGTTCCGGCGGCGAAGCGCTGCTCAAGGTCGCCGGGCTCGCGCGCGACATGCGCGAATCCCTCGCCGACATCGTCTGGTCGGTCGACCCGCGCCGCGACAAGGTCGGCGATCTCGCCGTGCGCCTGCGGCAGGTCGGCAATCAACTGGTCGAAGCCGGCGGGATCGAGTTCGCGCTGCTGGTCGACTCCGATCGCGCGATCGAAGCCTTGCCGATCGCGCCCGACGAGCGCCGCGGCCTGTACCTGATCGTCAAAGAGTCCTTGCACAACGCCGTCAAGCACGCCGAAGCGAGCCGCATCGATGTCGCTTTGCACGTGCACGGCTCGCAGCTCTCCGTCTCGATCCAGGACGACGGCCGCGGCTTCGATCCCGCAGCGGCGCACACCGGTCACGGCCTGCGCGGACTGCACAGCCGTGCCAAGGCCCTCGGCGCGCAATTGTCGATCCGCTCGGAGCTGGGCTCGGGCACCAGCATCCAGCTTGCGCTGCGCCTGCGCGGCGGGCCCGCATGAGCGTGCGGGGTCCGCTCGGCGCGTCCAACGAGTAGAGTCGCTGCCACGATGGACCGCAGGCAGAAACCGATCTCGGTCGCGATCGTCGAAGACCGCGAAGAAACCCGCGAAGGACTGGCGCAGTTGATCGACACGTCGCCGGGCTTCGCCTGCGTGGGACGATTCGCTTCGATGGAGTCGGCGCTGGCGAAAATCGCGCACAATCCGCCGGACATTTTGCTCACCGACATCGGACTGCCGGGCATTTCCGGCATCGAAGGCGTGCGCCGCTTCCTGGAGCGTTTTCCGAAACTCCAGATCCTGATGCTGACGGTCTACGGCGACGACGAGCACGTGTTCGAGGCGATCTGCGCTGGTGCGTCGGGTTATCTATTGAAGGATACGCCGCCGGAGCGCTTGATCACATCGCTCGCCGAACTCGCCGCCGGAGGCGCGCCGATGAGCCCCGAAATCGCGCGCAAGGTCGTCTCGATGTTCACGCGCTTCGTGCCGCGCAGCGACACGCCCTCGGCCCTGACCGCGCGCGAACACGAATTGCTCGTGCTGCTTGCGGACGGCCACAGCTACAAGACGGCGGCCAAACAACTTGGCCTCGCCATCGACACCGTGCGCTTCTACATCCGCAGCATCTACGACAAGCTGCACGTGCACTCGAAGTCCGAGGCCGTCGCGATCGCGCTGCGGCGCGGCATTCTGCATTGACGGTTGCAGTTGCCGCATGAACGTGCGGGTGCGGGCTGCGCGGTCGGCGAATAGCCTGCATTCCGTCGAGCCTGCGAATACGAGCGTGCGCCCGTGCGCCTCGACCTGAACCATTCACAGCGGAGAATTCGATGAAAACCCGTTCCACCCTCTTGTTGGTCGGCTCGTGCTCGCTCCTGGTGCTAGTGCCCCTGCTCGCCGCGAACCAGGCCCCGACTCCGGCAACTTCGCCCGCTCCGGTCAAGATCAGTGGCAAGACGCTGCTGCCTTTCGAGGAAATGAAGTGGGTGCCGATGCCTGGTCTCGCGGGCGCCATGCAGGTCCCGCTGTGGGGCGACTCGACCAAGGCCGCGCATCGCATCCTCTACAAGTGGCCGGCCGGCACGAAGGCGCCGCTGCACTCGCACTCGAACGGCGATCGCGGCGTGATCGTTTCAGGTGTGCTCTCGCTCGCGGTCGAAGGCGCGCCGGCCAAGAAATTGCCGCCGGGTTCGTACTTCTCGCTCGCTGCCGGTGTGCAACACGTCACCGCCGTCGAAGGCGACGCGCCATGCGTGTTCTACATCGAGCGCGAGGGCCCGTTCGACGCCGTGATGGTCAAGTGAGGGCTGGCCGGTAGCGAGCGCGGCCCCCCCGCCGAATCTTCGCGACGAATTCGAGCGCCCCTGCGAAGCCGACCAGAAAATGTCGGCGCGGGAGACTGGCTCGATACCGGTGGATCGCGGACAGCGTTAGCATGGACCCTCAGGCAGGGACGCCCCATGACCAACGATCGTCGCGACGGACCGAACTACAAGGTGAGCGCGGAAGAACGTGAACGCTTCTTCCGCGACGGATTCGTGCACCTCGAGGGTGTGCTCTCGCCCGCCGAAGTGGCCGGGATTGAACTCGACTACGACCGCTTCCTGCGCCGCGAGATCCATGTGCCGGGCAAGGACCTGTGCGACATGTCCGGCGACTACCGTCGCACGTTCGAGCAGTACTCGATCGTGAACGTGATGCTGCCGCGGCGCTATTATCCGGCCTGGGTCGGCAACATCTATGAGCAGCGCGCCGCGAGCATCGCCGCGCAACTCCACGGGCCGAACATGGAGATCGATTACGACCAACTACTCGCCAAGCGGCCGTACAAGAGCGACGCGATCTTCGAGTGGCATCAAGACCAGGCCTATTGGCCTGTGCTGGCCGACTCGCGCACGGCGACCTGCTGGCTCGCGGTCGACGACTCGACCTTGGAAAACGGCTGCATGCGGTTCGTGCCCGGCACGCACCTCGAGGAGCTGCGTCCGCACCGGCCGCTGAAGAACGATCGCGGCGAGTCGCACACGCTCTACACCGATGTCACGGCTGACGACGAGATCCGCCCGATGCCGATCAAGCGCGGCGACATCACCGTGCACAACGAACGCGTGCTGCACGGTTCGGGCGGGAACAGTACGGCGGGTTGGCGGCGGGCCTACATCGTCGCGTTCCGCGCCAAGCCGACCATCGCCGAGGAACGGCGCCTGGGGTTCACCCATTCGCACAACGATCAGCTCGACGTGCTCGCGAAAGTCGGCAGCGAAGAATCGCGAAAGACCTAGTGAGCAAGAGTTCGCGTGAAGCCTTTGGCCGCACGCAGGACGGCGCACAGGCCGAGCGTTTCGTGCTCGACCGCCACGGCCTTCGCGCAACGTTCACGAACTTCGGCGCGACGCTCGTCAGCCTCGAAGTTCCCGACCGCAGCGGTGTGCGCGCGGACGTCGTGCTCGGCTTCGACACGCTTGCGCAGTACGAATCGCCGAGCAATCCATACTTCGGCGGCCTGGTCGGACGCTGCGCGAATCGCATTGCCGGCGCGCGCTTCGATCTCGACGGACGCGAATTCCTGCTCGCGGCCAACGAAGGTCGCCATCACCTGCACGGCGGCCGGCGCGGCTTTGATCGCCACGCGTGGACGGCGCACTTCGATCCCATTGCCGCCAGTGTGAGCTTCACGCGCGACAGTCCAGCGGGTGAAGAGGGCTATCCCGGCACGCTCGCGCTGCGTGCGACTTACCGCCTGGAAAGCGAGCGAGTGCTCAGCCTCGAGACTGAGGCTAGTTGCGAAGTCGCGACCGTGGTCAATCTGACGCAGCACAGTTATTTCAACCTTGCGGGCAGTGGCAGCATCGCGGAGCACGAGCTTGAAGTTCGCGCTGCGCGGTTCGTCGCTGTCGACGACGAGTTGATTCCAAGCGGCGATCTTCGCACGGTCCAAGGCACACCGTTCGACTTGCGCGCGCCACGGCGACTTGGCGATTGCCTTGCCGAACTCGCGCACTCGAGCATGGGCGGGCTGGACTTGTGCTACGCCCTCGACGGAGGACGCACGGAAACTCCACGCGCGGTCTGCCGGCTTTCAGAAGCGCGCTCGGGCCGCGTGCTCGAAGTCTCGACGACACAGCCGGGACTGCAGGTCTACAGCGCGAACCGGCTGCAGGATCTTCCTGGAAAACACGGGCAGATCTATCGGCGCCACGGCGGTGTGTGCCTGGAGACCCAACACTGGCCTGACGCGCCGCACCACGCGCACTTCCCCACGATCGTGTTGCGGCCTGGCGTGAGGTACCGGGAAGTCACGCGCTGGACGTTTTCCACTCGGCCGTAAAGCGAGTGTTTGAGACGGCGGGATCCCCTGGCCGGCGGCTGCTGAATCTCTGCCCGGCTCCCGTTACCCCGAAAGCTTGATTTCGCTACATTCCTGCCGCTTTCAGTCCCCTGCGTCACAAGGAACCGCGTCATGTCGATCGCTCGCAAAGCCCTGTTGCTCGCCGCCCTCCTCCCTACGGTCGCGTTGTCCGGCTGCCTCATCGGAGGTCATTCGAAGACCCAAGTGACCGGTACGAAGGTCGGCGCCGAAACGATCGCGCAGGTCCAACCCGGCAAGTCGAAAACCTACGTCCTCGCTTTGCTCGGCGAACCCACGGTCAAGCTCGACGTCGGCAACGGCAGCGAACTGTGGAAGTGGAGTTACAGCGAACACCGCACGTCGTCGGGCAGCGTTCTCTTCGTCATCGGCAGCACGAGCGAGAAGGAAACGACAAGCACCTGTTACGTCGAGTTTGCCCACGAAATCGTGACCCGCGCCTGGCGCGACTGAGTACGGAGTCAGGCTCCACTCCGCCGCTTTCGCCCAGCAACCCGGTAGCGGGTTCGACTTCGGGATCCCGGCGCGATCGATCGCCGTGAGCAGGTGTCGAAGTCGAGCCTGGTACCGTATCGTGGCGATGGCGAAAGCGGCGGAGTCGAGGCTGGCTCCGCATGTGGACGGATTGTGAAGAGTCCTTGCTCCTTGATGCGAGCGGACTTGGGCGCGAGGTTTTTCTCGCGTCACCCCGAGCGCGCGGCTCGCGCCTAGACTTCGCGCCTCGCACGACGACGCGCGGGGCGTCGCTCGAGCGTGAAGGAGGGGATTCGCCTTGGTCATGCGAAGCGCACATGGCGTCCTGCCCACGCCGACGGAGATGGTCGCGCACCTGGATTTGCACGTTCACGGCCAACAGCGCGCCAAGCGCGACCTCGCGGTGGCCGTGTACGCGCACTACATGGGCAAGGCGCTGCGCAACGATGCTGAGTCCGCCGCGGAAGGGATCGAGGATGCGGGACGGCAGCATGTGCTGCTGCTTGGACCGACGGGCTCGGGCAAGACGCACATGGTGCGAACGCTCGCCGCGCTGCTCGACGTGCCGGTGATGCACGCCAGCGCCACGAGCCTGGTCGAGACCGGGTACGTCGGCGAGCCGGTAGAGAGTCTGGTGCGCGGCCTCTATGCCCACGCCGGAACCGACTGCGCCCGCGCCGAGCGCGGGATCGTCTACCTCGACGAGATCGACAAGCTTCGGCGCGCCCAGGAAGTGTCGCGCGACGTTTCCGGGGAAGGTGTCCAAAACGGCCTGCTCACCCTGCTCGACGGCCGCCGCGTTTCAGTGCGGCGCGACATGCCACAACCCGAGCTGGACAGCGCGCGGATTCTGTTCGTGTGCACGGGCGCCTTCGTCGGCCTCGAGCAGATCGTCGCCGCGCGCACAGGCCGTACGCTGCGCGTCGGCTTCTCGGACGCCGTCTCGAGCAGCGCGCTCCCTGCGCCGGCCGAACAGATCGCACCCGAGGATCTCGTGCGCTTCGGGCTGATCCCCGAGCTGGTCGGACGCTTTGCAACGATCACCACGCTCGAGGCGCTGGAGCGCGAGGACCTGATTCGCATCCTGACGCACACGCGTGGCTCGGTACTCGCACGACAGCGCGCCTTCTACCGGCTGCACGGCCTCGAACTCGTGGTCGAACCCGAGGCACTGGCGGCCATCGCCACTCGCGCTCAAGCCACATCGACCGGTGCACGCGCGCTCGCGCGCGAATTGCTCGGCTGCCTGCGCGCCACGACGGCGCGCCTTCCGGAACTAGTGGCCGAAGGCGTCGGCCGGGTGTGCGTGCACGCGGGCTGCGTGAACGTCGGCGAACTTCCGCGCCTCGAGCAGCGCAGCGGTCCCAATGCGCAGGAACGCGTGCGGCGACTGCGTGCCGCCGCACTGGGTCGCCCCGCGCAATTTGCGGCCCCGTTGTCGCCGACCATCGCGCGGCAACCGTTCGATAGGATCGTGCTGGAGCGCCTGGGCTGGTCGCACGGCCTGCCCGCGTCCAGGCTGTGGTGGAGCGCGGTCGAAGCGCAGGCAGCCCACGCACCCGGCGAGTTGCTCCAACTGATCGAGGAACTGGCGCGCACGCGCATGACGATCGACGGCTTGCACGCCGCTTCGCAGCGCGCGGGCACCAGCGACTTGAAGGCGCTCGTGCTGTTCCTCGAATTCGAGCGCCGGCGCCGGCAGGCCGAGGTCGATCGCATGCGCAATGAAGCGCGCGAAAAGGAGCCCTCGTCGAGCGACGATGCCGGCACTTCACCGGGGACTGACACGCCGCAGTGGGATCCTTTCTGAGCCCTCGAGGACCGGCGGCTATCCCTCGAGAAACTGTGCTGGCGCGAAGCGAATAGACCCGATTCCGGCCCGCATTGGCGTCCTCCCCGATCCCACGACCACCACGACCACAAGGAAACGCCATGCTGCCCGCACTCGCCCTCACGCTCGCCGCCGCCTTCGCGCCCGTTCGCCAAGCAGAACCCGCCCTGGACTGGACCAAGGACGCGCTGCAGTTCATCTCCGAACTCGAGCGCCTGCATCCCTCGCCGTACTTCGGCTGTCCGCGCGAGGAGTTCGAACACGGCGTGGACGAGTTCATCTCGAAGCTGGAGGGCGCGAGCGAGCAGCGCGGACTGGTCGAATTCATGCGTCTCACGGCGCGTCTTTCCGCGCAGGGCCGCGACGGACATTCGGCCGTTTGGCCGATGCGCTCGAAGTATTTGCCGCTGCGGCTTTACGGTTTCGACGATGGTTGGTTCGTCGTCAGCGCTCCCGACGAGCAGCACGAATGGGTCGGCGCGCGCATGATCTCGATCTGCGGCGTGCCGATCGAGGAATTGTGCACGCGGCTTTCGCCGCTCCTGACGCGCGACAACGATTGGAATCTGCGCTACAAGCTCGCCAACGCATTGGTGTGCGGCGACATCCTTGCAGGTCTGGGCCTGCTTCCCGATCCCGGTCGCGCGGAGGTCGAACTCAGCCGCGCGGGCACAGTCTCGAAACTCCAGCTCGACCTGAGCGCGGGAAATCTGCGCGAAATGTTCGGCAGCTTTCCGCTGCCCGCGCGCGCCGGCGCCGCGTGGCTCGAAGGCCACGACAAGAGTTGGCGGGTCGAAGTAATAGAACCGGCGCGCGCGCTCTACTTGCAGTTCAATGAAGTCGCGGCGCAGGGTTCCAAGGGGCAATCGCTGGCCGAGTTCGCTGCCGAGGTCGTTCGCACGGTCGCAGAACACAAGCTTGCGCGCGTCATCGTGGACGTGCGCGCGAACGGCGGTGGCGACAACACGACCTTTGGACCGCTGATCTCCGCCTTGCGCACACCCGCACTCGACCGTCCTGGGGCGCTCTTCTGTTTGATCGGTCGCTACACTTTTTCGGCCGCCGGCAATTTCGTGACCGTGCTCGAGCGCGATACCAAGGCGATTCTGGTGGGCGAACCGACCGGTGGTGCGCCCAACCAGTACGGCGACGCCGAAACGGTGGCGTTGCCCGATCACCAAGCCGTGCTCGTGCGCATCTCGACGCGCTTCCACCAATTCGGCAAGCCTGACGATTCGCGCCTGACACACGAACCCCGTCTGCGTGTTCCGCTGCGTTCAGAAGACTACTTTGCCGGGCGGGATCCGGTGCTGCGCGCAGCACTCGACTACCCGCAGCAAAAGTGAGCGAGCGGATTTTGCACCCGGTCTGCCACCGACGCTCAAGACGCGATCGAAGGCCGCGGACAAATGTCGAAGTCGAACCAGGTACCGTATAACCACAGCAAGAATGAGGAATACGGTACCGGGTTCGACTTCGACATCTGGCCCGCCATCGGACGCCGGGGCGAACGTCGAAACATGTCAAGTACCCGATTCCTCGCAGAGCGCATCCCGCCATCGCGGCCTTGACGCAATTGGCCGCGCTCTACAACATTCGTTTTTCCGATCCACCCACAACTGGAGTCATCCCATGGTCAAGCCGAACGAAGTCAAAGGGCAAACGAAGACTGATGCCAAAGCCGCCGACCGCCACGCACCGGTGCGGCCCGACGCGGACGCCGCGCTCTGGGCGCGCACGCTCACAACCAAGCGGGTCGCCGACCTGTTCAAGACACTGGCGGGCCTCGACGGTCACTGGAAACAGATCCAAGCGGAGGTGAACGCCGGCAACAAGCACTTCACTGAAAACAGCAAGACCACCGAGGAAGGCAAGAAGCTGATCAAGTTCATCGGCGATGCGGTCGTCAAGGCAGCCGAGAGCGCCAAGTTCGATTTCCCGGCGCAACAACTCAAGTTCACCAACGACACCGGCTGGCTCAAGATCGAACGCGCCGCCGGCAAAGTGAACGTGAAATCGCGCCCTTAGCCGTACGGAGTCTGGCTCCCGTCCGAACTATTCTCGCTGCTGCACAGGCTTCGCCTGATCAGCGGCGAGAATAGTTCGGAGGAGAGCCAGTCTCCGTGCGTCAGAGGTTGATCTGATGCATGTGGAAGTCGAGATCCTTCTTCAGCTTTTCCATGCGAGCCGCCTGATCCGTATAGGCTTTCATGAACATCAGGAGCTTTCCGGTCAGCGCCACCTTGGCCGGTGCCGACAGCGCCTGTGCCTCGATCTGCTGGCGATAGCCGTTGGCGGCGTCACGCAGGGGCAGCAGCGTTGCGATGAACGCCAGGCCCGCCTGCGACCATGCCGGCCCCTTTCCAGCGACGACCGCTTTCTGGTTGGCAGCATCGAAGGCAGTCTTCGCCCTTTCGAATGCCTTCAGCTTGTCGCCTAGTTTCCGGTCCGGGTTCCCGACCCAGGCGACGTTGCTGTTGGCGGTCTTCGCAGTTCGCTTGGCTGCAATCCAGTCGTCGTAGAGGCTCATGAATTCGTTTCTTCGCGTGGGCTGATCGGTTCGGCGGGATCGTAGCGGGTTAGTGCTGCGCCGACGATTCGCCAACCGCGCGAATTAGGCGCAGGCGTGTCGGCGGATTGCGTGGAGACGGTGCGGCGGCGAGCGAAGCGCCCTGGCAACGCCTGCCCTGCGGTCCCGGGCCGGTTCCGCTCCCGGCTGGGCCTGGAGTTCAAGAACGGCCGATTCCAAGGCCGATCCTGGCCTGGGAATCCGAAGGAGACGACACCATGCGCAGACAGCCGAATTCCGTGATTTGTGCGTCCTTGGGCTCGGCCCTTCTGACTCTGGTCGGCTGCGGTGGCGGAGGTGGTGGCGGTGGCGGAGGCGGAGGTGGCAGTGGTGCGCCGGTCGGTGTGCTCCCGGAAACCGAGGGCAACAACTCGGCCGCAAGTGCCAACGCGCTCAGCATCGGCCGCGGCGCGTCGGGATCGCTCGACAATGTCGGCGACATCGACTTCTGGTCCGTGCCGCTGACCGCGGGTCAGGTCATTTCCGTCGAGTTGCTCGCGACCCGTCTCGACCAAGGCCACTGGGACGACAACCTGGGCAAGAATCTGCCGCGTCTGACGCTGTTCGACGTCGACGGCACGAGCAAGCTGCTCGAGCACGACTTTAGCGGCAACACGAGCGACGGCTGGGATTGGGGCCGTCACGATCTCGACTTCCCGCTCTATCGCGTAGCGACGACCGGAACGCACTTCGTGTCGGTGCGCCAGGACAATCCCGCCGCCGATGGTGGCGACTACGTGATGACAATCCGCACGCAAACGCTTGCCGGATATCAGGCGGAGCTTGAGGCGACCGCGACCAGCGGCGGCAATGACACTACGGGAACCAGCGAGAGCATAGTCCCGGGCAACGTGCACGGTTACCACGTCGACAACGAAACCGACGTGTATTCCTTCCAAGTCGCCGCGCCGAGCTTTGTGCGCTTCGAACCCACGAGTTATCGCAATGGTGTCTTCAAAGGCGACGACGACTACTTCGACGCGCGCATGCGCCTGATCGATTCGGACGGCTCGACCGAATTGACGGCTGACAACGACGCCTTCTTCTCCGATCCGGCGATCCACTATCGCATCGACACGCCGGGGACGTACTTCGTCAGCATCGAGGAGCAGCTCGGCTCGGGAGACGCCGAGTACTTCTTGAGCTATGCAACTTCGGACGCCACGATCGCAACGAGTGAAATCGAGAGCAACGACACGGCCATGTCCGCGCAGCCGATCAGTTACGGAACGACGCTGAATGCCAGTGCGACCACGAGCGACGACGACTATTTCACGTTCACGGGCACTGCCGGCGACCTCGTGCGCGTGCAGGCCTTCCACGCCGACAATTGGCGCGAAGCCGCGGACACCGTGACGGTGGATGCGCTCGACTCGAACGGCAGCAGCGCGTTGCTGGTCGGGCCTGAGGGCAATCTGCACACGCAGTCGTTCCTGCTGGTGCACAGCGGCACGTTCTATTTGCGTGTGCCCGCCGCCGCGGTCGCAACCCCGTACGCGCTGCGACTCGAGCGCTTCCTGTCGTCGACCTGGGAGACTGAGGACAACGGCGCGATCGCGCGCGCCAATCCGCTCGACATGGGCGGCTGCGCGTCGGGCGTCGTGATCGACAGCAACGACAATGACTTCTTCAGCTTCCCCGCGACGATCGGAATTCCTGTAACGATCCAGGTCTACGCCGCAAAGAGCCTGCACAGCGACGGCTTCTGCGAGTTTTCGGGCCATGGCTCCCAACTTCCGCCGCGCGTGCGCCTGCTCAATTCGGCCGGCGGCCAAGTCTCGGAATCGCATTACGGAAAAGTCGTCGGCACCGAGGGCGTCATCGCCGGCCTGCCGACGGGCGCGGCATGTTTCATTCCGACGGCCACCGGGACGTACTACGCGCGCGTTCAGGCCGTGAACAACCTTGGCCAGGCGGATTACCACTACGTGATCGAGAAGCGCTGAGCGGTCCATGAGCGCACGGGCCCAGCGCATAATTCTTGGCTTGGCCGTTGGCGCGGGCCTGCTGCTGGTCGGAATCGTGGCCTGGCCAAGTTCCGGCAATTCGCTCGCGACGAGCGAGCCCGCTCGAGACTTGCGCGAGCGCACAACCAGCGTCGAGCGGCGCGCGTCCGACTTCGCACACTCGCAGGTCTTGCCGGCGGATGCTCGACTCCCCGCGGCATCGTCGACTGATTCCGACCCGGCTGCGGAGGCGGCTGCGCTGGTCGCTGGTGTGACTTTGCGCGGCCATGTCGTTCGACGCGACACGTTCCTGGGCTGCGAGGCTGAAGTCTGGAGCTTGAAGGCGCGCTGCTTCACCAGCTCGGAGGACGGCAGCTTCGAGCTCAACTTCGCCGACGCAGGCGAGCCCTGCCTGGCGACATCGCCGGGCTTTCAACCGGCGCTGGACCCACGCTATGGCCCCGACGGAATCCTGCTGCAGCTCGGCCCCCCCGCGCTCCAGCTCAAGGGACGTATTCGTGCGGCAAACGGCCGGGAAAAGCAAGGTTGGCGCGTTGCGCTGCTCGACGCAACGCTGATCGAGCCGGTCGGATTCGAGGCCTCGACGCTGGAGAGCGCTTCGCGGAAAGCGCAGTTGCGCGCGCAAAGTTCGAGCGACGGCAGCTTCGAGATCGACGGCCTGGCGCAACGCCCTTACACCGTGGCGGCCTGGCGCGCAGCTCGCGAGTGCATCGAACTTTTCGCCTCGACGCCGGCGACGCCCGAGCAGGGCCCGATCGAAATCCAGATCCCCGAACCGGACGCATGTCGAACGGTCGAGCTGCGCTGCGTAGATACGAAGGGCGCGCCACTCGCCAGGCTGCGCGTCGGTTTTCCAGGCGCGCCGGCCGTCGCCACGAGCGACGAGGCCGGCAGGCTGGTGCTTAGCGGCGTTTTTCCGTCTCAGCTCATGCTCGTGCTGTGCACTGCGGATGGAAAGGTGCTGCGCCAAGTCGTCGACACGAGCGCCTCAGTGGAGCTTGTCATCGATCCGCGCTAAGTCAGCTCGCGGGTGCTCGGATACCGGCATTCAGCTGCAGGTTCGACTTAGGCGTCCGCGATGCGATCGAACGCCGCGGGCAAGGCGCGAAGTCGAACCTGGTACCGTAACCCAAGATCGAACGCGCCGCCGGCAAAGTGAACGTGAAGTCGCGCCCCTAGCCGTACGGAGTCAGGCTCCACTCCGAACTATTCGCCGCGTT
>JAYUUV010000239.1:0-4833 GCA_043754695.1 Planctomycetota bacterium
GAAACCTTGATCTGACGAGCCGGATGCGTGAATTGCGCAAGTCCGGATCTGTGGGAGGCCGGGGTGAGCAATCACCTCGGCCCACCCGGCCTCCGTACGGTCAATTCTTGCGCAGGAAGAGCTCGATCTCGCCGATGCCGACGAGCGGACTGGTGGGCGATGGCGCGCTGGCGAGAATGCGCAGGTCGAGGCGCTTGACCAGTGTCTTGCGCGCGAGTTCGAGTCGCATCGGATGCAGCGGATCGGGATCCATCGCGAGGCGCTGCTTGTCCTTGCCGTTGATCTCGATCTCGACTTCGACCGGGCGCGACAGATAGCTGGGTCCCAGCGCGGGTATCACGGCGGGGGAGATGCGGATCACGTTGCACTCGACCGGGTTTTGGAACGAGATCGTCAACGTGCGCTGCTCGTCCTTGGCATCCGCGAGCCAGGGCGACGCAGCGCTGCCGTCGAGCACCGACTCGGGCGGAAACTCGAGTCCCAACGGCGCGTCCTTGGCCTTGACTGAGGAACTGGCCTTGGCCTTGTTCTTCGGATCGCCGCACAGATTCGGGCCAAGCTCAGAGTCGAGTTCGCCGATCCAGCGTGGCAAGGCATGCGCGACTTCGACTTCGAGTGGCGGGGACTCGAGCACGAGTTCCGTCTTCGAAGCCACGTTCGGCGCGAGCGCGATGACGCGCGCCTTCAAGCTGTGCTTGCCCGTAATGTCGAAAACGAGCCTGGCCGCGAAGCGTTCCTGTCCCATCCCGCGCGTGCTGTCTCCGAGTTGCACGCCGATCAACTTGTCGTCGGCCAAATACTCGACACGCACGACACGCGGTCCGAGGCCGTGATCGCTGGACCACTCGATCTCGCGCACCAGCTTCCTGTTCCAGCCCTCGATCCAGACGTTCAACGGACCGCTACCTCCGCCGGCGATTCGAAGTGGTGCGGCGCCAGCTGCGAAGACGGACTGCTCGCCGGTTGCAGGTCCGCGGCGGGCCAAAGTCGCGCGCTTCAAGAAGAGCAGCGCGAAGCAGGTCTCGGACAGGTCGGTGCCACCCTGCCAAGCGCCCGTTTCAGCCTGCTGCGCGAGCAGGAACGCCGCGCCCTCGCCGTACCAGTCGTGCTCGCCAAGGCGCGCGACACCACAGACCGCGCCGAATCTTTCTAGGCCGTAGAGATAGTAGTAGAGCCAGGCGCCGGCCTTCGGATTGGCCGTGACCGAGAAGTATTTCGCCAGCCATTCCTGGCTGCGCGAACGCGCGAGCGCGAACTTCTCCGCGAGCTTGGGCGAACACGCGCCGGCGATGCGCAATTCGATCTCGCACATTGCGAGTGTGGCCGCACCCGCCGCAGTCATCGAACCCGTGCCGCTCGCGCCGCGGCCGCCGCCCGAGCCGTAGCCGAATCCGCCGTCCAGGGTCTGATAGCCGAACACGGCCTCGGTCAGTTTCGTCCAGACGCGTGTGTCGATCGCGACTCCGTCCGAGGCCGCGATCCACAGCGCCAAGGCCGCGAACTGCGTGTTGGACAGATCGTTGCCGCCTGAAGGATAGCTCCAGTCCCCGCCATCGAGTTGCCAGGCGACGAGCCTGCGCGCCAACTCATCGATCCAGCGCAGGTTGTCGGACCCTCCATGCGCGCTGAGCGCGAGCAGCGCGAGACTCGCGTCGTAGGTCTGATCGATGGGCCTGCTCTGCAGGTAGACGAGCAAGCGCCGCACGGTCGGGTCGTCCTTCGGCACGCCGCACTTGAGCAGGGTGTAGAGCGTCAGCGCGCTCTGGCCGATGCGCTCCGCCGTTTCGAGGTTGCCCGCGCTGATCCGCGAGGCGTAGGTTCCCAGCAAGAACCTCGCGCCGCTGTCGATGGCCGCTTCGATCTTCTGCTGGGTCGCGAGCGCTGGTGTCGGCGCCTGCGCCGCCCTCTGGGCCTGGCCCGGAGTCGCGGCGAGCGCAAGGCACAGAGCGCGCAGCAAGTGGCTGGGGTTGGGCATGGGGGCGTCGGCGGAACGTCTGCCGCCTGCTTGTACCTGAGCCTCGGAGCCGACTGGGACAGGGTCCGCACCCCCGCGCGCCGGCCGGTTCGAACATCCTTACCCCCGGAGCGGCTTCCGGGGCCTGGACAAACCGGCCTCGGGGCCAAGAAGATCCCCCGCGGGTGCCATTCCTCGATTTTTATCTGATTTTTCTGCGACTGTGACAGCCTCGTTCACGTATCTGCGGGAATCTCGGACACTAGTTGTCGTCAGATCCCCTGATTCGGATCCCCGATATGTCGATCAAACTCCTCGCCGCATTGGTTTTCCTGCTGGTTTCCTGCGTATTCGCGAGCACGCATTCCTACCTCGCGGCGGAACGGTCGCTTCACAGCCGACTGCCGCAGGTTCATGAGGAGCGCTGTAACACCCAAAATCCCTGCCTGGGAACTGCCACCGATGAATGCGAGGGGAGCGTCGCGCTGGAGTCGCCGGCGGCTACTCGACGCCTGCCGCATCGCCAATCCCTGGCAAGCCGGCGCCGCGACTGCACGACGACGAGTGGCTGGCTCGCCCCGGCGACCCCTGAGGATCCGGCTGCCGCGGCCCCGCGTCGTTCCTGAGCCCCGACTCCTAGGCCGGCCAGGTCGACTCCACCCAGGCGATGATCCTTCCAGCGAGATCCGCCGCATTGCGTTCCGGGTCGCGTCCAGCCGCTCCGGGCCGGGCGAAATCATGGTCCGCGCCCTCGATTTCCTGGAGTGAGGCCGGGCCGCCGTAGGTGCGCAACGCTCGCTGCAGGAGGGTCAGCTCGCACAGCGCATCGCGCGTTCCCGACAGGAACAGGGCCGGCTGCACGAGCGCCCGGAAATGCTCGCTGCGCTCGCGTTCCTTGGCCTTCGCAGGGTGCAGGGGATAACCCACCAGAACCAGTCCCAATGCGGGCGAGCCTTTGGCCGCGATCAGACTTCCGATCCGCCCACCCATCGACTTGCCGACCAACAGCGCCCTGGCGTCCGGACGAATCAACGACAGCTCGGCCAGAGCGCGTTCGTGACAGGCCTCGAGCACCGCCGTCCGGTCCGGGGGCCGCCGCCGCCCCTCGCGGCGCATGCGCGTCATATAAGGATAGTGGAACGAAAAGACCTCGAACCTCGCTTGGCTGAGAGCACGTTCGAGTGCGGCCAGCAGCGGCGCTTCGTGTCCAGCCCCGGCACCATGGGCGAGCAGGATCGGCCATGGCCGGGGATCGAGGGTCGGCCGCCAGCGCGCGTCGAAGCGCAGGCCCGACTCGAGCTCGAACTCGCGCTCGAAGCGCGGCTGTGCCGGCGCGTCGTTGGTCCCTGGTCCGATCATCAATTAGAACTCTGCGCGTGAATTTGCCGCCGCTTCGATTGCAGACCACGACGCTGTGGTACTACCCGTCCCAGCAGGTGCCCGGCGAGGTCAAGGGCAACCCACGCTTCGAAGGCGCGACGCCCGCCTATGTGATCTGGAATCTCTTGGAGCGCTACACCCGCGAAGGCGATCTCGTCGTCGACCCGTTCGCGGGTGGGGGAACGACGCTCGACGTGGCGCGCGAGGGCGGCCGCCGTTCGATCGGTTACGACGTGCATCCCACGCGCGAGGACATTTTTCGCGCCGACGCACGCTCGATGCCGCTCGAGGACGGCAAGGCCGACTTCGTGTTCATGGATCCGCCGTATTCGACGCACATCGAGTACGGCGACGATCCGCGCGACATCGGCAAACTCGACGCGTTGCACGGCGACGAGTATTACACGGCGCTGGACGGCGTGTTTGCGGAAGTCGACCGCGTGTTGCGCGATCGGCGGTATCTCGCTGTGTACGTCGGCGACAGTTTCAAGAAAGGCGAGCCGTTCGGAGCACTCGGCGCCGAGTTGTTCGCGCTGCTGCGCAAACGCTTCCGCCCGGTCGATCACATCGCGGTGGTGCGCGGCAATCGCACCCTGGAAAAACCGAACTTCCACCGCGCCGCGGCCGAGGGCAACTTCTTCCTGCGCGGCTTCAATCACTTGCTGATCTTCAAGAAACAGCGCGAGCTCTAGGCCCGGGTCTTTGGCTGTTCGGCGAGCCACTGCTGCGCGGCCGCCGCGTCGAGGATCCAACGCAGTGTCTCTTTCGCGCGGACTTTTTCCGCGGGGTGATTGCCGCGCTGAGCGAGCACGTCGGCCACCAGACGCGACTTGTTCGCGCCGCAGGCCTGGAATACGACCTGGCGCGCGGCCGCGAAGGCGCTGAAGCTCAAAGTCAGCCGTCGCTCGACGGGACTGGTCGGAGGAGCCTTGGCCGCGATCACCCAGCGCGCCGGTGGGATGGCGTCGATGCGACCGGGGAACAGCGACGCGGTGTGGCCGTCGTCGCCCAGGCCCAGCATCACGAAGTCCAGTCCCTCGGGCGCGTGCACGCGCAGCTCGCGCTCGTAGCTTCGAGCCGCCGCGTCGTCCTCCAGATCGACGGGCATCGGGTGCAGGACTTCCTGGGGGAGTTTCAGTCCCGCGAGCCACGTGCTGCGCACGACGCCGAAGTTTGAGCGCGGATCGTCGTAGGGCACCAGGCGTTCATCGCCGACGAAGAAGTGCACTTTCTTCCAGTCGACGTCGCCGACATGTTCGGCGGCGAGGATCGCGTACGTGGCCTTGGGCGTCGAACCACCCGTGATGGCGAGCGTGAATTTTCCGCGCGCGGCGATAGCCGATCGTGCCGAGGACACGATGCGCAAGGCACAGGCGAGCGCGGCCGCTTCCGCGCTCTCCAGCACTTCGATTTCGGGTTTGATCTTCGTGTCCATCGCTGAGCCTCGCGCACGGGCCGTTCGCCAACCTGGTTGGGTCGCCCTGCGCGCGCGACCTGGG
>JAYUUV010000240.1:0-8742 GCA_043754695.1 Planctomycetota bacterium
CTCGACATCGATCTCGCGGGCAAGCGAGCGCTTTCCTTCGCCATCGTGGGCGATCGCGGAGCCGGCAGCTGCGATTGGATCTGCCTCGAGGAACCGCGCTTCGAATGAAACTGTGAATTGCGCCTGAGCGTGCGGCGCGAGTGTTGTCGATCTCCGCTCAGTCATGCCCCGACGTCATGTCGACGAAAAACGTTTCGGCTGCCGCAAGTGCGCGTGCGTCGTTCGCGATCTCACCGGGGCGATTCGCGTGGCCGATCAGCGCGCCGCGCCATTCCATCGACATGAAATCCGCGCTGCGGCGCAGCATGTCGACAACAGGATCCGCGGAGCCTTCGCCGTCGTTGTCGGAGTCGACGATCACGCTCCACAAGTTCTTCCCGGCCATGTTCGTCTTGAACGACAGTTCGGGCACGCGCATCCAGGCGCTCCAGTGATCGAAGTACAACTTCGCCGTCCAGGGCAGGCTGTACCAATTCACGGGCGTGACGATCACGAGATCGGTCGCCGCGAGCGTTGCGTCGCAGACGAGTTTCGCAGCTCCTGTCGGCGCAAAGTAGCCGCTCGAGTGTCGCGTGTCCGTGAAGGGCGGCAAGGGATGATCGATCAAGGCGAGCCAGCGTTGCGTCGTTTTCGCGCACAGCGCGCGCGCCGCGTCACGAGCGAGCGTTTCGCTGTTGCCGGCGCGGCGCGTGCTCGAAACCAGAAATAGAAATCTGCGGTCCATCCTGTAGTCACCTCGCGGCGTTCACTTGCCGATCTGCAGCTCGTCGACCGAGCGCGGCGAAACCCAGTGCACGATTCGATCTCGCGTGTCGTGCTCGAGGATCAGTTCGGGATCGTGGTGGCTGAAGCGAAACTGCACGACCCCGCTGGGCAACTGATCGAAGCGAAAGCAGCCCGGGCCAGCGAGTTGGCCGCCATCCGCGGGCCCGACGTTCCCGTCGCCCATCCCCCAGACATCGTGGCCGATCAGGACACTGGGTTCAACGCACTCGCGCCAGTTCGCCCCGCCGAGTTCCATCCTTTCGCCGTTGCGGTCGAGCACATCGAGCAGCACGACGCGAGCCGGTTCGAGTCTGATTTGACCTCGCGCGGCTTCGATCTCCGCTATCGTCATCACGCGTGCAGCGAAGCCGAGGCTCCTGATGACGCAGCGCTCGGCTGGATCGTCCGGCCGTGGCAGACAGAATGTTCCGTCGTACGCGCTCAGGGTGCGCGGGGCCCAAACTGGAAAGGCGTTGTACTCGCCGATTGAGAGTGTTCCACCTAGAGGAGCCAGGCACAGGCTTGCGGCATTGATCGGCTTTGCCGTGGCATCGACCACAAGACCCTGCAACGACGGCGGGACCCGCGAAGGTGTGAATTCGACTCGTACGGAGCGACCGTCCGCGAGCAGCTCGACGACACGCTGCTCGATCTCGATGCCGAAACGCCACAGGGACAATCTGATGTTGCCGTTCTCGAAGATCTGATCGACAACGGCCCGGCGCTGCGGCGTGAAGACGACGGACCAGCACGAGCCGTCGCGCATGGATTGCCAGTGACCAAGCGTGCCCTCGACGACGCGGCCGGGAGTTTGAACGTACTTCTCCTGATAGAAGGTCTGCTGGCGGAAAGACTCGGGCAATTGAATCGCGATATGGAAACCGCTGATATCGGCATCTCCGAGCAGCACCATTTCGATTCGATTCGCGCGCGCGAGGTGGAGGATCCAGGGATCAGCGTCCGGCGGGACTTTTGAATCTTCGGCACGATGGAGCGGGGCGATCGCGCTGACGTGGGCAGGGATCAGGCTACGGTCGATCCAGGCCCGACCTGTGGAGTCCGTCGTGGCCAGCAAGCCCCCATTGGGCGGGCTGCCATCAGAGTGCCAAGCGGTTTGGGCGAATACTTGCGCAGCTTGGACCGCGACCTCGTCCTGATCGACGACCAGGATTTCGCGCAGCCACGTTGGGGCTTTTTCGCTCGCGATCGGCACGCTGGAGCGCTGGAACACGTCGACAGCAAGTGCGGCCTCATTCACGTTCGTTACGCGATCGCCTGCAGCCGACGGACTGAGCTGCGGGTCAACTTCGCGGGCCAGCACATGACGGGAATCCGGCCCAAGCCACATGAGACAGACGATCGCCACGATCAGACCCACTGCGGCGGAGACACGCAAAGTTCGGCGAAGTTCGTAGTTGCGCGACACCTTGTGCGCAGTCTGCGCCGATTCGCAGGCTGCTTGCAAGAATCGAGAGGCGCTAATTCCTCGAGTGGCCGATGATCGTGCGACGACGGCCACCTCCCCCACCGAGCGTTGCGATGCCGGCCCACACACATCCGATCGATCTGAGTAGCGCGCGCCCCCGCGCACCAGTTGGTTTCGAGCGCTTCTCCACCAAGAACCCGGTACGCGCCGTGCTGCCGATGGTCGGTCGCACGCCGCTGATCGAACTGCGACTGCGCTTGCGGGGCCGGCCGCGGCGGATCTTCGCCAAGGTCGAGAGCTTCAACCTGACCGGCAGCATCAAGGACCGCATGGCGGCCTGGGTACTCGCCGAGGGTTGGGAACGCGGCGCCTGGCGGCCGGGCCATACCATCGTCGAGGCTTCCTCCGGCAACACGGCGATCGCGCTGGCCGCGGTCGGCCGCTCGCTCGGCTCGCCCGTGCGCATCTTCATGCCCGAGTGGATGAGCTCGGAGCGCGTGCAGATCCTGTCAGCCTTCGGTGCCGACCTCGTGCGAATTTCCGCCGCCGAAGGCGGCTTCCTGGGCAGCATCGATCGCGCAGCGCGTTTTGGCCTCGAACATCCTGACGTCTTCCTGCCGGATCAATTCGCCAATCAGGCCAACGTCGAGGCGCATGCTTGCACGACCGGGCCGGAGATCGTCGAACAGCTGGATCGCATCGGCCTGCGGCCGGAAGTCTTCGTCGCGGGCGTGGGCACCGGCGGCACGGTCATGGGCGTCGGCCGCGCACTGCGCGAGGCAGCGCCCGGTGTGCGCGTCCATCCGCTCGAACCCGCGGAATCACCAATTCTCACCACGGGCACGCACAGCGGGCACCATCGCATCCAAGGGATTTCGGACGAGTTCATTCCGGCCATCGTCGATCTCGCAAGCCTGGATCGACCCGTTGCGGTGCGCGACGGTGACGCGATCCTGGCGGCCCAGGAACTTGCGCGCCGCATGGGGCTGGGCGTCGGCATATCGAGCGGCGCCAATCTGCTCGGCGCGCTGATGCTGCAGGAGGAACTGGACGGCGATGCCGTCAGCGTGACCGTGTTCGCCGACAGTCACAAGAAGTACCTGAGCACGGATCTGTTCCGCCCACAGACTCCCGCGCCGGGTTGGTTGACGCCACAGCTCGAATTCGAGAGCTGGCGCGCAGTCGGAGGTCTCGGTGCCTGAGCCTGGCGCGCGCGTGCGCAGCATCGCGATTCTGCCGGCCTACAATCTCGAGAACGGCATCGCGGAGATCATCCGCCGCACGCGTCCTCACGTCGATCGCGTGATCGTCGTGGCCGATGCTTCGCGCGATCAGACGCATGCGCGCGCAAGCGCCGCGGGAGCGATCGTGCCCGAGTATTCCGCCGAACGGGGCAAGGGTCGCGCGGTGATTCGTGGGATCGCAGCGGCACGCGAGCTTTGTCCCGACATCGTCGTGCTGCTCGACGCCGATGGACAACATCTGCCCGAGGAAATTCCCGTGTTGCTCGCGCCGCTGACCGAAGGCCGCGCCGATGTCGTGTCCGGTTCGCGCTTCATGGGCACATTGCGGACTTCGCTGATCAATCGCTTCGGCAATCATTTCTTGCGCATGCTCTCGCTTGTCGTCACGGGACGCTGGCTGTCGGACACGGAGACCGGTTACCGCGCCTTTCGCGCCGAGGTACTGTTCGCCATGCCGCTGTCCGCGCCGTCCTACGAAATCGAAAGCGAAATCATGCTGCGCGCGCTGTCGCAAAGACTGCGCATCGTCGAAGTCCCGATCACCGTGCCCTTTGCGGTGCGCGGAGTCACCGTTCGTGATGGATTGAAGGTCGCCTGGTACAAATTGCGCTTCGGCCTTGCGCTGCGTTTCCGAAAGAGCACGCCATGAATATCCGTGAAATCGAGTCGCATGCCCGCGCAGCACGCTCGCGCGGCGCGCAGGTTGTCGTGGTCCTCGGACTTGGATTCGTCGGCACGGCCGTGGCGGCCAATCTCGCGCGAACCGAGAATCGGCGCGCGTTTTTCGTGATCGGACTCGAACGCGACGACGACGCCGGCAGGGCCAAGCGCGACAGCCTCGACCGCGGCGAACCACCGAGTTACGCGCAGGATCCGGCCCTCGCCACGACGATGCGCGCCGCGATCGAGGAACCGCGCAACGTGGCCGGCACGGTCGATCCGACACTGCTCGCGCTGGCCGATGTGGTCGTGGTCTGTATCAACCTGGATCTGGTGCGCAAGCCGGGGCAGACCGACAGCTTCGAGTGCGCGCTCGACGGTTACGCGGCCGCCTTGCGACTGGTCGGTCGACATATCGGCGCGGATACGCTGGTCTGCATCGAAAGCACGTTGCCGCTGGGAGCCAGCGATCGTGTGCTCTATCCCGCGCTTTGCGATGGCGCGCGCAGCGCCGGTCGCGACGTGACTGCGCAGCCGCCGCTGTTCGCCTACTGCTACGAACGAGTCATGCCCGGTCCGCATTATCTGGAATCGGTCAATTCGTATTGGCGCGCTTACGCCGGTATCGACGCGGCCTCCGCCGATCGCGCACGGGCCTGGCTGGAGCGCATCGTCGACACGAAAAACTTCCCGCTCTGGCGTCACAAGACGACGCGCGCCGCGGAGATGGCAAAACTGCTCGAGAACACCTATCGCGCGGTCAACATCGCCTTGGTCGACGAATGGGCGCAACTCGCCGAAGCGGCGGGGGTCGATCTGTTCGACGTCATCGCTTCGATCCGCCTGCGGCGCGGCACGCACGACAATTTGATGTCGCCGGGACTCGGGGTCGGAGGCTATTGCCTGACCAAGGATGCTCTGATGGCCGCCTGGGGCGCCGAGCATCTGCTGGGCAAGCCCGCGCCGCTGCCTTTCGCGCGGCGCGCCATCCTGACCAATGAAGCCATGCCGCTGCGCGCGCTCGAAGCGATTCGCGCGCACTCCGGCGGCAATCTGCGCGGTGTGCGCGTGGCGTTGCTAGGTGTCACGTATCGACCCGAGGTCGCCGACACGCGCAGTTCGCCCAGCGAAACGCTTGCGCGTGCGCTGCTCGAAGCCGGAGCGCAAGTGCGCGCGTACGATCCGCTAGTGAGCCACTGGCAAGAATGTCCGCACGTGCCGTTGTTCTCTTCGGCGGTCGACGTGCTGCGCGGAGCGAACGCCGCGGTTGTTTGCATTCCCGAACGAAGCTGGCGTGGCTCCTTGGACGAACTGGCGGTGCGCGAACTTGCGCCGGGCGCGCTGGTCGTCGATCCGTGGAATCTGCTGGCCGATGCGCTTCGTCCGCATGCAGCGTCCGGCCGCTTGAAGCTCTTCGTGTACGGCCGCGGTGATCTTTCGGGGGCGAACGCGTGAACACGGTCAACGTTGTCAGCGGCGCCGCCGGCCTGATCGGCTTCGAGGTGTGTCGCCAGTTGCTCGCGCGCGGCGAGCGTGTGATCGCGGTCGACATCTTCAACAAGGGCGGCCGAGCGGATCTCACGGCGCTGCGCACCCAGCATGCCGATCGGCTGGAAGTAGTCGAGGAAGACCTGGCCCTTTGCACTGCGCGTCTTTCCGCGCTCTGGCGCGAGCCTGTGAAGTCGGTGTTCCACCTCGCCGCGATTGTCGGCGTGCGCGCGGTCGAGGAAGAGCCTTATCGAACAATCGCGGTCAATCTGCGTTCGACGCTTGCGATGCTGGACCTGGCGCGCGAGCGGGGCTGCTCGTCGTTCTTCTTCGCGTCGTCGAGCGAGAACTACGCCGCCGGCGTCACGCGCGGCTGTGTCGAAGTGCCGACGCCAGAAGACGTCTTGATCGGCATCGACGATCCGAGCCTCCCGCGCTGGTCCTACGCGGCCAGCAAAATCGCCGGAGAGTCCGCGGTCTTCGCGGCGGCCCGCCCGAAGGGCTTCGTCCCCATCGTCGGCCGTTTCCACAATGTCTATGGACCGCGCATGCCGATGACGCACGTAGTGCCCGAGTTGCTCGAGCGCTGCGCGCGCAAAGCGGATCCGTTCCCGCTGTGGGGCGCCGAGCAGACGCGTTCGTTCCTGCACGTGAACGACGCGGCGCGCGCCGTCCTGCTGCTCGCCGAGCGCGCGAAGTTCGGCGTCGTGAACATCGGCTCGGCCGTCGAGACGCGCATCGCCGATCTCGCCGAGGCCTGTTTCGCCATCAGCGGCCATCGCCCGTCGGTCGTGAAGCACGAGCCCGCGCCAAAGGGCTCGGTGTCCAGGCGCGTCCCGCGCGTCGAGTTGCTCAAGGCTCTCGGATTCGAGCCGGCCATTCCGCTGTCCCAGGGCCTGCTCGAATGCTGGCTTGCCCGCGGTAGCTCGAGTTGACAGGGCTTTCCGGCCGCGACGTTTCGGGATGGTCGACAGCGTGGGCTCGAGCCTCGCGGATGCTCGCTTGCTCGGTAGCCATGTATTCTCTAGAATCGATGAGGTGATCGTCTCCTTCGCGGATCCTGCAACCGAGGCGCTCTATCACGGCGCACCTGATGGGCGCTCACGCAGGTTTCCAGCGGACATCTTGCGGACATCTCTCCGCAAATTGGACATGCTTGCCTCCGCACATCAACGCACGGACCTCCGCGCTCCGCCGGGAAACAGGCTTGAAGCCTTGAGGGGCAATTTCAGCGGGCTCCATTTCATCCGAGTGAACGACCAGTGGCGAATCGTTTTCCGCTGGACGCCAAGCGGCGCCGCTGACGTTCGATTGATCGACTACCACTGACCACGTTCCATGCAACCGAAACACCGCATTCCCACCCACCCTGGCGAGGTTCTCCTCGAGGAGTTCCTCAGACCGCTGAGTTTCACCCAGGTTCAGATTGCCGAGCACATCGGCGTGTCCGTTCAGCGAATCAACGAAATCGTGCGCGGCAAGCGCGGAATCAGCTCCGAGACAGCCTGGCTATTGGCCTCCGCCCTGGGCACGACGCCCGAGTTCTGGACGAATCTGCAGACCGCCTACGATCTTGCGACCAGCAAGCCGACCCGGCGGGTCGGAAGGCTGCGAAGCACCGGCTGACTTGGAGGCGGTGCAGCCCTCAATCGGACAGGATCAATTCCTAATCCGGTGCCCGGCAATCCTCCGGCGTTTATTCCCCCGCGCGTACCTCTCCCGACGCGGCCGGCTAGTGGCGTCGGGGGAAGTACACGCGGGGTAATAAACGCCGGAGGATTACCGGGCAGCGATCCAACGGGTCAGCGCGTCGAGTGCGAGCGGGGCAAAGGTCTCCTCGATCTCTGCATACTCGCTCGGTGAACCGGTCTTGCAGGTCTGAAAGAGATGGTTCAGACCAGGGAACTCGATGATGGTCACGTCCTTGTTGCCGGCTTTTTTCAGCGCTTTCTCGATCCGCGGCAGATTTTCCTTGGGCGGCACTTGCAGGTCCTTTGCGCCGTTCACCGCGAGCACCGGGCAAGTGACGAGCTTGAGGTTCTCGCGCGGATCCAGCACCAGGAAGCGTTGGAACCAGGGCGTGAGCCACTGCGCAGTTTGTTGCTTGGCCGCTTCATCGGCCTGCCTTCCCAACTCGTCCTCGGAAGAGTCCTTGGTTTCGGGGTCCGATTTGAGCTGTCTCATGGCCATGCTTCGAATACGGCTCTGGACCTCGAGCGCACTCCTTCCGGCCGTGATCATTCCGATCACCTCGACCATCTCCTGGCGTTGAACTTCGGCTTCCGCTTCGGGCATGCCTCCGGCGATGTTGATGAGCTGGCTCTGCAGCGGCAACAACTCTGCCCCGCTCATTCCCGTGCCCGCGAGCAACACGATGAAGGCTACGTCCCTGGACTTGACGGCGCACATCGGCGCGATCAGTCCGCCTTCGCTGTGGCCGACGATCCCGATCTTCTTCGCGTTCACCTCCTTGCGAGACTTCAGGAATTCGACACCCGCCAGCGCGTCAGCGGCGAAGTCGTCGGAAGTCGCTGTGGCGAACTTCCCTGTCGATTTGCCGGTGCCACGATCGTCGTAGCGCAACACCGCGATGCCGTGACGCGTGAGGTGATCGGCGACTACCAAGAACGGACGATGTCCCAGCAGCGCTTCATCGCGGTCCTGGGGACCTGAACCCGTCACCAGCACGACGCACGGAAACGGCCCTGCGCCCTTCGGCACGGAGAGCGTGCCCGCGAGCGTCGCTCCCGCCGGCTTGTTTTCGAAGTGGACCTCGATGGTCTCGTACGGAAACGGTGGCTTGGGTTCCTGCGGCCGCTTGAGTTCCTTCGCCGCCGACTCTCCGGCGGCCAGCCGTTTCATCGTCGTTTTGAATTCGCCGCCCTGCTTGAGCACTCCGGTCGCGGACTTCCCGTCATCCGAGACCTTCAGGTCCCACACCGCGCCGGCTGACTTGATCGAGAACTTCAGCTGCTTGTCGGTCACCGAAACATCCGCGAGCGCCAGGTCTTTCGCGCCCTGCATCGGGATCGAGATCGTTCCGGAGTCCTGCTTGAGTTCGACGGAGAACTCGAGCTTCGTGTCGCCGGGCAGCTCGACAACTCCCGACCAGGCGACGGGTTCATCGCCGCCCTGTGCCCACGGCGACAGAGGCAACCC
>JAYUUV010000241.1:0-6495 GCA_043754695.1 Planctomycetota bacterium
CTTTCCCGCTCACCGGCTCGCAGGGAATTCCCAGCATCTACACCAATGATTTCTTTGTCAGTGTCAGTGGCGCCGTGCCGAACAAGCCTGCGTTGTGCCTGTATTCGCAAAATCAGGGCTCGACTCCGTTCTTTGGTGGAACGCTCTATCTCGCCGCGCCGATCCACCGCCTGCCCGGGCAACTCCTCGACCCGACCGGCAGCGGGATCTGGAGCTTCCCGCTACTGCCCGGGGACGCGGGACTGACCTACTTCTTCCAGGTCTGGTTCCGCGACACCGCCGCGCCGGATGGGACACACGTCGGCCTGTCGAATGCGCTGCGAGCACAAATCTGTCCGTCCTCGGTCACGCCGCCGCCTCCGCCGCCGGTCTCCGGCACGATCATCGTCACCGAGATCATGAAGGATCCGAGCTTCGTCAGCGACGCGAACGGCGAGTGGATCGAGATCTACAACACCACGGCACAGGCGATCGACATCGAGGGCTGGACCTTGCGCGACGACGGCAGCGATGCACACGTCCTGAACAACGGCGCAGCGGGCATCGTGATCCCCGCGGGCCAGTACCGCGTGCTCGGCATCAACGCCAACCCGTTGACGAACGGCGGAGTGAGTGTGCTGTACGCGTATTCGAATTTCCTGCTCGGCAACAGCGCGGACGAAGTTGTGCTGATCGACGGCAACGGGCTCGAAATCGATCGTGTCAATTACTTGGGCGGTGCGCCCTGGCCCGGCACGGCGGGACGCGCGCTCAACCTCAAGGCGGGCGTGCTCGACGGAACGGCCAACGACGATCCGCTCAACTGGTGCACCGCGTCGACGCAGATCAGCGGCACGAACACCGACCGGGGCACGCCGAATTTGTCGAACACCACCTGTCCCTGAGTACGGTGCCGGGCACCTTCGACGATTCGAGCACGAATCGATGAAGGCGCCTGGGTACGGCGGATTGGATTCCGCTGCGGGGCCAAGGCAGGATGTCCGCCATGCAGACCGGCGGAAGCAGCGCGCAATTGCGAGACCTGGGACTGCGCGCGCTGCGCGTCGCCGCGCTGTGCACGATGTCGACGCTGCTGCTCGCGCAGGAGCCGGCGGATCCGGCGCGCGGGATCAAGTCGAAACTGGTCGCCGAGCGCCTGGCCGCGGTCGAAGCGCTGCGAGTTTCTCCCGACGCGCAGAACGAGAAGCTCCTGCTCGGCGCACTCGCCGATCGCGACTGGGAGGTCACCGAGAAGGCCGCGCTGGCGCTGGCCGACCGTGGCGGGGACGCCTCCGTGGCGCAACTGGTGCGCCTGTGCATCGACGGGCCGGTGCTGCGCATGCGGCGCGCCGGCGCGCGAACGCTGGCCAAGATCGCGCCGTTCAAGGGCACGGCCGAACTCGCCAAGTTGACCGCCGGCAAGAGCGCCGCGCGTGCGCTCGAGGCCCTGGCGATCGTGGCGCCGGCTTGCGCCGACGGTTCGGCCGGCGGCGTGATTCAACGCGGCCTCAAGTCCAAGGACCGCAGCGTGCGCCTCGCGGCCGCGTTGTGCATCGCGGCCATGCCCCAGGGGCTTGCCGATGACGCGCTCGCCGAACTGCTCAAGGGCGGCGACGGCGAATTGATCGCGCTGGCGCTCGACGCCATCACGGCGAGCGGCGACGCTCACTTCATCGCTGAACTCATGAAAGCGTTGCATGAAGCCCACCTGCCCGACGTGCTCGAGCGGCGCCTGATCGCAGCCAGCGTGGCCAGCATGGGCACTCTCGAAAAACTAGGGCGGCCGGTCCAACCGGCCAAACAAATCGAGGCCTTTGCGCAACTGGGCCCGCCTGCGAATCCTGAAGCGGAAGCCCGGGCGATTCGACTGTATGGCGCACTTGCGCGCGGACTGACCGCGGAGTCGCCGCTGGCCGGCGTGTTGTCCCCGCTGCTGCTCGCTGGGCTGTCGAGTACGCACCCAGACGTGCGCAAGGCCGCGATCGTCGGCCTCGTGCGCAACGCGAGTCTGGGCGGTCGCGAGGCTGTGCTCGGGATGGCCGCGAAGGACTCCGATGCCGGCGTGCGCGTGGTCGCGCTGCGCGAACTGGTACGCGCGCTGGGCGCCAAGGACAGCGCGCTGTTCGCCGTGCTGAGCGAGAGCGTCGCCAACGATGGCGATCCCGGCGTGCGCGAGGAAGCCGCCGTCTCGCTCGGCGTTCCCGAGCTTCCCGGTGCCGCCACTGCGCTCGGCCGCGCGCTCGGCGACGGCAACTGGGCGGTGGCGACCTGTGCAGCGGTTTCGCTCGGCAAGACCCGCGATCCCGCCGCGCTCGCGCCGCTGCAAGCGCTGCTCACGAACGCCGATTGGCGCCAGCGCGCGAGCGCCGCTGTCGGACTCTGCTGGTTGATGAACAAGGACGCCGTTCCGGCGCTGATCCGCGCGCTGGGGGACACGGATGCCTGCGTGCGCCGCACGGCGTTCGTGTTCCTGGAACAACAATTCAAGACGCAACTGCCGGAAGAGCGCGCCGCCTTCGAGACCTGGTGGAAGGCGAACGAGAAGCGCGTGCAACTCGTCGATCCGCTCGTGGCCAAGCAGCGGCGAGAGCGCTACGGCTACGCGACGCAGGCCGCGGGCGTGTTCGAGGATCTCGACGTGGTCGTGCTCGACAGCCGCGGCGACCACATCCAGCGCGTGCTCGACCAATTGAAGATCGCGCACCGCACGACGCAGGCTTCGAAGCTGGCCGAAGCCGCGCTGCATCCGGGCGCGATCTACGTGTCCAATTGCACCGGTGAAATCGAACCCAAGGACGTCGAGCGCATCGCCTGGTACGTGCGCGCCGGCGGCGTGCTGTTCGGCTCGTGCTGGTCCTTGACCGAGACGATCGATCGCGTCCACCCGGGCATCCTGCGTCACTTCGAGACTTCGAGCGAAGTGCAGGACGACGTCGTCGCGCGCGCTGTCGATTCCACGAGTCCTTACCTCAAGGACGTTTTCAAGCCGGACTGCGAACCGATGTATCACCTCGAGGGCTCGCACCTGATCGAAGTGCTCGAGCCCGAACGCTGCGAGGTCCTGATCGACAGTCCCCAGGCGCTGACGCGCTGGGGCTGCGGCAATCTTGCGGCGGCCTTCCGTTCCGGCCACGGCCTGATCCTCGACTCCGCGAACCACTTCGAACTGCAGGGTCTCGAAGTCGCCCCGGGCGTCAAGACCAGCGAGGAGCGCATCGCGTTTGCCTTCGACCACCTGGGCATGGACTTTGAGACCTGGCGCCACACGCAGAACGAGAAGTGGTGGGACAACGCGCTCAAGGCCTCGCAGAGAGTGTTCGATTTTTCGGCGCTGCAGTTCGTCACCAACTTCGTGCGCGCCAAGCGTCTGGCCGACAATTGAGCGGCAGGCGATGACTCTCGCTCGAAGCTCGAGGACAGCTGCGTTCGAGTTCGCCGCCTGCGCCGCGCTGGCGCTGGGTTTCGTGCCGGCCAACGGCCGTGGGGCGACAGCGATTCAAGTGCCTGGCACGGCGCGCGCGCGCGGGCGAGTGACCTGGCAGGGCGGGTCGTACGAAGCGCTCGGCGCGAAGGCGAAGGCCGAGAAGCGTGCGGTCCTGATCTACCTGTGGGCGCAGGACTCGCGCTGGTGCGCGCGACTCGAAGCCGAAGCGCTGAGCGATGCGAAGTTGGTGGAGTCGCTGCAACCTGTCCTGGCCTGGAACGCAGACGGCGACCAGGGCGCGGGGAAAATGTTGGCGGATCGATTCGGCGTGGCGGTGCTGCCGGTCCTCTTGTACTTCGACACGGACGGCCGCGCGGTCGACCGTCTCGACGGCTATCAACTCAAGCCGCGCTACTGCGACGAAGTTGCGCGCGTGTTGCGCAACGAAGACACGCTGCCCGACCTCGGTCGGCAAGTGAATGCACTGCCTGACGATCTCGAACTGCGCACGCGCTACGCCAGCAAGCTCTCGGCCCTGGGCGATCATGTGGGTTACGAGTCGCAGATCGAAGCGATCCGCAAACGCGACACGAAACGCAAGAGCCTGTTCATGCGCCGCGAGGAATATGCGGCGAAGTTGGCTGCGATCCAGGAGCACTTCGAAGCCGCGCGCGAGATCAATCCCGGACCGCTGGTGCGTTTCCTCGAGCAGGAGCGCCATCCGGAACTTCTGTTCGAGGGCTATCGTGCCCTGTCCTCCATGCACCTGCAGCGTGCCGACGAACTCGAGGCGGCCCAGCAATTGATCGTCGCGCGCTCCAAACGCGCCGATCTGCGCGCCACGATCGCCAAGGCCGCGAACTATTTGCCGCAAGATCCCGCGCTGCAGGTCGGCTTTGCCCTGGACACGGTCGGCGTCTTCGCCAGGTTCCCCGGCGATCTCTCCGACGCGGACAGGCTGCTGCTCCTGAAGCTCAGCTCCGAGGCGCTCGTGCTGCTGCCCGAGGACGCGCGCGTCCAGGCAGCCGCGGCGCTGGCTTCGTTCTTCAACGGCGACAAGCCGGCCGCCGCCGCGGCCCTGCGCCGGGCGATGGAGTTGGAGCCGGACAATCCGGAGTGGACGCGTTTGGGGCAGACCATGGGACTGTGATTGGCGCGAACCTCCCGCATCGACGCCGGTTAGACTGCGACCGCTCCGTGCTCGCCCGCAATCGAACACTCCAGGCCCCGCAACCATGAAACCCGTTCCGCGCGAAAGTCTGCTCGACTACGTCAGCTACGAAACCGAACGCGAGCGCTTGCGCGCAGAGGTCATGGCGATCAAGGCGCCGCGCCGCATCCACGTCGGCGGCGTGCTGACGTTCCTGTTCGAGAACACGGCGACGATTCGCTATCAGGTCCAGGAGATGATGCGCGCCGAGCGCATCGTGCGCGAAGCGGACATCCGCCACGAGCTCGAGACCTACAACGAGTTGCTGGGCGCGCCCGGCGAATTGGGCTGCACGCTCTTGATCGAGATCGTCGACGCACAGGAGCGGCAGCAAAAGCTCGCCGAATGGACGCTTTTGCCGGCGGCGCTCTACGCCAGGCTGCCGAGCGGCACGCTGGTGCGCGCCAAAGTCGACCCACGCCAGCTCGGCGAGACGCGGCTGTCGAGCGTGCATTACCTCAAGTTCGATGTGCGCGGTCAGGTGCCCTGGGCGATCGGGTCGGACCTTGCGGCGCTCAAGCTCGAGACCGAGCTCTCGGCCGCGAACCGCGCTGCCCTGGGCGAGGACCTGGCCAGCGACCTGTAGGCGGCCCGCTCGGGCGAGTTTTTGTCCGGTCGCCTTCGGTGACCGGCGCCGCTTCGGGGGCTAGGACTTACAGCCATGTTGATCCTGCCTGCCCTACTGTGGCGCGAGATCGAGGAGCGCACGCGCCTCGCGCTTCCCCATGAAGCCTGCGGCCTGCTGCTGGGCAAAGTGCGCGGCCGCGAGATCGAAGTGGCGGCCCTGTCACCTGGCCGCAACGTGAGCGCGGATCCGCGCGCGCATTTTCGGATCGATCCGCTCGATGTGCTGGCGGCCGAAGACGGAGCGCGGGGATTGGGCCTTGCGATCGTCGGCGTCTGGCACAGTCATCCGCGCGGCCCGCTCACGCCTTCCGCTCTGGATCGCTCGAACGACAACGGCGCGTGGCTGACGTTGATCGCCGTGCCCGAGCCGCATGTCGGCATCGAACTAGGTTGCTGGCGAGCGACTGCGACGGGCCTTGAAGTGGTCGGCGTCGGCCAGCCGCTCGGCGCGCGTCGCTGACTCACGCGGCGGCCGCACGCTGGTACGCTCTGCGGGTGCAGGACGAGGCGGAACGATTGGGCTCGCAGGTCGAGCGCATGCGTTGGGTGGCCGTGCATTGCGCGGGCCGCGCGCTGCTGCGCCGGCTTGAAGTCGACGACCTTGTTCAGGAGGCACTGCTGCGCGCCTGGCAGGACCGCGAGGGCTGGCCCGCGCGCGAGCCGAGCGAGGCCGGCTTCGCGCGCTGGCTGGCGCTGCTCGTGCGCCACGCCACGATCGATGCCGCGCGCGCGAGTCGCGCCAGGAAGCGTGCGGCGCGCGAGCAGCGCCTGGAGGCCAGCGATTTTTCGCGCAGCGGAATCAGCGCGCGTGATCTGCCGGCGGAAACCGCGGGCCCGGCCACGCGCGCGGCCGTGGCCGACACGCGTAAATCCCTCGAGCGCGCCTTTCTGCGCCTGTCCGGCGAACATCGGCGCGTGATCGCCCTGCGCCAATTCGAAGGCCTTTCCGCCGCCGAGACCGGCGCGCGACTGAAACGCAGCGATGTCGCGGTCCACTCCCTGTTCAGGCGCGCGCTGCAGGCCTGGGAGCGCGAGGCCGAGCACAATTTTTCGACTTTCGGCGACGAATCGGAATCGAGCGCGCGCTCTACTCCGGCATGAGCAGCCAATCCCTGGACGACCGGCTCGATGAACTTGTCGCGCGCTACGCCGAACGGCTTGCGCGCGGCGACAAGCGCGGGCCCGAGGACTTGATCGCGGAAGCCCCACAGAGTGCGCGCGCCGAATTGGCGCGCTGTCTGCGCATGCTCGAAGT
>JAYUUV010000242.1:0-25054 GCA_043754695.1 Planctomycetota bacterium
GGATGGAGATTGGGGGACGAGCCACGCCGGATGAGCCCGATGGTCAGGGCCCAGATCCGTGCGTAGAGTCTAGCGTTACGATGAAAACCCTCTGTGTCGCCTGGATTCTTCTGGGCTTCGGTCTTTCCTGCATCGCTTCCCAGAGTCCCGAGCGGCCCAAGAAACCCGGCGTGACGACGCCCAACGTGCGCATCCCGATCGAGAAGCTGGTGCCCGACGCGATCTTCGAAGTCGGCGGCAATCCCGACTGGCTCGCCGTGGACGAGCATGTCTGGGTTTCGAATGCACCCAAGGGAACGGTCAGCCGTTTCGATCCCAAGGCCAACGTGGTCGCGGCGACGATCGTGGTCGGAAAGGAACCCGGCTGCGGACTCGCCGCGGGTTTCGGCAGTCTGTGGGTCCCCAATTGCGGCGTGGCTCGTCCCCCAATCTCCATCCACGTGCATCAGCTCCACCTTTCTATTCTGGCGCTTTGCCTGTCCACAGCCGCTCTTGCCGCGCAAGACCCCGCGCAGGATCCGCTCGCCGTCGCCTTCGAAGCCAAGGTGCGGCCGATCCTGGTGAATCGCTGCGAGGAGTGTCATGCCGACGACGCCGACGGCGGCTTGCGCTTGGACACGCGCGAGAACCTGATGAAGGGCGGCGATTCCGGTCCAGCGATCGTGATCGGCGATGCGGACGCGAGTCTGATGATCCAGGCGATTCGGCAGACGCACGCCAAGCTCAAGATGCCGAAGAAACGCGCGAGGCTGCCCGACGACGAGATCGAAGCGCTCGCGCAATGGGTGCAAAGCGGAGCCTATTGGCCGGACGAAAAACCGAAGGGACCCGCGAAGGGTTTGCACAGCGTCGAGGATCAGCGTTCGTTCTGGTCGATTCAGCCGCTCGCGAATCCGCCGGCGCCCAAGGTCGCGAACGCTGCCTGGCCGTCGAGCGACATCGATCGCTTCGTGCTCGCGAAGCTGGAACAGGAGAAGCTTGCACCCGCAGCGTCGGCGTCGCGTCCCACATTGATCCGGCGCGCCACGCTGGGCCTGACCGGCCTGCCGCCGACACCGGAGGAGGTCGCGGCCTTCGTCTCCGATACATCCGCCGACGCCTTCGCCAAAGTCGTCGATCGCCTGCTCGCCTCGCCGCACTACGGCGAAGCGTGGGGGCGCTGGTGGCTCGACGTCGCACGTTACGGCGAGGACGATTGCCGCAGTCTCGATCCGAAGGGTCGCGGCTACAACCCGTATCCGAACGCCTATCTCTATCGCGACTGGGTCGTGCAGGCGTTGAACGACGACATGCCCTACGACACGTTCGTCAAGGCGCAACTCGCCGCGGATCAGCTCGAGGAAAAGCAACGGCCCGCGCTGCTCGCCGGCCTTGGATTCCTCGGCCTTGGACCCTGGCTCTACGACAATGGTTCGGTCGAAGTCACGCGCGCCGACGAGCGCCACGATCGCGTCGACGCGGTTTCGCGCGGATTTCTCGGCCTGACGGCGGCGTGCGCGCGCTGCCACGATCACAAGTACGACGCGATCTCGAGCGAGGACTATTACGCGCTCGCCGGCGTGTTCAAGAACACGACCTACCGTGAGTATCCGCTGGTTCCGCAGTCGGTCGTCGACGAGTGGAAAGCGGCCGACAAGCGCATCGAGAACAAGGAAAAACTGCTGCGCGAATTTCAGCGCACGGAAGGCAAGCAACTTTCGCAGACCTTGGCGCTGCAGTCGGCGCAGTACATGAAAGCGGCCTGGCGCGTGCTCGGCGAACCGAAGAAGGACAAGGCCATCGTCGCCTCGGATGAAAAACTCGATTACGAATTGTTCGATCGCTGGCTCGCGTTCTTGGTGAAGCCGCCCAAGCATTACAAGAACTTGGAGAAGTGGCAGGCGATGATCTCAAGCGGCGGCAAGAAGGAAGAGGCCGCCAAACTGGCCGACGAATTCCAGGCGCAGGTGCTCGACGTGATGTTCGAGCACATCGAAGTCGACGAGGAAAACGACATCATCCGCGCCAAGGCACTGCCGGGCACGAAGAAGAAAAAGAAAGCGAATCTGCCCGACGAGTTCATCACCAACGACGACTTTTGTCCGGGCTGCGGACTGGAACTCAAGAGCCTCGCGGGTGAAAAGAACAGCTTGTGGATCGACCTTTTCGACCACGACCTCGACAGCGAGCAGGACATCGCCCAGGGCGAATACGATTCGGGAAAACCCGGCGTTTTCGAGTTCAGCGGCTACGGACTCGAGCGCCAGCTCGGCGCCGATCGCCGCCGCTATCTCGAGGCGCTGCGCGCGGACATCAAGAAGCTGCGCAAGGAACTTGGGCCGAAATATCCCTACGTCCACGGTGTCGCGGACGTCGAGGCGCCCACGCCGATTCGCGTGCATTTGCGCGGAAGTCCGTTCCGTCTGGGGAATGAAGTGGCCTCGCATTTCCCGGCGCTGCTGTGCAGCTCGCAGCCGACGCCTTTTGCCAAGGGCAGCGGCCGACTCGAGCTTGCCGAAGCGATCGTGGCGCAGCCGATCACCGCGCGCGTAATCGTCAATCGCGTATGGAAGGGGCATTTCGGTACGGGAATCGTCGATACGCCCAGCGATTTCGGCATGGTCGGCGAGCGGCCGACGAATCCACAGTTGCTCGAGCACCTAGCTTCGCTGTTCGTGGCGAACGGGATGTCGCTGAAGAAACTGCACCGCGCGATCCTGCTCAGCGCGACGTATCAACTGTCGGACGCCGACTCTGACGCTGCCTTCGCCGTGGACCCGGCCAATCGCTGGTACTGGCGCGCGAACGATCGGCGCTTGACTGCGGAGCAAGTACGCGACGCGGCGTTGTTCGTTGCCGGGGGCCTGGACTTGAAAATGGGCGGTCCCTCGAAGAAGCTCACGCCGCTTGAGTGTCGGCGCACGATCTACGGGCAAGTCAGCCGCTACAAGCTCGATGAATTCCTGGCGTTGTTCGATTTTCCTTCGCCGAATGCGACCAGCGAGCGGCGCTTCACCACGCACGTGCCGTTGCAGCGCTTGTTCTTGATGAACAGCGATTTCATGCAACAACAAGCCGAGTTGCTCGCGCAGCGGGTAACGAAGGAAGTCGGCGATGAAGCGCGCATCCAGAAGCTCTATTCATTGCTTTTCGCTCGTGGCGCCGACGGCGAGGAGCTGCGCGCGGGCCTTGCGTATCTCGCAGCCGAGCCGATGAAGGAATACGAAGAGCGCAAGGCCGCTCGCGAGAAAGCCGAGCTGGAAGCGAAGGGAAAACCCGATGCGAAGGAGATGTCGCCCAAACCGTCAGGGGACGAAAAGTCCGCCGACGATGAGGAAGATGACGACAACGAAAAAGAGGCGGAGACGGGAATGATGTCGGGAGTTGGCGCTGCTGCGGCGGACCAGAAGGTATTGAAGAAGCAGCTTCCCGTGACGATTCTCGGCCGCTATGCGAAGGTGCTCATGTCCAGCCACGAGTTCCTCTTCGTGCGCTGAAAGCCATGAATCCCATGATCCCCCAAGGCTCCTTCCACGGACCGCAGACACGCCGCGACGCGCTGCGCCGAATCGGCGGCGGTTTTGGCATGCTCGCCTTTGCGAGCCTGCTCAATCAGTCAATCGCTCGCGCAGCCACGCGCGCTGAGGGCGACAGCGGCGTGCGCCCCTTCGATCATCCGCCGAAAGCGACAGCGGTAATTTTCCTGATGATGAACGGCGGCTTGAGCCAGGTCGATAGCTTCGATCCCAAGCCGATGCTCGACAAGTATCACGGCCAGCCCTTGCCCGGCGGCGAAGTGCCGACCGAACGCAAGACCGGCGCTCTGATGCGTTCGCCCTTCGCCTTCAAGAAGTACGGGCAATGCGGCCGCGAAGTCAGCGAGCTGTTCCCGTTCGTCGGCGAATGCGCCGACGACATCTGTTTCGTGCATTCGATGCACACGGACATTCCCAATCACGAGCCGTCGCTGCTCATGATGAACACCGGCCACACGCAGGTCGGCCGGCCGTCGATGGGTTCGTGGCTCACTTACGGCCTAGGCAGCGGCAACAAGAACCTGCCGGGTTTCGTCGTGCTTTGCCCCGAGGTGCCGACGACGGCCGGGCCGCCGCTTTGGAACAACGCGTTTCTGCCGGCGATGCACCAGGGCACGTTCATCTCCGATCACGTCGAGCACCAGGTGCCCGGCATGCTGATCGGCAAGGATTTCGATCCCAAGAAGCTGGTCAAGTTCTTGCGCAACGACAAGTTCTCGCTCGAAGAACAGCGCCGCGAACTCGATCTGTTGCTGCAGCTCGAAAAAGCGCGCCGCGAGCGCGAATCCCTGCGCGATCCGCAACTCGAAGCCGCGATCGAGTCGATGGAAGTCGCCTATCGCATGCAGACCGAAGCGCTCGACGTTTTCGACATTCGCAAGGAATCGAAGGCCACGCTCGAGCTCTACGGCCGCGGCAGCACCGCGCGCGGTTGCCTGATGGCCGTGCGCCTGATCGAACGCGGCGTGCGCATGGTGCAGGTCTACTACGCCAGTCACGATCCCTGGGATCACCACGGCGACATCCTGATGCACCGCGACACCGCGCGCGATTCCGATCGTCCTTTCGCGGCCGTGATCAAGGATCTGAAGTCACGCGGTCTTTTTGACAAGACGATCATCGTCTGCGGTTCCGAGTTCGGCCGCACGCCGGTGATGGAAGTCGGCAGCAACGGCGGCAGCAACGCCAACGGCCGCGATCACAATCCCTTCGGCTTCACGATGTGGCTCGCCGGCGGGGGCATCAAGGGCGGCACGAGCTACGGCGCAACCGACGACTTCGGCTTCAAGGCCGTCGACAAGCCCGTGCACGTGCACGACATCCACGCGACGATCCTGCACCTGCTTGGGATCGACCACACGAAACTGACCTATCACTACTCAGGGCGCGATTTCCGGCTCACGGACGTGTCAGGCAATGTGCTGCACGATTTGATCGCGTAGCGCCCGTACGGTGCCAGGCACCGTATCGGCGCTGCTCACAATCCGACCGTCCACTCGAGTCCGTCGGTCAGCGTCGAATTGAACGGCGCAGGAAATCCCGGATCGCGGCCCCAGAACTGCGCGTCGACGATTTGCCCGGCAATCGTAAGCGCGGGCAGCGGCGTGCCGCCGAGCACTCCGTGCGCGAAGGCATTCATGTCGATCGAATACACGCCGCTGCAGTCGTTCGTCGGCAGCGGTGTTCCGCCGGAATTCAGCGGGACCGTGCGCTTGAGTGGCGTCGCGACACAACGAATTCCGCCTTGGAACGGCGCGCTGCTCTGCCCATTCACGCCGTACAAAAGCAACCCGACCTTGTTGTTGCGCACGTTCGCGCCGCTGATCACGAAGCCACCTGTGACATTGGCGTTCGCCGCGCCGGTGGAGCCGATCGCCGGCGTACAGCCCAACGAGTTCAGCTTGCCGACACAATACACACTCGGCGTGTTGTTGAGCGCGAGGCCGGGATTGTCGAACAGGAACGCGACATCATTCGCGCTCAGCGAGCCCTGATAGATCTGGATGTCGTCGATCAGCCCGTCCCACAACTCCGTGCTCGCGGAACGCGATGCGACGTGAAACACGTTGGTCGGAACGATCGCCGGCCCGTTGCCCTGCACCGAACCGATGAATTGGCCGTTCAAATAGAACGAGCAGAGCATCGTCGCATCGAACACCCACGTCGCGTGATACCAAGTGCCGACCTGAATGTTCGCCGCCTGCACGAAGTCCTGCACGCCGCGTGTCGTGAACAGGAGATTGCTGTAGAACAACCCGATGCCGATACCGCCGTCCTGGCTGGCGAAGATGCGCCGATAACCCGAAACCGAATTCGTGGTGAACCAGGCCGAGTAGGAAGTGTTGCTCGTGATGGCCGAGAGCACGGCATTGTTCGGAATGTCCGCGTGCCCGACCGCTACTTCCGAAAACGCGACGCTGTTGCCCACGACGCCGTTCTGGGCGAGCGTGTAGCCGCTCACGTAGGTGCCCGTTATCGCGTTCGGGCCTTCATCGACGAGCGTCGTGCCGCTCGTTTCGTCGAGCCGGTAGCGCGCGACCAGGTTCACCTGTCCGAACAGCGGAGCGCCGGCCAAGATGAAAAACGCAAGTAAAGCAAGGTGTCGCATGGGGCGATGGGGCGCAGCAAGAGTGCGGAAAACCGGGTCAGAACCGTTGTCAGAATACCACGTCGGCGGTCAGTGACCCGTGCAACCGGGTGCAGACTTGCGACTCGCCCCTGCCTGGATACCCTTGGCCGCGGTGGTCGCGTCAGCCGACCGAATTCCAGACCGGTCAAACCAAGAAACGGATCGATCATGAAACACTGCACAGCGACATTCAGAATCACGGCCCTTTGCGCACTTGCCCTTTTGGGCGCTTGTTCGTCCACGGGAACGAAGGCGAGTTCTGCTCCTGCGTCCGGCGGACAGTCGCCGGCGGAACAAGAGCAGATGGCGCTGCCCAAGCCCGCGCCTGAGCACAGCATGCTCCAACAACTGGTCGGCAACTGGGACGCCACCATCACGATGATGGAGCCGGGACAAGCTCCGATGGTTTCGAGCGGCTCGGCCGTCTACCGCGCGATCGGCGAAACCTGGGTCGAGTCCGATTTCAGAGGCGAGATGATGGGCATGCCCTTCGTCGGACACGGAGTCGACGGCTACGACACGCTGAAGAAGAGGTTCGTGGGAACGTGGGTCGACACGCTTTCCACAGAGATCTTGGTCACCGAGGGCACCTACGACGCGTCGACGCATTCGACAACCATGGCGGCCGTTGGTCACGATCCGGCGACGGGAAAGGAAGTCCACTTTCGCATGGTCTCGCAGATGCACGACAACGACAACTTCACGTTCCACATGAACATGAAGGGCGACGACGGCAAGTACTTCGAGATGATGAAGATCGACTACAAGCGGCGCACGGTCGCGTACACGAGCGTCATGTTCAGCGCGTTCTGAGCCCGGTCGCGAAACTGCCGGCCTTATCGTCGCCGTCCGCGCGCAAGCGTCCGGACCGCGTCGATAGGGCCGGCAGCGTTGTTTCCAGGCTCAGTACTCGAGGACGAGTTTCGCACAGGCCGCTAGCCGCGCGTCGAGGCGCGCGGTCAGCGAATCGCGCAGGACCGTCGCGCTGCGCGACACGCGTCCTTCAAAGACGGTCTTGCCGTCGACGATGACGCTCACGGACTTGTCGAGATCGAGGAGTTCGTCCGACAGCCAGAGCTGAAGCCCTTTCACTTCGCCGGCGGCGATGCGAATGGTCTGTCCGTCGACTTCGCCTTCGATCCTCTCGCCGGCCTTCGCCGTGCCCGGCGCGCGACCGAGCCAATAGAAGCGATCGTGCACGACGTCGTCCTGGAACCAGACGACTTTTTTCGGCCAGGCGACGCGCGTGTGCTCGGCCATCCACGGCAGCGCTTCGGCGTCCTTCTTCTGCATCCAGTGGCCGAGGCCTTCGTAAATCCGTACGAAGTGCTCATAACCGCCGGGATCGGCAGCGCGCAATGAGTCGAGCTGCGTCGCGCGCTCCTGCGCAACTTTGTTGCGATCGTAGGCCTTGTCGTCGCCGCCCATGAAGATCGCGAAAGGCAGATTGCGCAGGCCGAAGAGCTGCGCTTCGTTGGGATGTCCGGCCATCATCGACGCGGCGGCGAAACGATCGGCCATGCGCGGAGCGAGTTGCCAGACTCCGTCGCCACCCGCGGAATAGCCCATTAGATAGACGCGATCGGGATCGACGCCGCGCAAGGCGACGAAGTCTTCGATCAAACGCGAGAACATGGGGTCGATGTGAGCCTCGTGCCACAGATTCCAGTTGTCCGTCGGCGCGCGTGGAGCCACGTAGAAGCCCTCGCTCGGTTGATAGAGCCCGATCTGGTTCTTCCACTGCTGATCATTGACGTCCGCCGGCGCGCCACCGCCGCCGTGCATCGAGATCCACAGGCTGCGCTTGCCCTCGGGCGCGTCGCCGAATGACTTTTCGAGCCAGCGCATGGTCTTGTCGCCGACGATCAGGGCCTTGGCTTCCATTTCAGCGGCGCGTTCGAGGCGCAACTCGGCGAGGCGCGCGTCGACGGCGCGCGTCCGCTCGAGCACCGCAGCTTCCTTGGTCATGGAATCGGCGGCAGAGGTGCGCGAATCGGAGGCAAGTTCGTCCCAATACAATTCGAGCGTGAGCGGGCTGGCGGAATCGGCCTTGACGTCGAATTTTCGCGCCTCGTTCCCGCGGCGCAGATTCAATTGGCATCCCTTCGCCCGCGCGAAGGTGAATTGCGGCATGTCGTTCAAATCACTCGTGCCTGCGCGGCTTTTTTCGTGGGCGAGGATGGTGCCATCTTCGGCCACGAGTTCGATGTCGCAAACGACACGCTCGCCTCCGCGGCGTTCGAAGACGCGCACGAACACGATCCCGTTCGTCGCGGCCGGTGCGCTCGCCTTTTTCGCATAGCGCCCCGTGACGTTCACCGCCGCGACACTCTGATCGCCCTCGCTCCACGCCAGCGGAAAGTACAGGCCCTCGCGCTTCCACGACGTCGCGTAGATCCGATGCAGCGGCTCGTCCGCGAGCGCATCGCCTGCGTCGCCGACAAACCAGCCGCGATCCAAACCGCCCGCGTCGTACTCGTCCGCGCCTGCAAAGTGCCAGTCGCCGTCCCAGATCTCGACCCAGGTGTGATTTCCCGGTTTCTTCGACCAGCTCGGCGTGCCCGCGGCGCGCGCAGGAATGCCGACCGAGCGGCAGGCTTCGACCAGGACGATCGAAAGACCGGTGCATGTCGCTCTGCCGAGTTCCTTCGACTCGACGAAGCTCTGGTTCGGCCGTTTGCGGTTCGTGTTGTAGTGCAGATTGATCTGCTTGAAGAGCTCGCGGTTCAACGCTTGCGCCGCTTCGCCCGCAGTTTTCGCGCTCGCGACGATCGGCCGGCTCAACTCCAGCAGCTCGCGCCGCCAAGGATCGCGCGGCTCGTCGAACACCGCATAGGGCAATACATCATTGAGGAAGAGATCGTCTGGAACCGACGCGGCCCACGGAAATTCGGTGCGTGCCTGCAGCGCGAGCTCGATGTTCTCGCCGAGGAATTCGGCCGAAAGCTTGCCGCGATCGCGCTCGGGCATGTTCGTCTCCAGGAATTCGATCGCTCGCACGCGCAGTTCGGCGGGCGGCGTGCCGTGAATCTCGGCGACCTCGGGCTGCGACTGACAGGCGATGAACGCTAGACAAAGCAGAACTGCGCGCATGAGTGAACTCCGAACGAACTCGTTCAATGGACAGAAACGCATACCCAACGACAGGGCCAGCGGCCGGAAATTTGCGCTGAGGAAAGCCCCGCCTTGCGCGCAAGCTCGCCGGCTTCGTCGATCGTGAACGCCGCCGCGACACTCAGCGGTCCGTCCTCGAGGATCAACGGATTGCGCGAGAACAAACGCGTGACGAGCCAGGTCAGACGCATCCCCGCTTGCGAGCGCAGCAGATCTTGCACGATCACTGCGCGTGCCGCCGCTGCGTGCATCTTGGCGAGCAACGCGACCGCGTCCTCTACGGAAAGATGATGCAGGAACAGCGAACACGTGATTACGTCGTAACCCGGCGGCAGCGGATCGCGCAGCGCGTCAAGGACCATGAATTGCGGCCGCGTGCGCAAGTTCGAGCGCGCGACGCGTTCGCGCGCGTGCTCGACCGCGAGCGGGGAAATATCCGCTCCATCGACGATCCACGGCACGCCCTCGCGCTCGGCCTGCTCCATCAGCCGCATGGGCAGATCGCCCGCACCCGTCGCCAGATCGAGCACCCGCAGGGCCCCGAGTTTCGCCGGCTTGATCCGCCGCAGTTCCGTCGCGATCGTCCGTGTGCCACCGGCCAGGCGATTGAACCAGGCCAGCTTTTCGAGCGCCGAACGGTGCAGGGCGGGATCCAGCCCCGGCCCGTCCATGAGCTCAGGTTCCAGGCGTCGTTGGGCGAGATTCCAGGCCGGCATGCAGGCCGTATACCACGACTGGGACGGCCGCGACTCGCCGAAACCCGGCGCTTCAGCCCGCGACGGGGGCGGTCGACGAAGCTCGGACCCTCCTTATGAAGAAGCTCTACCGTCTGCTGCCGCTGGCCGTCGCCTTGGTGCTCGCCGGAATGGCGCTGGGCGATGGCGGCGGCGAAAAAGCCATAGCCCAGCCCTCCGGCACCCGAGCCGAACTGCGCGCCGTCGCGCAGCAGCCACTGGGCTTCCTGGGTCAGGAATTGCGCTTCACGCTCCAGGTCGAAAGCCTGCCTGCGGATTGGAACCCGTTCCTGACGCGTTTCGGCACCGAGGACTACCGTGCCGTGATTGCCTGGGGCGACGAACAGAGTCTCTGGGAGCAGGCGGACTACGACAATCCGGCCGCGACCCTGTTCGCAAGACGCGGCGGCGCCGTCGAGCCGATTCTGCTCCGCGCTCAACGCTACGACCGCTTCGAAGCCAGCGGGATCGTGCGTCAGGTCCTGGCCGGGCAGCCGTGGATCGAACTCACCGATCTGCGCCCCCTGCCTGAACACTTCTCCGAAGGCAGCATGGTCCACGCCTCGCGCGGGGTGGAATTGATGGCCGACGAACATTGGGAACTCGCCGTGCAGTCCTTCGAGCGCGCCCTGGCCAGCAACCTGCCCGCCCGCGCCCGCGATGATCTTGCCCGCCTGCAGAGCGAGTGCGTCGGCCACGCGCCCGCGCCGATCGAGCCGCCGGCGAAAAAAAAACACCGTTAGTGCGAATCAGCGGCCCCTTGGGCCAGTCGTAGGATCAGGTAGCCTGCTTCTGGTTGCCACGTCCGCCGCGCAAGGCGAGACTCGATTCGCCGATGCTCGTAGAACTTTCGATTCGCAAGATGGCCCTGATCGAGGAGTGCACGCTCTCCTTCGGTCCGGGGCTCAACGTGATCACCGGGGAAACCGGGGCGGGCAAGAGTCTGCTCGTCGGAGCCCTGGAACTTCTGCTTGGGCAGCGCCCGCGGGCGGGCCTGGTGCGCGCCGGGTCACGCCAGCTTTCCGTGGAAGGCCGCTTCGTGTTGAGCGCCGGCGACGAGCGCCTGAAGAAGTGGCTGGAAAAGCACCTGCCCGAAGTCGTCGACGATTGGGAGGGCGATGAAGCCGATCGCGAACTGGTGCTTGGCCGCAGCGTTTCCGACGATGGCAAGAGCCGCGCTTACGTGAACAATCGGCCGGCGACGCTGCGCACGCTGCGCGAGCTTGCGGCGCGACTGATCGAGATCCACGGCCAGAACGATCACCAACGGCTGCTCGATCCGAGCGAGCAGTTGCGCCTGGTCGATACCTTTGGCGAGCTCGATGGGGATGTGCACGCCTATCGCGTTGCGCGCGAGCACTGGATTCAGCTGGCGGAAAAACTCGGGCGCCTGCGCAGCGAGGAAAGCGATCGCCGCGATCGCCTGGACCTGACCCGTTTCCAATGCGCGGAAATCGAAGCCGCGAAAGTCGACGTCGTCGAGCGCGGCGAACTCAAGGGCGAGCGCGACTTGCTGCGCCACGCCGACGGATTGCGCGAGGCGCTCGGCGGGCTCGTCGACGAATTGTCGGAGTCCGAGGCGGCGTTGCTCACGCGCTTGAAGCGCGCTCAGCGTGTGCTCGAGGCCCACGCTCGCGATGTCGCCGCCTTGAACGCGCCGCGCGAAGAATTGGAGCAAGCCGTGATCCACCTCGAAGAGGCCAGCCGCGCGTTGACCAGCATCGCGCAGCGGGTCGAGCGCGATCCTGCCCGCCTGGAGAGCGTCGAAGAGCGCTTGCTCGAACTCGAGCGCCTAGAACGTAAGTACCGCACCGATGCCGCCGGACTGGTCGCGATCGCTGTGGAGTTGCGGATCGAGATCGACCGCTTGGTCGGCGAGGAGCATTCGTTGCAAGACCTCGGGCCGGAAGTAAGCGCGGCGCGGGCAAAATTGCTCGAGCATGGCGCCCATTTGCGGCGCAAGCGCAAGGCGTTGGCCGCGAAGCTCAAGCGCGCCGTGAAACACAATCTCGCCGAACTCGGCCTGGAGCGCGCGGAATTCGATTTGCGTCTAGGCCAGCGCGTTTCAGACGACGAGTCCGAGCCGATCGACGTGGGCGGAGAGAGTGAGCCGCAGAAAAGCACGGAAAATGTCGCGCCGCACGCTCCTGACTCGTTCGAATCCGATCGCGCGCGCTTTGGCGAGCGCGGCATGGATCGCATCGAGTTCTTGCTGGCCGCTAATCCCGGCGAAGGACTTTCGCGTCTGCGCGACGTCGCTTCGGGCGGCGAGACGGCGCGCATCATGCTCGCGTTGCGCAGTGTGCTCAGCGGCGCCGACAAGGATCGCGCGCTGGTCTTCGACGAAATCGACGCCGGCGTCGGCGGACGCCTCGGTCCGGCGGTCGGCGCGCACCTGCGCCGCATCGCGGCCAAGAATCAAGTCCTGTGCGTCACGCACTTGCCCGCGATCGCCGCGCTCGCCGAAAAACATCTGCGCGTCTCCAAAGCCGTGCAAGCCGGCCGCACTTCGACGCGCGTCGAAGAACTCGCCGGCGAACCGCGCGTCGAGGAAATCGCCGACATGATCGCCGGCGGCGCCGCCCATGAAACCGCGCGCGCCGAGGCGCGGCGACTGATGAGCACCTAACTCCGCATACTCGCTACCGCCCACGCCGGAGCAGGCGCATGAACTTCAACACACTCGACACCGTCGCGCTCGCGAGAGATCTGCCGAGCCATGGTCTGCGCAAGGGAGACCTTGGAGGGGTGGTCCAGGTCTATGCGCCCAATGGGCTTGAAGTTGAGTTCGTGACGGCATCGGGTCGGACTGGCGCTCTCGTCACGCTGAACGTCGCCGATGTCCGGGCAGTCGGTGATTCCGACCTGATCTCCGTTCGACCTTTTGCCAGAGTACCGAGTCAGGTGACTTCGTCCACAGTAGGGCCGCTCATACGAGGAAGCGGTGAATACATGTCGAAAAAGAGTCTTTGTCGGCCCTACTCCGGACGAAGTCACCTGACTCCGTATACTTCGTCCTGTTGAGACGAATCACGCTGATCCTGCTGGTCGCGGGGATCCTCGGCGTCTTGATCTTCCTCGCGACGCGCACGAACGATTCTGGGGCGAGCTTGCCGGGCCCGGAACCGCAGGCCGATGTCGTGGAAACGCGCCACGACTCGGAGTTGGCGAGTCCGAGCACGCCGGCTACCGATCGCAGCGAAGTCGCGTCGGCCGCTGACGATGCGCCCGCGGCAATCGACGACGCCAGCTGGCGCGTGTGTGTCGTCGATGGCCTCACGAATGCCGTCGTGGCCGGCGCGACGGTCTCAATAATCGATTCGAGTGCGATCATGCGCGAGCTCGAACCGCGCGGCATCGGCTTCGACTCGATCGAGGGCTTGCGTTTGCGCCGCGAGCGAGCCATCGAAGCGAAGACGGGCGCGGATGGTTGCGCGCGTTTCGCCGCGCCGGTCGCACACGCAATGGTCGAGGCGCGCTCGGGCGCGAATTGGGCCATCGCCGTCGTCAGCGAGATTCCGAAGGATCGCTGTGTCACGCTGAAGCTCACGCCGGATCGCGAGCTTCGCGTGCGCGTCGTAGATGCCGCTGGAACCGCCGTCGGCGGAGTGCCGGTTGCATTGAGACTCATGAAGCCGCGCATGAGTTGGAAGTGGACGGACACACAATCGGGGACTGGACTCGCGACGTTCTTGCACTTTCAGCGCCGCCTCGAGCAAGGTCCGGGCTGGAACGCGGTCTTCGCGTTTCCGTTGCGCAACGAACCCAAAGTCCCCGTCGATGCGGATACGCCGCTCGAACCGCCGCTCACGCTGGTCTTGCCGGACACCGGCCGTGTGCGAGTCCGCGTGCGCACGGCCGACGGACGCTTTCCCGATCTCGAGGGCATCGAGTTGCGCCTCGACGCTTTCGAGCGCGAATCCAATGCTTCGCAGCTGTGGGTCAACGGGCCTTGGTCTCGACCGCACCTCGACGCTTCGGGCGAAGCGTTCGCACCCTGGATTGGCTTGGGATTGAACATGAAAGCTTCGCTCGTCAAGGACGGCGAAGACATAGTCACTGCATCGTTCGCCGGACCTGCTCAGGCTGGCGAGGAGGTGCTGTGCGAACTCGTGTGTGCTTCAGCGGCACCGGCCATGCTGAGCGGTCGCTTCGTGCTGCGAGACGGCCGAGCTTGGCCCGCCACGACGGTGTTCGTCTCCGCGACGATCTTTCCGATCCCGTCGCCCTGGCCGAAGTCGCGCGCGTTCGATCTCGACAGCAACGGTCGCTTCCGCATGCCGGTTCACGACGCGCGGCCGACGAACGGGACGCGCGCGTTCCAGTTTGCCGCGATGCATCCCGACGGGCTCGGGCAAGTGCTCGCCACTGTGCCGCTCGATCAGGAGCTGCCGGCCGAAGGGCTCGACATCGGCGATATCGTGCTCGACTTTGGGGAGCTGCTCGCCGCGGGGCGCGTGGTCGACGAATCGTTCCGGCCCATCGCGGGCGCAAGCTTCAACGTGAACGCCCATGGCACGGCATTGGGAAAGGCGGTCGAGCCCCGGATTCGTACTGCGGGGACGAACTACACTCCAGAGAACGGCGAGTTCGCGTTGTACCTTCCGCTCGGCGAGCCGCAGCCCGGCGAGGAGCTGCGCGTGACGGCGCAAGCGCCGGGCTTCGTCGAGTCGCCTGCGCGCGACATTCGCCGCGGCCAGCGCGATGTCGAACTCGTGTTGCGACAGGCGGGAGGCCTCGCGGGCTCGCTCGAACTCGAGCGCGGACTCGCCGTGGACGAATTCACGCTGTTCCTGACCGGCGAAACCAAGAGATATGTGTCGCTGCGTTCGGACGCGACTTTCGAAATGGAGCAGCTCCCTCCGGGAACGTATTCGCTCGACGTGCTCCTGCGCGGCGCGAAAGGTCAGCCCGAGAGCGTGGCGCTCGTCAGCGGTCTAGTCGTTCGCGCGGGCGAAACATGCCGCGATCTGCGCATCCAAAAGCTGCAAATCCAAAGCAGTTTCGCCACGCTGAAGATCCGCGTCGTCGATCGCACAGGAAAGGCGGTGCGCGGCGTAGCGATCTCGATTGTCGGTGCCGCGGATAGCCAAGTGACGCACTCGCAGGACGACGGCGTTTGCAGCGTGCGCTGCGCGGCGTTGCCGGTCGACCTCGACGTCTCCGCCTTCGGATATCAACGGCAGCGATTGTCGAGGGTGAGCGCGGACCAAGACGTCGTGCTCGACGCAGGTCTGCCGATCCGCCTGCATGTCGACGCCGCGCCGAGCGGGACCGATCCGAAGTACATGCTCGGGACGTACCTGTTCACCGTCGATGAGAAGGGAGTCACGGGCAAGCAAGCCTGGGGCGCGGACTATCAAGCTGGTTACGCCTTCGATCGGACGTACTTCGGCGAGCGCGGCGAACTCGCATTGCGCATGCCGGCCGCCGGTGTGTACGAGTGCCACGTGTTCGTCACCGTGGTCGTCAATGGCGTGTTCCGCGGCGCAAATGTCGAACTCGCGTCCAAGCCGCGCATCACGGTGCTTGCGAATCCGGCGGAGCAGCTCTTCGAACTTTCGGTTCTCGAGGCCGCTGTAAAGGCCGCGGTGTACGGAGTCAGGTGACTTCGTCCACGGTACACCGCTCAGCCGTGGGAGCGACGCTGGCGCGTTCAAGCAGGGCCCTCGTCGGCCTTACTCCGGACGAACTCACCTGACTCGGTACTGTTGCGCGCCTCCCCTGCTGAGCGCATCCTGCTGCGCTTCGCGCATGCGTTCACCGGCACTACGACTCTCGCTCTTCACTCTGAGCGCCTTCGCGGCGCTCGGTGTGTACCTGCCGTATTTGTCGAACTGGTTCGACGGGCGCGGCATGAGCGCGGCGCAGATCGGCGTGTTGATGTCGGCGCTGTCGTGGTCGCGCGCGGTCGCAGGCCCGTTGGTCGCGCACTTCGCGGACGCGAGCGGCCGACGACGGCCGTGGATCATCGCCACGGCCATCGCGAGCACGCTTTCGTTCGCGCTGTTCGCCTGGGCGGGTTCTTTCCAGCTTCTGTTCGCGATCTCGCTCGCGTTCGGTGCGGCTCAGGCATGCTCGGCGCCGCTCACCGAGAATTTGCTGTTGCAGCTCGAGAGCGAGGGGCGGCTTCGTTACGGCCCACTGCGCGCCGGAGTTTCGTTCGCGTTCCTGCTCGGAGCCCTGGGCGCGGGTGCGTGGATCGACGCGCGCGGCGCAGGAATCGTGCAGCCGGTGACCCTGATTTTGCTGGGCGCAAGTGCCTGCGCTTCATTCCTCCTGCCCGAGGCGGCGAGGCGTGCCCGTCGACCTGAAAGGCACTCGCCGCTGCGCGCGGTGTTCGCACGGCGGCCACTGCTGTGCATGCTGATCGGTGGGGGAGTGGTGCAGGCGAGTCACGCGACCTACATGGCCTTTTCGACGCTGCATTGGCGCGCAGCGGGCCACTCGATGACGACCATCGGCCTGTTGTGGGCCGAGGGTGTGGTCGCGGAAATCGGACTGTTCCTGGTCGCGGCTTGGGTCCTGCGCCGTGTCGATCCGCGCACGCTGCTCGCGGTCGGAGCCGCGGGAGCGGCCGTGCGCTGGGTCGCGCTCGGGCTCTCGACGGACCTCGTCGTGCTCATCTGCACGCAGTGGATGCACGCGCTCTCGTTCGCCGCCGTGCACCTGGCGCTAATGAATTTCCTCGCCAAGCGCGTGCCGCACGAGATGTCGGTCACGGCGCAGAGTCTCTACGCGACTTTCACGAATGCGAGCAATGCACTCGTCGTCGTCGCAGCGGGTTTCATCTACGCAGCGGCGCCCGGCAAGGCGTTCACATTGATGAGCGCGGTCGCGATGACCGGCGGGCTGCTCGCGTGGTACGGGATGCGTACCGAGTCAGGTGACTTCGTCCACAGTGGCGCCGTCACAACACCGAAGCGCTGAAGCCTCGTCGAAATGAGGTCTCCGTCGGCGTTACTCCGGACGAAGTCACCTGACTCCGTACATCCGACTCTGGATCTCGGGGTTGTTTGGGGATGCTTCGAGGGCGAGTGACCAGAGCGCTTGGCGCGCCGCATCGGAGGGTTGGGTGGAGGCGAGCCAATCGAGGTACGTGAGATCCGCCGGATCGAGTCTCAGCGCCTCGCTCCAGGTCTGCTTGGCTCGCTCGCGATCGCCGAGCACCCACTCGAGTTGGCCGAGATGGAAGCGAGCGTCGCGGCTCCGGATTCCTGGTTCGATTTCGATCGACGTGCGTTCGGCCTGTGCGGATTCTTGCTTGCGCTCCGCGCGATGCAGCGTCGTGGCGAGATTGTGCCAGCCGATGAAACTGCGCGGATCAATGGCAACGGCGCGTCGCCAGAGCGTTTCCGAGTCGCGCCAATATTCCGTCTGTCTCGCGCTGGCGATCGATTCGCCGACGAATAGCACGACGATCAGAGCCAACCCGATCCATCGCGCGCGTCGAACAGCCGAAAATTCGACCAGCCTGGCCAATCCGACTCCGACGCACAGCGCAAGAGCCATCGCCGCGGCATACGTGTAGCGATCCGCGAATCGCTGCAGCCCGGACTGGGCAATTCCGCAGACCGGCGCGAGCAGCACGAGGCACGCAATCCATGCGTTGAACAGGCCGCGATGGCGTTCGCGCGCGGCAAAGAGCAGTGCACTGAGCGCAAGCACTCCGATCGCCGCGAGCACCGCGCTCCAATCGATGCCCGGCCTGAATTCATAGATCGGAGAGAGTCCGACAGGCCAAATCGTCTTCGCGACAAAAAGGAACACGGTCGCTCCGGCCTGACCCGCTCGCGCGACAAAACCGTGTTCGGCGAGGCTTGCGACGTCAACCTGACCGCGTTTGGCGAGCAGCTCCACGACCATGGCGGCGCTGGCGAGCACGAAGAACGCGGCTTTGTCGCGCAATTGCTGCAGGGCGAGTCTCGGCGCGGAAGTTCGTGCTCGACCTTCGTCGCTGGCGGACAAGTCCAGGATCACAAGCACGAAAGGCAGCGTCATGCCCCAGGCTTTCGACATCAGCGACAGCGCGAACAGCGCGATCGAAACCAAGCGCCAGCGTTTCCGCGAAGTGGACTCTGCGCTCTTCAACCAGGCGAGCACGCTCGCGAGCGCTAAACTCGTCGCCAATAGATGCGCCCGCTCGGTGATCCACGCGGCCGACTCGACGCGCAGCGGATGCAGCGCAAAAAAAAGCGCGGCGAACATGGCCGCCCAGGAACCCCGGCGCTTCCCGAGGATGCGCAGCGCAAGCAGGAAGAAAAGTGCGGCATTCAAGCCGTGCAACGCGATATTCAATACATGCATGCGCGCCGGGTCGACTCCCCACAACGCATATTCGACACCGAACGATAACCACGACAGCGGCTGCCAATGTCCGAGCGTGAAGGTCGTGAACATCCAGCGCAACTGTTCGACTCCGATCCCGCGCCAGGCCGGATTGTTCTCGAGTCCGATGTCGTCGTCCCAGGCGACAAAGCCGAATTTCGCCGCCGCGAGGAAGGGCAGGCAGGCGAGCAGGCCGATCAGGAGGGCGAACCACGCGTTGCGCCCTTGAACCTGGTTGATCGCAGCTTTGGGTGCGGGTCGAGCGCTCTGGCCCATGATTCCAGCGTAACGACTGCCCGGCCGCGCAGCGCGCCGGTGCAGGCTGGCGGCGCAAGCTCCGCCCGCGTATCCTGTTCGGCCCGAAACCAGAGGTAGACATGGTCAAAAATCATCCCAAGCAAGATCGCGACGGCGACAGCGAGCCGCAGGCGGAGTTGCAGTCGGATGGACTGATCCGCCTCAACAAGTTCATGGCCGAGCTCGGCGTCGCCTCGCGACGCAAGTGCGACGAGCTTATCTCCGGCGGAAAAGTCACCGTCGACGGCCAGCCTGCGGTCGAGCTGGGCATGAAGATCGACCCTACGCGGGCGGTCGTCGACGTCAACGGCGTCGTGCTCAAGCCGCTGAGCGTGCGCAAGCGCTACTACCTGCTCAACAAACCGCGCCATGTGCTGTGCACGAACGAGGCGCGCGAGACGCGCGCGCGCGCGATCGACCTGATCACCGATCGCAACAAGGGCCGCATCTTCACGGTCGGACGCCTCGACGAGGATTCGAGCGGGCTCTTGCTCCTGACCAACGACGGCGACTTCACCAACCAGATCGCGCACCCGCGCCACAGCGTGCCGAAGACCTACTTGGTCAAGGTGCGCGGCCGCATCGACGACGAAGCGCTGGCGCGCATCAGCGAAGGCGTGCGACTTTCCGAAGGCAAGACCAGCGGCGCCGCGTTGCACGTCGAGCGTCGCGCCAATGAAGCGACCGTGCTGACGGTCACGATTCGCGAAGGCATGAATCGCGAGATTCGGCGCGTGTTCGCGGCGCTCGGCTACAAAGTGCTGCGCTTGCACCGCGTGCGCATCGGTGCGTTGTCCGATCGCAGGCTCAAGGACGGTGAGTGGCGCCCGCTGACGCCGGAAGAAGTCACCGACCTGCTCGACATCGCCCACAACAAGGCGCGCGCCGAGGAATTGTTCGCGCGCGCGAGCCACGGCAGCTACGCGAAGAAATCAGCCGAGTTCGACGCCGACGCGGACGACGAGCGAGGCGAGCGGCCTCTGCGCAGCGAACGGCCTGAACGCGGCGGGACACGCCGGCCCGCCGACGAGGACCAGCGCTCGCGCTTCGGCGGAGTGCGCCGCGACTGGCACGAACCCAAGGAATTCCGCATCAAGAGCGGAACGCGCAAGCCGCGCTTCGATCCGAACAATCCGCCGGTGAAAGAGCGCGAGGGCGCGGAACGTGAATCTGCCGGCGACCTGCGCGCTCCGCGGCCGGCCTTCAAGCCGCGCCCGGGACGTTCATCCGAATCGCGCCGGCCCGCTGCCGACGATCGCGGGGCACGGCCCGGTTTCGACGAGCGCCCGGGACGTTCTTCGCCGTCGCGCGGCCCGACTGGCGGCGATCGCGGCGAGCGCCCGGCCTTCAACAAGCGGCCGGGACGTACTTCCGATTCGCGCGGGCCCGCAGGCGGCGATCGCGGCGAGCGCCCGACCTTCAACAAGCGGCCGGCACGCTCGTCCGATTCGCGCGGGCCCGAGACGGCGGATCGCGGCGCGCGTCCGAAGTTCAAGAAGCGGCCGGGAGCCGCTGCCGACCGTCGCGCGCCCGCCGGACCCAATCGCACGGCGCGCAAGCCGTTCAACAAAGGGCCGGGACGCTCGTCCGAGGGCGGTGGACGCTCCGCCGGACGCGCGCGCAATGGCCCCGGTGCGGGCGCGCGCCCCGAACGCCGCGGCGGCGGTAGACGATGAGCGAGTCGCGCATCGGCTCCGGCCCTGAACAACGCATGCGCTCGAAGACCAAGAGCCCTCTCGGACCTACCACGACCGTCGCTGAGCGCGCGGGCGCGCGCATCGAAGAGCACCGGCTCGAAAACGGCATGCGCGTGCTGGCGATCGAACGCCACGGCGATCCGGCCGTGGCCGTGATGCTTTGGTACCGCGTCGGTTCGCGCAACGAGCGCGAGCACGAAGCGGGTGTCTCGCACTTCCTCGAACACATGATGTTCAAGGGCTCGGCGCGTTTCGCCAAGGGCGAAGTCGATCGCTGCACCACGGAACTGGGCGGCAGCAACAATGCATTCACGGGTTACGACCACACTGCGTACTGGTTCGAACTCGCTTCGGATCGTTGGGAAAAAGCGCTCGAGATCGAATCCGATCGCATGCAGAACTTGCTGCTCGATCCCAAGGAATTCGATGCCGAACGCGCGGTGGTGCTCGAAGAACTCTCGATGGGCGACGACGATCCTTGGCGCGCGCTGACCGAAGCCGTGCAGGCCGCCTGTTTCGAGCGCCATCCCTATCGCCGGCCGATCATCGGCTACACCGATTCGCTGAAGCGTCTGTCGGTTGTGGAGATGCGCGATTATCACCGTCGTTTCTACCATCCCGGGAACGCGACGCTGGTCATTGCAGGCGATGTCACTTCGGGGCGCGCGCTCGACGTCGCGAAGAAGCACTTCGGCCATATCGCGGCGGGAGCGGTCTATGCCGAAGTCGACTGTTTCCGGCCCAAGATCGTGCCTGCAGCCGGTGAGCGGCGGGTCGCGCTGTCCTGGGACGACCAGGGCAAGCGCCTCGGCATCGTCTGGCCCGGGACTTCGGTGGGCACGAAGGACGACGACGTGCTCGACGTGATCGCGTCGCTGCTCACCGGCGGACGCCTTTCGCGTTTGCACAAGCGACTCGTGATCGACGAGGGCGTCGCCACCAGCATCAGCGCCGCCAACGACGCACGCGTAGAAGGCGGGTTGTTCTGGATTTTCGCGGAGTGCGCGGCGGCCGCGAAACCGGAGCAACTCGAGTCGGCCATCGACGAAGAATTGCGCCGCCTCGCACAAGTGCGCGTGCCGGCCAAGGAAATCGCGCGCGTGATCGCGATGCTCGAAGCCAGCGAAGCCTACGATGAGGAAACGGCGTCGGACCTGGCCGAAATGGTCGGCGAATACGCCGTCGATGCGCACTGGACCTTGGCCTTCGAATCGATCGAACGCGTGAAGCGCGTGACTCCCGCAGACGTGCAGGAATGCGCCAAGCGCCTGCTCGGTCACGAATCGCGCGTCGTCGGTTGGTGCCTGCCGAAACTTTCCGGCGAAGGTCTCAAGGGCAAGAGCCGCCGCAGGCCCGCGCGCACAGGCGCGAAATCCCGCGCGAAATCCCGCGTGCGAAAGGCCAAGGCGTGAGCGCACGAACCGAAGCTCCGCTGGTCGAGACGCCGCCGCCGGCCGAGTTGCCCAAGCTCGACGTGCCTTTCCGCCGTTTCCGCCTGGGCTGCGGAGCGCTGCTGCTCGTTTCGCCCAGGCCCGGCGCTCCGGTGACCGCGGCCCACGTTCACGTGCGCGGAACCGAAGCGTTCGATCCGCGCGGCAAAGAAGGCACGGCCTTCATGACCGGCGCGCTCTTGGATCAAGGCACGCGTTCGAAGAGCGACGAGGAAATCGCCGCATTGCTCGAGACCGCGGGCGGCAGCATCGTAGGCGGCGCGAGCAGCGTCAGCGCGCATATCGCCGGGCGCGATACGAAATTGCTCTTGGAATTGCTGGCCGAGATGATCGTCGAGCCGACGTATCCCAAGAAACAATTCGAGCGTCAGCGTCAACGCGTGCTCGATCGCCTGCTGGTCGAACGCGACGACCCGCGCGTCCAAGGCGAACAGCTGTTCCGCCAGCTCGTCTACGGCAACCATTGGCTCGGCCGGCCAGGCAGCGGCACGATTCCGTCGCTGCGCCGGCTCACGCACACGGACCTGGCGCGCTTTCACCGCGAGACCTGGGTCGCCTCGCGCGCGATCATCGCCGTCTGCGGCGATGTCGATCCCGAGCAGGTACGTGCCCAGCTCGATAAGCGCCTCGCCAAATGGAAGACCGGCGTCGACCTGGAAACGACCCCGCCCGTTTTCCCCGAACGCGGCACGCGCGCGCGTGTGTTTCACGCCCAGCGTGCGCAAGTCCACGTTCACCTCGGCCACCTCGGCATTCGCCGCAACGATCCCGATTACGCGGCGCTGGTCGTGCTCGACCACGTGCTCGGCACGGGGCCCGGGTTCACCAATCGCATTTCGAAGAAGTTGCGCGACGAGCTGGGCCTCGCCTACACGGTCAACGCCGCGATCCACAATTCGGCGGGCATTCTTCCGGGAACTTTTTCGGCGTACATCGGCACGTCGCCGCAGCACGTCGCCACCGCGCTCGCCGGTTTCCGCTCGGAGATCAAGCGTGTGCAGGAGGAACTGGTCGGCGCGGACGAATTACGCGTCGCGCAGGATTACCTGGTCGGCTCTTTCGTGCTCTCGTTCCAGCGCGCGAGCCGGCGCGCCAACTATCTGATCAGCGCCGAGCGCCACAATCTGCCGGCGGACAACCTGCTTTCGCTGCCGCGCGAATTCGCGGCCGTCACGCGCGAAGATTTGCGCCGGGTCGCGCGCAAGCATCTGCATCCCGACGAATGTTGCGTCGTGGCCGCGGGGCCGATCACGCTTTCGGAACTTGAGCGCGCGCTGAAATCCGGGCGATCGAAGCTTGTGCGCGCCGCTTCCGCTGCGAAGGGCAAGCGGCCGCTGCCCCCGATGATCGATCCTGAGTTGACGGACGAGTAGTTTTCCTGGGCGACGAGGAGTCAGAGCGCGATGAGCCACGAAGCAACGAATTCAAGGTCGCGAATCGGAGCGTGTTCGTGGTCGCTTCGGGCGGACGGCCCCGATGCGCTGGTCGAGCTGCTTGAAAAAATCGGCGTCGACGCAGTGCAATTGCATCTCGATCCGCTGCGCACCGGCGCGTGGTCCGAGGACAAGACCAAGGCCGCGTTCGCGCGCGCCGAAATCGACGTGCGCTCCGGCATGATGAGCATGGAGGCCGAGGACTACTCGAGCCTGGAATCGATCCAGCGCACCGGCGGCGTTCGGCCGGAGGCGACCTGGCCGAAAAATCTCGCCGCGGCCAAGGCCAATGCGCAGCTGGCGCGACGCCTTGGAATTCCGTTGGTCACGTTTCATGCCGGATTTTTGCCGCACGAGCGCTCGGATCCTGAGCGCAAGACGCTGATCGATCGTCTGGGCCAGATGGTCGACGTATTCGCCGCCGAGGGCGTGCGCGTCGGGTTCGAGACCGGCCAGGAAAATGCGGCGACGCTGCTCGCTGTGCTGGCCGAATTGAATCGGCCGACGCTCGGTGTCAATTTCGATCCAGCGAACATGATCCTGTATGGAATGGGGGATCCCGTCGCCGCGCTGCGCGAACTGTTGCCGTACGTTTTCCAAGTTCACATCAAGGACGCGATTGCAACTTCTGCCCGCGGCGCGTGGGGCGAAGAAGTTCGCGTCGGCACCGGCCAAGTCGACTGGCGCGCATTTTTCGCCGTGCTGCGCGAGCACGACATCGACGTCGATCGCATGATCGAACGCGAAGCCGGCGCGGAACGCGTGCTCGATATGCGTGCGGCGCGCGAACTCTTGGAGCGACTCCCGTGACACGACGCCCGGTAGGAATCGGCATCATCGGCCTTGGTTTCATGGGCCGCACGCACCTCGCCGCGTACCAGGCGGCGAACGCGATGGGCTTGAGCAATCAATTGTTGGCCGTCGCCGATTCGGACGCCGAGCGCCGCACCGGCCGTGTCGTCGAGGGCGGCAATTTCGACACCGGCGCCAAGCGCGATCTGCTCTTCGATCCCAAACTCGTGCGCGCGCATGCCGATCCGCGCGCGCTGATCGACGATCCACAAATCGATTTGATCAGCATCTGTACTCCGACGAGCACGCACGTCGAACTTGCGCTCGCGGCGCTGGCGGCGAAAAAACACGTGCTGGTGGAAAAACCGGTCGCCATTTCCAGCGCTGACGTGCAGCGCCTGGCCGACGCAGCTATTCGCTCCGATCGCCTGTGCATGCCGGCGATGTGCATGCGCTTTTGGCCCGGCTGGGATTGGTTGCGCGAGCACATCCGCCGCGGCACTTTCGGAGCCGTGCAAAGCGCCGTGTTCTCGCGCCTGGGCACGCGTCCTGAGTGGAACCCGAGTTTCTATTCGGATCCGAAACGCTCAGGCGGCGCGCTTTTCGATCTGCACATCCACGACGCCGATTTCGTGCGCTGGTGTTTCGGCGAACCGACTAGCGTTTCGTCGACCGGCAGCCTCGATCACGTCACGACGCTCTATCGCTTCGCCAACGGCCCGGCGCACGTGGTCGCCGAGGGCGGCTGGGATCACACGGGCGGATTTGCGTTTCGCATGCGCTACATCGTGGTCTTCGAGCGCGCCACGGCGGAGTTCGACTTCTCGCGCAGCCCGAAGCTCCTGCTCGCGCGCGGCGGTGCGGTCGAAGCGGTCGAGTTGCCTGCGCACACCGGCTACGACGGAGAAGTGCGCCACCTGCTGGCCATGATCGCGCGCGGCGATCGCGAACTGGTCGCGAACATCAGCGAAGCGGCGGCGCTTACGCGCATGCTCGAAGCCGAACGCGCGAGCCTGTCGTAACGGTACCAGGTTCGACTTCGACAGCCCGGCCCGGCGCGCGGG
>JAYUUV010000243.1:0-14297 GCA_043754695.1 Planctomycetota bacterium
GCACCGTCGCACCACGCCAATACGGCGGGAGTAAGGCCCCAGTCGGCGACTTTCATCGGCTCGGGAATGCCCTGGCGCAGCTCGCTTTGGACCAGCGAACTGAGCACGAGATCGACCTGCTTGCGCAGCGTGCCGAAGGTCTTGAAGGGAATGAATGGTCCGCCCCCGCGACGGCGTTCCTCGTACACGAGCGCGGCGAAGATCATGGCCAGGGCGCGCGGCGGCAAGTTCTCGAACGTGCCGCGGAACAAAAGTTCGGCCAGCTGGATTTCGTACCCGTTGAGCAGCCGCGCCACACTGCCCTTTGGGGTGAGTTGGTCCTTGTCGTCGAGATATCCGTTCTCGGTCAGGAAACCAAGATGCGCCTGCAGCAGCACGCGCTGTTCGGCGCGCAACTTGAGCTGCGCCTTCTGCGTGCCCGCGCGGTGCTGGAAGTGGTGGAAGCTTTTCTCCCAGGCTTCGAAAAGGCGCTCGCGGCCGAGCGTGACGATCAAGTGCAGGATGGTCGAGTACGAGAGCTTGAAACGGCTCATCACCGACTCGGGCGTGCCCGAGAGGATGCGTTCGAGCGGTGCCTCGCGCAGCGCCGTGTCGTCGAGAATCGAGAACACCAGCCCTTCGCGATCGATGCCCTGGCGGCCGGCGCGGCCGGCCATCTGCATGTACTCGCGCGTGCGCAGCCAGTCGACGCTGGTGCCGTCGAATTTGCGCAGCGAATGGAACACCACGCTGCGCGCGGGCATGTTGATGCCCAGAGCAAAGGTCTCGGTCGTGAACAAGAGTTTCAACAGGCCGCTGGTGAACATGCGCTCGACCAGCTCCTTGTCGATCGGCAGCATGCCGGCGTGGTGGTAGCCGATGCCGCGCATCGCCAGGCCCATGATTTCGCCGGACTTCGAGGCCTCGGGCAGCTTGAAGAGCTCGACCAGTTCCGCCTGAAGCTTGGCCATGCGCGCGCGCTCTTCGCGGGTCAATAGCTCGCGGCCTCCGTTGCGGCGCGCGTGGCGTTCGCAGTCCTTGCGGCTGAAGGAGAAGACCAGCGCCGGCAACGCTCCGACTTGCTCGAGCTGGTCGAGTAGCAAGTCCGGTTCGGGCTGCTGCTGGCGCGGCGGCCGGCCGCCGTCGCGACCGTGCCTGCCGCGCGAATCGCGCCTGCCGCGCGGCTCGTCAGCGGCGAAGGACTCCGCCTTGCGGCGCATTTTCGGCAGGTCCCCCAGTTCGAAGACATCCGTGCGCGGATTCCACAACCGGTGGGTCAGCGGCACCGGACGCCAGTGGGACTCGATCACCTCGAGCGGATGGCTGCGGATCTGCGCGATCCATTTCCCAAGCTCGTGGATGTTCGCCACGGTGGCCGAGAGGCAGATGAAGCGCACGTTTTCCGGCGCGAAGATCAGCGATTCTTCCCAGACCGTGCCGCGCTCGGCGTCGTCGAGGAAGTGGATCTCGTCGAAGACCACGTACTCGACGTCGGAAAGCTGGCGCGGATTCTCCAGGATCGCGTTGCGCAGGATCTCCGTGGTCATGATCAGGACCTGCGCGCTCGGATTGAGCGTGACGTCGCCGGTCATCAGGCCGACCTCGACCCGGGGATCGTCGCGGAAGTCGCGGTACTTCTGATTGGAGAGCGCCTTGATCGGCGAGGTGTAGATGCAGCGGCGCTTGCGCAGAATCGCGTCCTCGATCGCGTACTCGGCGACCAGCGTCTTGCCCGCCCCCGTGGGAGCTCCGACCAGGACGTTCTTGCCCGCCGCGATGGCGTCGATGGCCTGGATCTGGAAGTCCGAGAGCGTCAGCCCGCGCCAGACCCGCGGCGCGCCTGCGCCCGCCCGGGGCGGGGCCGGCGGCGGCGCGGGATGCTGGGCGAGCAGCTGAGCCAGGCGCGGACCGCCCGGCGGCGGCTCGAAGGAACGCTGGACGCCCCGTCCCCCAAGCGCGTCCCGGCGGCCGGGAGATTTCTGCTTTCGATCTTTCGTCTGAACCTTTCGCTCGCGCTTTTCCCGCGCCGGGCGTTCGGGCTCGGCATGCTTGGCGCGCTCTGCGGGGCGCGGGGCGGGCGCTTCGCGCGCGGGCTCCGCGACCGGCTCGCTTGGGTGTTCGAGACCGGAGCCAAAGGGGGCATGCTCCGTCGCGTTGGAAAGAGCGCGCGTCGTTTTCCCCGGCGCCGAGGGCTCGTTTCGCTCCGCGCTGTGCTTTTGAGTCGGAACCTGCGCGGGAGCGGAGTCGCCTCTTCGCTCGCGGCGGCCGTGGCGCTCTTCGTCGGGTCGGCGACGCGAATTCACGAACTCGTTCTCCGCGCTTGGAATCGCCTTGTCATCGTTGTATCTAAGCACGCGTCGGACTCGCTCGGCAACAACTGCCGTCGCGCCGCGTGCGTGGACAGGTTCCGACCGCACCCTTCAACCGCTCTGATCCGCTCGAGGCACCAGGCCAACCGAGGTCTTCCATGGAACCGCTGTCGACCAACCCGAAGTCCACACAACAACTGCAGCGCCAATTGGCCACGTTGAAGGTCGTTTCGCGCCTTTTGAGCCACGAACTGCATCAACAGTCGAGCTCGAAGACCGTGACGCTTTCGCGCGAAGAAGTTTTCGAACTGCAGACCTGCATCGATCTGTTCATCGAGGACGCAGCGCGCCGACTCTCGCCCAACAGCCAAAACGTCGTCGCCAGCGAACCGCCCCTGGTCGGATCTCGCAACTGAGCCAGGCCGCGAAGCGCGCGCAGTGGTGGGGCAGAACACCATTCGTTTCGCGCGGAAAGACTTTCGCGGGGCTCTCTTCGCCATGTGTCTCTCGCTCGTGAATCAGGCACACGGACGCCGCGGTGGTGTCTTGACCAGCGTGACCGTCTTGCTGGCGATCATTGCCGCGGCCTGGTTCCTGTGGGTCTTGGAGGACGGCGTCGAGGCCGCCGATTTCACGCGCGTCGAGACCGCGGACGTGCGCCTGGACGTGGGGGCCGGATGGTCCGATCCGCGCTGGCAGGCGCTGGTCGCCGAACGCGTTTCGCACACGGCGCCCTTCGATTGCGAGGATGCCGACGCCGCGGCGGCGATCGTGAGCGAGCTGCGGCTGTTGCCCTTCGTGCTTTCGGTCGCACCGCCCGAGGTGCTGTGGCCCGACGGGTTGCGCATCCAGATTGAAATGCGCACGCCGATCGCGTGCGTGAAAGTCGGCCGCGAATTCTTAGGCATAGCGAACGACGGCATGCTGCTGCCCGGCGCCTGGCCCACGCCGCCTGCTCGGGAGCAGGGCTTTCTGCCCGTGATTTCAATGGATGAGAACGCGGCCAGGAACCTGCGGCCCGGCGAAGTCCTGTGGAATGACTGCGTTGCCGACGCGCTGTCGGTGGCCTCATCGATGTGGGCCGAATTGGAAGGCGAGGACCTCGCGCGCCTGGGATATTCGATCATCGACGCACGCAAGGCGCGGCTGACCAGCGTCGAGGAACCCGGCACGATCCTGTATCTGGAAAACTCGCGCCGCATTCTTTTCGGCCGCGCGCCGTCGACTCGCGAACCCGGCGAACTGCCGGTGGCCACGAAGTGGCTGCACGTTGCCAATGCGCTCTTGTGCTTGCCGGAGGGACCCGCAGCGGGGTCGGAGAGCTCGTCGCCGTCGCAGCCAGATGCTGTCGATTGGGAATTGGTCGAAGTGCGCTGGGACCACGCCGCGATCTTGCCGCGCGGAGGAAAACCCGACGCACGTCTGCCCGTGAAGTCCGTGAAGACGCAGAAACTCAAGTCCCCGAGCACGAACGCGCCGGCGAGCCCGAAACTCGGCCGCGTGCACTGAGCCCTGTCGCCATGGGCCCCGCGGCGTTGGTGCTGGCTTGGCTCGCATCCCTGGCGCCACTGATCCTCGAGCGCGAAGGAGCGCTCGATCTTTCTGACTCGGGCGCAGGAGCGGCGCCGCGGCTTGCGTTGTGCACCTTGGCCTGGATTGCCGTCGCCGGTCTGCCGCGCGCGACCCTGGGGCCTCGCGATCTGCGCGCGTGGTGGGGCGGGCTGATGGCCTGCGTGCCTGTGCTGGCTCTGGCCCTCGCGCTCGATGTCGAGCGCGGCAGTTCCTGGCCGCGCTGCGCCAAGGCAATAGCCTGGGCGCTTGCCTTCATTGCCCTGTCGGCCCTCGCCGCGGAACTGGCTCGTGCGCGGCTCGTCTCTTCGCGAGTGCATGCAGCGCTGTGGATCGCGCTGGTCCCCGGCCTGCCGCTTCTGCAAGCCGCATTGTCGTTTGGATCGCACTCCGCAGATTCGCTCGCGCCCGAATGGAGCCGCAGCGCCGCGCAGTGCAGTCCATTGCACTGGGCCTTGGCTGCGGTCGATGGCTCGCCGTCTCCGTATGGGCCAGGAATCCTGCTGATCGGCCTGTGCCTGGCAGCGGCACTCACCAATCGCGGAGCCAGCGCGTGATCGCAGTCCTGCTGTTTTGGATCGCACAGGGACACAGCGCGCGTGCCGCGCTCGCCAAGCTCGAAATCGAGGGGCCCTGCGCCGAAGTTTCGCTCGAACTCGAAGGCGCAGGGCGCGCCGTGTTGTCCTTGGATCGGCCGCTCGCTGCCGGCGAGCGGCGCACGTTCACGATGGCCGTTCCACTGCCGTTCGAGAGCCTGCCCAGCGCAGTCTGGTCGCGCGCCGTCGGCGTTGAACTCGCCAAGAGCGAACACGCACGGCTGATCGAAATCGTCGCGGCGCAAGAGCTTGATGAAGTCGCGCCGGAGCTGGTGGCGCGCCCGCGTCCGCCGCTCGAGGCCCGCGCCGCGCGCGCTCCATGGTCGGCGCTGTTCGTGCTCGGCGCCGCGTTCGCGATTTCGCTGAGCCAGCGACGACGCGTGTGGGTCGTGACGCTGATCGCGCTGTTCGCGGCCGTTGCTGTCCTGCTCCTGACGCTCACTTCGCGCGCCGCGAAGCCCGCGGCGCTGCGCCTGCTCGAGGCGCGCTTTGACGCTTCGTCCGAGGAACCGTGGCTCGCAGTGCTGGCCGCGCGCGGCGAACTCGAGGCTGCCGATCACTCGAGCTCGCGCCTCGAGCTCGTGCCGGGGCGCGCGCCGCTGAAGTGCATCACTAAGACCGAGCCCTTGCTCGTGACCCTGAGTTCGCCTGGCGCCACGCTCTATCAGCTGCGTCCATTCGATCTGGGTACACGGCGGCTCTCGCGCGAGGTCAACGCCTTCGCGCCGTTCGCGGAAGCCTGGCTGCGCGAGGCCGACGGCGGCTGGTCGCGCTTGGGGCCCTGGCCCTTGGGCGAGGGCCTGCCGGCGGGCGTCGCCGGCGACCCGCCCGGCTGGCTCGTTCCCGCGCTGCCGATGGGCAGTTCGATATTCGTGGGCCGGCTCGCTGCAGAGAGCGCGTTGCTGGCCTTTCCTGGCGAGCCAGAGGCCGCGACCTGGCTGCGCGGTCTGGGTCTTTGAGCGCTTGCGGCCAACGATTCTTGCCCATCTGCCGCTGAAACCCCTGCTGACCATTGATGAGCGGCGCGCCGGCCGCTACTCTCTTCGACCCTTACGTCCGGCTCGGGCGCCGACCCTCCGTCGCGCACAACCGGCCCGTCCGTCATTCCCTATGAAGAGCACCTACGTCCGTTCTGCCGACGCGCAAGAGCGTTGGCTCCACTATGACGCCTCCGAGCACCGGCTCGGGCGCATGGCAAGTCAGATCGCCATGTCGCTGATGGGCAAGGATCGACCGACGTATACCCCCAGCAGCCTGACCGGCGCGTTCGTCGTGGTGACGAACTCGGCGCAGAGCAAGCTCTCGGGCAAGAAGGACGATCAGAAGCTCTACGTCCACTACACGAAGTATCACGACGGGCAGAAGAAGGTGTCGCTCGAGCGCGTGCGCGAAGCCCGCCCCAACGACATCGTCAAGCTGGCCGTGCGCCGCATGTTGCCGAAGACCAAGCTCGGTCACGACATGCTGCGTCGCCTGAAGGTCTACGACGGTGCCGAGCATCCGCACAGCGCCCAACTGCCCGTCAAAGTCAACCCGACTCTCTGAGAGACGCACGCCTAATGACAACTGCAACTACTTTCCAATGGGGTCTCGGTCGCAGGAAATCGGCCGTCGCCCGCGTGCGCCTCACTCCGGGCCAGGGCGGTTTCCTCGTCAACGGTCGTCCGATGAACGAGTACTTCCCGACGGTCCAGATGCAGATCGATGCGCGCTCGCCGCTCAAGCTCACTGAAAACGAGCAAGGCTACGACATCTTCTGCAACGTCAATGGCGGCGGGCCCAACGGGCAAGCCGGCGCGGTTCGCATGGGACTTGCGCGCGCGCTGAAGGAGCTCAATCCCGCGCTCGAAGTCCCGTTGCGCGACGCGGGTCACCTGACCCGCGACAGCCGCATGAAGGAACGCAAGAAGTACGGCCGTCGCGGAGCACGTCGCGGCTTCCAGTTCTCCAAGCGCTGATACCAGGCGCTTTCGGTTCCTCGCACGCGTAGCGGTCCCCAGGCAAATTGGCCTCCGGGACCGCTGCTTTGTTTTCGAGCCCTTCCGTCCGCAGAGCCTAGAGTTTCGAGATCCCATGGCCGGTCATTCTCATTCTTCGAACATCGCCGCACGCAAGGGCGCCGTCGACGCCAAGCGCGGCAAGGCCTTTTCGAAGTTGATTCGCGTGGTCATGTCCGCAGCGCGCTCCGGTGGCGGCGATCCCGATGCCAACCTCAAGTTGCGGTACGCGATCGACAAGGCCAAGGCGGCCAACGTCCCCAAGGACACGATCACGCGGGCCGTCGCGAAGGGTTCGGGCTCGAAGGACGGCGATCAGTGGGAAGAACTCGTCTACGAGGGCTACGGTCCCGGCGGCGTGGCATTGATGGCTGCGTGCCTGACCGACAATCGCCACCGCACGGCGCCGGACATCAAGCACCTGTTCGAGCGCGGCGGCGGCAATTTGGGCTCGCCAGGCTCGGTTGCCTTCCTTTTCGAATTCCGTTCGGTCTACGTGGTGGAGCGCAAGCAGCGCAGCGAAGATCAGCTCACCGAGCTGGCCCTCGATGCCGGCGTGGACGACGTCGAAGTCGAGAGCGACGCCGCGATCCTGTACGCCAAGGCCACCGAGTTCTTGCCCTTGAAGGCCGTGCTCGAATCCAAGGGCGAGACGTTTTTGTCCGCCGACATGGCCTACGTCCCGCTCAACCGCTTTCAGGTCGCCGACAAGGAGGACGCCCGTCGCCTGCTGAAACTGATCGCCATGTTGGAGGACAACGATGACGTGCAGAACGTCTACGCCAACTACGACATGCCGCTGGAGTGGATCGAAGAGCTTTCCTCCGCGACCTGAGCGGCGGCCGGGCCGGCTCCGCGCCACTGTGCGCCGGCGCCCTGTGCGTCCGTGCGCTGCTTTTTCAAGAAAACGCGGGGACGTAGGGGCGCTGAGGGCGCAGAAGCGCACACTGGAAGAACGAGCTTCGGCCCTTGACTCGAACCGGCCCATGCCCGAATCTGCCTCCGGCTCCCTTCCGCGACCGTACAGGAATCAATCCCCATGGGCGACGGCCTTCGCACCCTACGACTGGTGACCAACGACGAGTCGCTGCTCGCTTCGACGCGCGCGGCGGCGGCGGCTCTGGACGGCTATGAATTCCAGACCGCGCGTTCGGTTGACGAACTGATGTCCAAGCCGCCGGTGGCGGGCGATGTGATCCTGCTCGACAACATGCTGCGCAGCTCGAACGTGTACGAGGCCTGCCGCACGCTGACCGGCAAGACGCGTTGTCGCACGTTCATCGTCGTCGACACGGGCAACAGCAGCGCGGAAAGTATCGCGCACTTTTGCGGCGCGACCGGTGTGCTCGCCCGGCCGCTCAACGGCACTGCACTGCGCAAGGCCTTGGAAGCGAACGCGACGCCGCGCGCCGCGTTGCCGAACGCTTCGCGCGAAAAGAAAGCGCCGCCCGTGCTGCCCGAGGCGCTGTTCACGAATGCGAGCGGCGTGCCCGACGAGCAGATGCGCGAGGTGCTGACCGATCCAGACACCGGACTGTTCAATTTCGCCTACCTGAAGATCAAGCTCGACGAGGAGTACAAACGCGCCACGCGCTTCGGGCAGCCGCTGTCCTGCGTGATGCTTGGTTTCGACGGCCAGTTGAGCGATATGTCGCTGCGCGAACTGGCCGGGATTTTCCTGGTCGCCTCGCGCGACACCGACGTGCTCGGCCGCTTCGACGAGAACTCGTTCCTTTTTCTGCTGCCCCACACCGGCCCCGACGGCGCGCAGGTGATGGCCAAGCGCGTGCAGCAGATGGCCCAGGAAAAGGGCCTGTGCGACGTGGTGGGGGACCGGCTCGAAATTTCGGTCGGGATCGCCTTCTGCCCGCACCCGAAAATTTTGCGCCGCGAGGATCTCTACGAGCGCACGCGCAAGGCGTTCCTCGAAGCCCAGAACCAGGGCGGCGCGGTGATCACCGGAGCCTGATCGCCTGCCTTCCGTTCACGATTCGGCCGGTTCGCCGCCGGGCCTTGGTTCAGTGCCCAGGATCTGCCCGCCCTCGGCCAACGAACGCGAAATGTCCGGGTACCGTTCCCGCAGGCCGCCCACCGGCGCCTAGTCCATTTCACGCGCCGGCCATGCGCCGCTTGTTGCCTGCCTTCGTTCAGCGTCGACTGTTGCTCTCTGCCGCCCGGCGCGCGCTCCAGGCCGGTCGCCCCGAAGCGGCTCTGGCGATCCTGCACGACGCGCTGCTGATCGAAGATCCGCGCGCCGCGGGGTTGCGCGCACTGATTCTGCCTTTGATTCCGACGCCTCCGCCTGCGCCGCCGCAGTCGGCGCCTGGCGCGCCGGAAAATCGCGCTGGGATGCGCGACCTTCTGGCAAAGCTGCGCGCGGACCGCGCGCTGAGTCAGGAGCGCGTCGGGCTGTCCGCGTTGGGCGCGCCCGCAGCGCCGCCGGCGCCGATCGCGCACAGTCCGTCGAGTGTTCGTCCGGCCCGCCTGCGCATGTCACTCGACGATGCGGGCAGTTTTCTGATCTGCGCCGGACCCTGCGCGAGCGTCGGCCACTCGCGCGCCGGCGAGGCGGATGTCCCGCTGCTCGCCGACCTTTTGCCGCGCCACGTGCGCTTCGTCCTCGAGCCGCCTTCGTTTCACAGCGCGGCGAGTTGGCGTGTGGAACCGATCGGCAGCGCGCGCGCATGGATCGGCGTCGAGCCGCTCGGCGCGGCGGGCCACAGTCTCAAGTCAGGCGACCTGGTCCGATTGGCCGAGCACAGCGTGCTGCGCTTCGAACAGCCCGATCGCGCGAGCCTGTCGGCCACCCTCGATCTCGAGGCCGGCCTCGAGTCGGCGGGTGCCAAGCGCATCCTGCTGTTCGCTCCGGGCATCGAAGGCCGGCTTTCGATCGGCACAAAAGGTACGAGCCATGTTCAGGCGCCGCTTTGCGGAGTCGAACTCGCACTCGTTCACGACGGGGCGAAGCTCAAGCTGCACTGCGTCGGCGGAATGATCCCCGACGAAGCCCAGGCAGGCCCCGCACTGAGCGACATCGAAATCCCCCTGCAGCTGGTCCGGCCGCTGCACCTGCGGCTGTGCATGCCGAGCGCCTCCGAGCGGCCGCGCTGGATCTCCTTCGCGCCCCTGGAGGACGCATGAGCCCTCGTTCGTGCAAGCGGAGCGCCGTTCCACGTACCATGGACAGCCAAGCGCACCCAGTGCGGATTCCTTGAATGGACTGGGAACTTTTCTACAGCTCGTTCCGCAAGCCGAGCTTCATCGCCGGCTACGAGATCCAGAATCGCCTGGGCGGCGGCGCGTTTGGCGACGTCTACAAGGCGCGCAAGGTTTCGATCGACAAGAGCTACGCGATCAAGTTCCTCAAGATCGACGAGGCGACTTCGCGCGCGGCGATCGAACGCGAGCTGGAACAGGTGCGCCACTTCTCGGCGATCGATCACCCCAACTTGGTGACCATCGAAGACATGGGCGTCGTGCTCGATGTGCCCTACCTCGTGATGGGATACGCGGGCGAAGACACTTTGGCGCGGCGGCTCAAGCGCGAACGATTGAGCCGCGCGCACGCGCTCAACCTATTCGTGCAATCCTGCCGCGGCGTGGCTGCGCTGCATGAACGCCGCCTGGCCCATTTCGATCTCAAGCCTTCGAACATCTTCTTGAAGGGCGACGTCGCGCGCGTCGGCGACTATGGCTTGGCCAAGCTTCTGATCGAGGGGCGCCAGACGTTGTCCTTCGGCCGCGGAACGCCGCAGTACATGGCGCCGGAGATGCTCAAGAATCGCGCCGACTTGCGCGCGGACATCTATTCGCTCGGTGTGATCCTGTTCGAGATCTACAGCGGCCGGCTGCCGTTCGAGACCAGTCCCGAGGCGGGGGTGGTGTTGCGCGAAGACGATCAGCCGCCGCAATTCCCCGACGATTTTCCGCCGCGCGTGCGCGCCGTCGCCGAATGTTGCTTGCGCATCGAGCCCGCGAATCGCTTCGCGGGAGTCCCGCAGTTGCTCGCCGCGCTCGGCCAGACGCTGCGGGCGGGCGATCCGATGGTGGCGCTCGAATCGCTGTCTGCGGAGCTTCCGTCACTCCCGCCGATCCAGCCCAGCGCCCCGGCAGGAGCTGGAGCGAATGCGCCGACGCCGCGTGCCGGCATGGCTGCGCCCCAGCGGCGTCCCGAACTGCGCTCGACGGCGACGGACTTGACGCGCGGAGCCGTCGAAGTGGCGCGTGGCGTCTGGGAAGGACTCAAGAGTCCGCGCGCCGCTGGGCCGACGAGCGCGACGCCGCCCCCGATCCCGAGGCTGCCGCCATTGCCGCAGGTCGCGCTGCCTTCGGAGCCGGCCCCCGCGAGCGCGCCGCCGGTCGCGCCTGCAGCGCTGGCGACGGCACCGCTCGCGCCGCTCGACGACGTGGTCTCGATTCAGACCTTGGATGAAGCCGCGCAGCAGTCGCGACTCGCCCGGGCAACTCCGCGCGCCATCCTTCCGACGTTCGCTTCCGTGTCCGATTCCGATCCGACGCCGCCGTTGCCTTCCGCAGTCAACTGGTCGGGGACTTCCAGCGCCGCGGTTCCGGTGCCGCCACGTTCGGATCGCGGCGTGCTCGGTGCGCTGCGCGCCACGCTGGAACTGGGCTTCGAAGTGTTGATGGCGCTGATTTCCGGCCCGGTCAAACGTTCGGTCGGCGGGGTCGGGCGCGCGGGCGGCCGTTTTGTCGAGGGCGGCCGTGGAGTCTTCCTCGGCGTCTTGCGACTGTGTCTTTTCCTCGCCGGCATGCTCGTCCTGGGAGCCGCGCTGATGTACGTCGTCTTTCTGCTCCTGCACCAATCCTAAAGAGGCCCATTGAGCGACCACATTCCCGACATCGCGCGCTTGCAGGCCTACGACGACGCCGAGTGGCTGGCCCTCGAGCGCGAATATTCCGGACGTCTGCTGGCCTACATCTCCAAGCGCATCAAGGACAGCCAGGCGCGCGAGGATGTGCTGCAGGAGACGATGCTCGGAGCCGTGCGCGGCATTGCCGGCTACGACCCGACCTACACGTTCGAGCAGTACCTGTTCGGGATCTGCCACAACCGCACGATCGATCACCTGCGCCGTCGCAAGCTGACGACGCTCGACAGCGAGGAAGGCGAGTCGGGCCGCACCGGCATCGAAGCGCGCGCGCGCGACGACGAGACGCCCAGTCGCGTGGTGCGCGGCCGCGACCTCGAGGCGCGCGCGCACGGATTGCTGGTGGAGATCCTGCGCGCCTGGGTGCAAGAAACCTGGGCCGAAGGCGAGTTCAAGCGCCTGATGGTGATCGAGGCTTTGCTGCACGGCGGTTGGCGCAACAAGGACACCTGGGAGCGTTTCGGCTTGCGCGACGAGACCTCGGTCGCGGGAATCAAATTCCGAGCTGTCGCCCGGCTGCGCGAGCTCGCAGTCGCGGGCGACGCGTCGGGCCGTTTGCTCGAGGCGATCGCCGCCGGCGCGCAATCGGGCGAAGCGAGCCTCGACATCTCGATCGAGACCGCCTGGCGCGAGGCGCGCGTCTCGTGTCCGGCACGGCATTGGCTGGCGCGCTCGCTGGTCGGCGCGCTGGAGCCCGGACCCGCAGAGTACTTGCGCTTTCACGTCGAAGAGATGCGCTGTCCTTGGTGCGCGGCCAATCTCGAAGACCTGCGCAGTCTCGAGTCGGCAACTGACGTGACGGCCTTGGTCGAGCGCGTCCAGGCCTCGACGCTGCTCTATTTGCGCTCGAGAACTCGCGCGTAGGCCCTGCCCCAACGGGCGAGATGACCTGCCCGGAGAGGCGAAACCAGGGGCCGCGAACACAGTTCGAACACGCCTGCGGACATGCGCTGTCCAGCTCTTGCTCGATCGGCGTATCTTGGGCGGACACATTCGCGGCCTGAGCCATGGTCGCGGACTTTTTCGTCCCTCCGCAGCGCTTCACATCGACCATGATCCAAGCACTTCGCCGTTTGATCCCGTCCGCCATCGCCGTTTGCGTGTTGACGATTCCGGGTCTTTCGCAGGCTCCGCGCGGGGCCGGCCTCGCCGTCGCACTCGATTCGATCCACGCCGACAACATCAAGTCGGACATCTTCTTCATCGCCAGCGACGAGCTGGGCGGACGCGACACGCCCAGTAACGGCCAGCGCATCGCGGCGCGCTTCATTCGCGCCAGGCTGCAGCGGCTTGGATTCTCGCCGGGAACGCCGGACGGATTCCTGTACAAGTACAAATTGATCTGTCGCGAGCTCAACCTCGCCGGCACGCGTGCCCAGGCGGTCAAGGCCGGCAAGTCGATCGACTTCAGTTTCGGCAGCGAGTACGCGTTCCATTCTTCCGGCATCACCACGGCGACGACCGCGGGCAATGTCGTCTACTGCGGCGACAGCGACGAAGCCAAGCTCGCCTCGCTCGACCTTTCCGGCAAGTGGGCGCTGTGCGAGGACAATGGCATGAGCGGGAAGGACCGGCGCACCGCCGTCAAGAAAGCCGGCGCGGTCGGCGTGCTGCTCGCGCCTGGTTCGAAGACTTCCGAAGACAAGATGGCCAGTCGCATCAAGGAGTATTTGTCGGGCGCAAAACGTCCTGGCGTGCAATTCCCCGGGAACCGCGCCGAAGAGCGCGACCTGTTCCCGTACGTGATCGTCTCCGGCCCGGCCGTGGCGCGGGTCCTGCAGTTGGCGGGACCCGCCGACTCCGCCAATGCGCGTCCGGCCGTGGGCACGGATCTGGGTGTTGTCTTCACCGACACGCGCAAGGAGAGCAGCGTCGACGGCATGGTCGATGTAGAAAACGTGTGTGGGTTCTGGCCGGGCGCGGATCCGGTGCTCTCGAAGGAAGTGATCATCATCAGCGCGCACTACGACCACGTCGGCACGGACGCCAATGGCGTCGTTTTCAACGGCGCGGACGACAACGGATCGGGGACCACCGGTCTCTTGCAACTTGCGGAAGCGTTGACCGTCAACGGGCCGATGCGTCGCTCGGTGCTGTTGATGTGGGTCTCGGGTGAAGAGAAGGGGCTGTATGGCTCCAGGGCCTGGTGCATGGCTCCGTCACTGCCCGAGGGACATCGCGCCGTGTGCGACATCAACATCGACATGATCGGCCGGAACGCTCCGGACATGCTCTTGATCACGCCGACCAAGGCGCGCCCGAAGGACTACAACGGCTTGGTGCGTCTCGCCGAGTCGCTGAGCGCCGAAGAAGGCTTCCCCACACTGGGCAGTGCCGATCAATACTGGCAACGCTCCGACCAGGTCAACTTCGCGACCTACCTGAAGATTCCTGTGACGTTCCTATTCTCGGACGTGCACGAGGACTACCACCAGTCGACCGACGATCCGGAAAAAATCGACTGCGACAAGATCCGCCGCGTCTCGCGCCTGGTGTTGCGCATGATCGACGGCTTGCAGGCCGACAAGCTGGACCTGTAGACGGCTGCCTGGATCCTTCATCGATTCGTGCTCGAATCGTTGAAGGTCCCAGGGACCTTACTGGAAGGTCCCTGGCACGGTACTGACCGATCAACCCTCGCGCCGCCGCTAGAGCGCCGCCTGCGCCGCCGCGAGGCGCGCAATCGGGATGCGCAGCGGCGAGCACGAGACGTAATCCAGATTCAGTTTCTCGCAGAACTGGATCGAACGCGGATCGCCGCCGTGTTCGCCGCAGATGCCGAGCTTCAGGTCCGAGCGTGTGCCGCGGCCTTCCGTCGAAGCCAAGTGCATCAATCGGCCGACGCCGGCCACGTCGATGGACTGGAACGGGTCGCGTTCCCAGATCTCCTGCTCGACGTACATCGGGATGAAGCCCGCGTCGTCGCGCGAGATTCCCAGCGTCGTCTGCGTCAGATCG
>JAYUUV010000244.1:0-9384 GCA_043754695.1 Planctomycetota bacterium
GTGGCGTAGGATAGGGTTCGTCCGTGTCGCTCGAAAGCCCGCCCGACCCAGGAGATTGCATGTCGCGTGTTGCGTCCCGTCTCGAACCCGCCGAATCCATGGACTTCGACGCACGTCGACTGGCTCGGCGAGCCGCCCGACGCGCGGATCCACGTTTACGAGGAAACGGCCAAGTCGATCCTGAGCGAGAACGACTCGCCGGACATTCCGTTCCAGTGGACGCTCAATCCCTACCGCGGCTGCCAGCACGCTTGCGCGTATTGCTACGCGCGGCCGACGCACCAGTACTTGGGCTACGGCGCGGGCACCGACTTCGACACGCGCATCGTGGTCAAGACCAACGCCGCGGAGTTGCTGCGCAAGAAACTTTCGTCGCGCGCCTGGAAGCGCGAACCGATCTCGTTCTCGGGCGTCACCGATTGTTATCAGCCACTCGAAGCTTCCTACGGAATCACGCGCGCCTGCCTCGAAGTCTGCGTCGAGTTCGCGCAGCCGATCGCCTTGATCACGAAGAGCGCGCTTGTGCGCCGCGACATCGACGTACTCGCGCGCCTGTCCAAGAAGGCCGCCGTGCGCGTGTTCCTCTCGATTCCTTTCGCGCACGAAGCGACCGGTCGCGCCATGGAGCCCTGGGCCAGCGCGCCCTCGACGCGCTTCGCCACGTTGCGCGCGCTGGCCGATGCCGGTCTCGACACTGGCGTCGCCATCGCCCCGTTGATTCCAGGCCTCAACGAATCCGACGTGCCGACGATTCTTGAGCGCGCGCGCGACGCGGGCGTGCGCCACGCCTTCATGATCCTGCTGCGCCTGCCGGCGGAAGTGCTGCCGGTCTTCGAAGAGCGCGTGCGCGCTGCGTTCCCGGATCGCGCGCAAAAGATCCTGAACGCCGTGCGCGACATGCGCGGCGGAGCGTTGAATCGCTCCAAGTTCGGTGAGCGAATGAGCGGCAGCGGTCCGCGCTGGGAAGCCGCCCATCGATTGTTCGAGATCCAGTGCATGCGCCTTGGCCTGCACGGCGACAGCGAGCAAGAGTCCCCGGAGGCAATCCGACCACTCTTCCCGGCCGCTGCAAAGCGCGCAGTCCAAGGCAGCCTTTTTCCCGAAGGCCCCGAGCGCTCACGCTCGAAGCAGCGGGACTGAACGCCACTTTTAGAAGCGCGCTTGGGCGCTCCCAATCCCTTCCACGCTAGTGGCCCGGCTTCGGCACGTGCTGATCCACCAGGATCGGGTTGCCGTCGGGGTCGAGCAGCGAGAAAAACGCCGGACCGTCGCTGGACTCGTCGGCGAAGGTGTCGAGCTTCAGACCGCGCTCCTTCAGGATGCGTTGGAGTTCGCGCACGTCCTGAAACTCCTTGAGGGTCTTCTTGTCGGAGTCCCAGCCCGGATTGAAGGTCAAGCTGTTCTTCTCGAACATGCCCTGGAACAGACCGATTTTGGTGGAGCCGTTCTGGAGCACGACCCAGTTCTGTTCGAGCTTGCCGCTGACCTGCTTGAAGTCGAGCTTTTCATAGAAGGCCTTCGAGGCCTTGATGTCCTTCACGGTCAGGCTGACGGAAAAGTTGCCCAGACTCATGGGCTGGTCTTTGGCGGTCTTCTCGCCTTGGGGCGTCGTGGTCGCCTGAATTCCGACGATCAGGCAACCGGCGAGAGCGATGAGGATGAGATGGTTCATGGAGGAGCTTCCTTGTGAATGGGCGCAACCCCAACCGGGTGCGTTGGTGGCTAGCATGATAGTGGCGATGGACCCGCGCTTGTCAGATCTTGCGAATCAGCCCGGATTTCCTGACGAAGTCCGCCTGGACTACGTCCAGTGCGTCAACCGAGCCATCGACCACGTCATCCGAAATCTCGACGGCAGCCTGCACCTGGATGAAGTCGCGCGAGCCGCCGGCTTTTCGCCGTTCCACTTCCACCGCGTGTTCAAGTCCTTGGTCGGCGAGACGCTGGCGCAGTTCGTCAAGCGGCAACGGCTCGAGCGCGCGCTGTACATGATGTCCCACTCACCGGGGCGCTCGCTCACCGATGTCGCGCTGGAGTGCGGCTTCTCGTCGTCCTCCGATTTCTCGCGCAGCTTCAAGCAGCGCTTCGGCACGCCGCCGAGCGCCTTCGACGTCGCGACTTTCCGAGACTCGCGCCGTGACGAGTTCATCGATTCCCAGAGCGGCGACGACAAGGCCGTGCGCTTCGCGCGGCTGCCCGCGGGCGAGAACCCGGACGGCTTCGAAGTCGAGTTGCGAGACCTGCCGCCGCGCACGGTGGCCTACATCCGCGTGCTAGATCCCTTCGCGTCGATGACCGCGCCGATCGCCGCCTACGAGCGACTCATGACTTGGGCATCTGCGCGCGGTTTTTCCGACCGACAGTGGCTCGGCTACATGTGGGAAGATCCTGAGATCGTGGCCTTGAAGGACTGCCGCTACGACGTTGCGGTAGAGGTCGACGACTTGCGCCCCGAGGGCGAGATCGGACGCTTTCAGTTTCCGGCGATGCGCGTAGCCGAAGTGCGGATCAAGGGCGGCGTTGAACTCGAGACGCGCGCTCTTGATTGGCTTTTCGGCACTTGGCTGCCGCGCAGCGGTTATGTGCCCGACGAACAGCCGTCGTTCGAGGCGTGGATCGGCCGGCCCTTCGCCCACGGCTTCGAGCAGTTCGAGATCGCCTGCCAGCTGCCGGTCAAGCGGGCTTAGGGTCGCGCGCGGCGATGACCGCAAAACCTGCGAGCAGCGATAAAGCGCCGCAGTCGCGGTGACAATGCCGCGAGGTGCAACGGCACCGGACGAAAAAGCCGCGCGCGACGCATCGCGCCTATCGCGAATCCCCCTGAGCAGGACTGCAGCCACAGAGCGACACATGCACTCGACGTTCGGCCCATTCGAGTGCTGATAGTTCCTTCATGCCGAACTCCCGCCTCGCCCGCGTCACGAGTAGCATGTCCCCGCTCCCCAGGACCACATCACGAGGTTCGAATGACCCCGATCACATCGTTGCTGATTCCGATCGTCGTCGCCGCGCTGGCCGTGTTCATCGTCTCCATGATCATCATGGCAATGCCGTGGCACAGGAGCGACCAGGGCAACGTGCCGAATGACGACGCGGCGATCGCCGCAATTCAGTCGTTGAACCTCGCTCCCGATGACTACGCGGTCCCGAATCCGCGGCTGCCGGGAGGCGGCAAGAACCCTGATTTCATAGCGAAGTTCGAGCGCGGTCCCTCGTTCCACATGACGGTGATGGATCCAAGGAGGATGAACATGGGGATCTACATCGGCACCTGGTTCCTCTTCACGCTGCTGATCTCGACGATCGCGGGCTGGGTGACCGGCTCGATCGTGGCTCCCGGCGGCAACACCCACGCGGTTTTCCACTTCTCCGCGATCATCACCGCGTGCTCGTACGGATTCGGCGCCTGGCCTATCTCGATCTGGTATCACCGCAGGTGGTCAACGGCGTTCAAGGGAACGTTTGATGCCATCCTTTACGGACTGGCGACCGGAGCGGTCTACATGTGGCTGTGGCCGAAGGCGTAGATGTCCGGCTTGGGTTGCTGGCGTTGCGGCGTGAACCCAACGAAAAAGGGACCTGCGATCGCTCGCAAGTCCCTTCGTGATTGGTAGCGCGGGCAGGATTCGAACCTGCGACCTCCGGGTCATGAGCGTTTCCCCCGGCACTCCGTGCAACGCGTGTTCTCGACGGAACTTGCGTTGATTGCAGCGGATACAGCATCCGCTGCGACGCTGTCCAGCCTGCCCATGTTTTCGAGCTGGTAGGGTACGCGACAGGGTACATCTCGCGTCGAGCGAAACATCCGACCTCATGGGTGCGACGTGATGGCGATGATCGTGATGTCGCCCTTGTCTGGTCCGTAGCACCAGAAGAGTCGGCAATCACCCGGCGTGCGATTCTGGACGTACGCCTCGAACACCTTCCCGTCCTTCTCGTACGGGTGATCGATCGAGTGGAACTCATGCGATTGCAGTCCAGGATGGCGCGGATTGTCGAGCAGCAGGCGAGCGCACTTCTCCACCTGCTTGAAGAGTCCTTCCGCCTTCGACGCCTTCGCCTTCTTGTCCTTCGAGCGCTTCGTCACGGAGGCCGACGCGGCAGCCTGGAGCTTCTCGAATTGTGTCGTGGCTTCTTCCGTCCAGCGCGGCCTGAACGGCATGCTCAGTTGTCCTCGAGCTTCTCAGCGAGCTTCGCGGCCTTGCCGAGATCCGGTCCATTCGAGAGCTTGCGCTGCCGCGCCTGCTTCAGCCCGCGACGAACCGCGCCGAGTGCGGTCGGACTGTCGTACAGCCACGCTTCGCGTTCAGGGATGACGCGTGCCAGATGGAGCACGATTTCATCCCCTCGTTCCTCAACGAGGACTGTTCGGTTGGCGAAGGCTTCGCCAAGGGTGAGGCGACCCTTGGAGTCGATGTTCTTGGTTTGGGTGAGCGGCTTGGCCATGTCCAAAGTATCGACCTGCACACCATTGTGGGCCAGTGGGAAAGTGGGAAAACGGGCGTGGCCCCTCTTGGAGAACCCTTCGAGGCCGGCTCTCCCCCCACTCGGCAAGGCTTTGCGGAAACCGCGAAGGCGTGGGTATGGAGCGTGGATCAGCGATCCGTCCCTGACCTCGAAGCGGCAAGAAGTGCGGGGACGGTCACCCGACAGCTTGAAGCCACCCCACACATCACCCACCGCCGCTGGATGTGGACCTCGGTTCGCAGGGGACAGAAAGGGGTACGTCTGCCGGCGAAACCAACGAAAAAGGGACCTGCGATTGCTCGCAAGTCCCTTCATGATTGGTAGCGCGGGCAGGATTCGAACCTGCGACCTCCGGGTTATGAGCCCGACGAGCTGCCAGACTGCTCCACCGCGCGGTGAGGGGGGCAGTCTAGCCGCCGGCCAGGTCAATTCCAAGGGCCGTCTTGGCGTCCGGACCAGATTCAGGCCCGGCGCCGGCCCCACGCCGCGATCTGAGAGGCCACTTCCCGGGGCGTGAGCACGCCGGTGTCGATTTCGAGCACCGAAATTTCTCGATACCAGCGGCTTCGACGCACGGCCAGTTCGCGGGCCTCCGCAAGGCTCCCGCCGGTGACCAACGGCGGCCGGAACGTTGAATCGGCATCGACCCGCGCGGCGAGGACCTCTGACGCGGCGCTCAGCCAGACGCAGCGGGCGCGTTCGCGCAGCAGTGCTCGGTTGGCGTCGGACTCGACCACTCCGCCGCCACAGGCCAACACGATCGTCGGCGACTGGGCCAGCACGGCTTCCAGGGCGGCAGCCTCCACTGCGCGAAACTGCTCGGGACCGTGACTCGCGAAAAAAGCGCCGGCGGTCGGGTCGCCGTGGGCGATGCCGCGAACCTTGACCTCGCGCGCTATTTCGTCGTCGAGATCGACGAAGGGCCGGCCGAGCTTCGCCGCGAGCAAGAGACCGACGGTGCTCTTGCCCGCGCCGCGCAGGCCGACCAGTGCGATCGCTCGATCATTCCGCAAGGGCACGCAACACCTCCTCGGACATGATTCCGTCGGGCGGCGGCCGATGGGTGAACATTTCGAATTGTTCTCGAGCTTGGGAGCTGAACCACTCGGCTCCCCGCGCCGTACGCGCGCCACGCTTGTTGGCGGCAGCGATCAGCGGCGTCTCTAGAGGACGATAGACGGCGTCGATCACGATCGAGCCCGCGGCGATCGAGTTCTTCAGGATCAACGGCGCCGAAGCGTCCGCGCTCGCGGGCGTGCATTGAAGCAAGATGTCGAAGACCTGCGCGCGATCTTCCCACGGCAAGGTCACGGCCTTGAATTCGCTCGCCAACAGCTTGGCGCGCTCGCTCTCGCGCGCACTCAGCGTGGCGGAGAGGCCGAGTTCCTCGAGCGCGACGAGCGCTGCACGTGCGGCACCGCCGGCGCCGAGCACCAAGGCGCGCTTGTCGGCGAGACTTGCTCCGGCGGCAGCGTGTGCGAGCGCGCCGCGCACGCCGGCGACATCCGTGTTGCAGCCGCGCCAGCCGGCGGCAGTTCGCACAAGCGTGTTGCACGCGCGCGCGCGCAGGCTGCGCGCGTCGTGATCGCGCGTGAGCGCGAACGCGGCTTCTTTGTGCGGAGCGGTGACGGCGAAGCCGCGCCAATTTTCTGCGACACAGCGCTCGAGCGTCGCAGGCAAATCATCGACCTCGATGGCGACGAACACGGCGTCGAGTGCGAGTGCGCGCAACGCGCGGCCGTGCACGCGCGGCGAAATCGAATGTGCGATCGGCCGGCCGAGCACGGCGAAAATCTGCGTTGAAGCGCGTGCGCCCGCCGCCGGCCATTGGGCGCGCAGCTGACTCGCGCTCAATTGCCCGGGGGCCGTCGGTGCAAGCACTTCTCCCGCGGGCGGATCCGCTGCCGCGTAAGTGAAGGGCGAACCCAGAATCGGCGCGAGCAGACGCGTGAAACTGCCAGGATTGCCTGATGCAAACGCGATCAGGTCGCCGTCAGCGCTTTCCAGCAGCGCGAGGACTTCAAGGGCCGCGACGCCATCGCGCGCTTCGATCACGAGCTTGGCGAGATCGCCTTCGCGCAGGCTCGCGCGCAATTCGTGCAGTAGTTCCGCCGGACTCTTCGCGGACTGTTGTTCATGTCGCGAGACGATTCGGCGAGTCGAGTGCGGCAAGCTGGGCAACTCGCGCGCTTGGCGCCAATCGATGTCGATGAAGGCCGCACCGGCTCGCGCGGCACGCTCGAGCACGGCAAAACGCTCGGCGGCACTGCCCGTGAATGTCCCAAAAGCCTCCGGACCGTTGACGGCGACGATTACTGGAAGTGCAAGCTGCGCGATCAGGTTCGCGAGCTGCTTTTCGTCGACGTCGCTCAACCGATCCAGGCGCAACTCGATCAAGTCGGCGGAAGCAACGGCGGCCACGGCTCGGCGCGCGAGCGAGTCGAAGTTCTCGGCCAGGATCGAAACGACCAGGCCCATCAATCCTCGAGAACGCGCAGGACTGCGCTCGCCGGACCGGCATCGAGCCGGCCGTCGCGCACGGCCATCGCGAGCATCCGCGTCGACAAGAGCCGGTACAGCGCCAGCGCCTCGGGCTTGTCGGCCAGCGCATTGAGGTGTCGACGAACGGTCGCGACATCGCCGCGCGATACAGGTCCAGTCAGCGCACGCTCAGGCGATTGCCGCTCGAGATTTTCGAGCGTGCCGCGCAACAGGCCGATCAGCGCGAGGCGCATGACTTCCGGATCGCGTCCGGCTCGTTGGGCCACTTCCAAGGCGATCGATGTCAACGCGACAGTTCCGTTCGAAAGCAAGGCCGCGGCCGCGTGGTAATTCGCGGCGGCGCCTGCAGTCTCGCTGAGGACGAACGCGCGCGCGCCGAGTGCCGCGACCAACTGCTGCGCAGTCCCTAGCGCGCGCTCGTCGCCGCTGATCGCGCACCAGGCACCGGCAAGACTAGGCCCCGGCCCCTCGGGCGCGAAGGCGGCAAGCGGATGCAGCGTGCCGGTCGAGCAGCCCAGCGCTGCGAGCGGCGCGAGCAGCGTTGCGGAGCGGCTCCCGGTGGTGTGCAGCACCACCGGCCGCGAAGATTCGGGCACTTGCTTGGCGAATCGCTCCGCAAGCCGTTGCACGAGCGGATCCAACTGCTCGTCCGCGACGCAAAGCACGATCGAATCGGCGTCGAGCAGCGCGCGCTCAAAATCGTCTTCGACAGTGACCCGCTCCGCCCGCGCGCGTGCGCGCGAATCGACGGAACGCGAATGAGCGCGGACCTGGAGACCGGCCTGCTGCCAGCGTTGCGCCAGCCGCAAGCCGACCGAGCCCAGCCCGATCAGCGTCAGTGAATTCGGGCCGCCGTGCATGCGAGTCGAATGCTAACGCATCGGCGAGCAGACACCCCGAATGCGGCCGTGCTACGCGCTCTGGGAGGCGTCTTCGGAGAAGGCGTGGTAGTCGAGGTCGTCGAAGCGTGGCGCGACATAGCCGTCGAGCTTCGAAGACTCGAACTCGTGTCTGTAGGCAGCCACCACGCGCGCCTGCACTTCGTCGCGGCCCTCCTGATGGATGGGATGGGCGATGTCGGCGTACAGCCGCACGCGACCGCGCTCGTCCAGATCGCCTCGACCCTCGCGCAGCCGCAGGCCGCAATCGTTGCAGAACCTGGCGCGAATGTGGTTCTTGCCCGCACAGCCCGGACAGCGGTCGTGCAACTTGCGCGAGGGCATCGCCACGAAGAGCCCTTTCGCTCCATCGATGATCTTGAGGTCTCGGATGACGAGGCAGCGGTCGACAGTCAGGCTGGCGAAGCCCCTGAGCTTGTCACGTTGGTCGTCGATGAGCTTGACGCGAATCTCGGTGATATTCATCGCGAGCGAATCCGAAGCCGCCCTCGGGAAGGGGGGTGTTTGCCTGACGAGACGGACACGAACTCACATGAACGGGTGCCGATCCTGGGTTTGATGCCCCCGTGCGAGGGTGGCCCGACCCGCCACGGGCGAATCCACCCTTATTATGGTGGGATCGAGGAACTCTGGCAGCAGCCGGGTCGCCGTTGCACTCCGATCCTGGCAACTCGGCGAAATTCGTGCTCGGAGTCAGGAGTGGGAAGTTCGCGTCCGGTTCAATCGTTGACGACGCGCACTCCATGGTTCGCGGCGCGAGCGACCCACTGAGTTCTCGCCCCAAGCCCCCGAGCGGCGGCGAGGACCGCAAGCGCCCTCACGCTCGCGCGAGCACTCGTCTCTTCAGCGAACAGGCCGAAGAAACTAGAACCCGAGCCGGCGAGACGAAAATGCGCGCAGCCGGACTCGTCGAGCAGATCACGCCACCGTGCGAGTTCTGGAAAAGCCCGCAACGCTGCCCTTTCCAGGTCATTGACCAGCGCGGCGCGCCGCTCGTCGAGCGTCCGCGCAGCGGCCCAGGCATGACTCGCGCTCGAGCCGCGCGCGCGACGCGGCGCGGCGCTGCCAAGTTCTCCCAACGCGGCGTAGATCGCCGGCGTCGCGGCCGCGATGGCGGGAGTGAGCAGCGCCACATGAAAATCCGGGCGCGGCGCGGGCAGCGGCTCGATCCGTTCGCCGCGGCCCCGTCCACGCCCATGGCCTGTCTCGCGGGCGTTGAGAAAGAACGCACAGTCCGAACCCAGCGCCGCGAGCGCGCGGACGATCCGAGCATCGTCGGGCGCGATCCCCAAGGCGGTCGCGGCCCCGAACGCGGCAGCGGCGGCATCGGAACTGCCTCCGCCCAGGCCGGCCTGACTGGGGACATATTTGAAGAGTTCGAGATCGAAGTCCTCCCCCCCACCGCATAGCCCGTCGGCTCGCGCGATTTCAAGCACCGCGGCCGTGGCACGGCGCGCGAGATTCGTGGAGTCCGTGGGGATGTCGTCGGAGCGCAGCGGACCTACGAGTCGCAGCA
>JAYUUV010000245.1:0-15933 GCA_043754695.1 Planctomycetota bacterium
TCCAGCGCGCGCGCGATCTGGCCGCCGGCGGCGAAGGTTGGGTGGTCAAGCCGCGCCGCGGCGGTTCTTCGGTGAACACGCACCTGGTCGTCGAGCCCGCGGAGCTTGCGCGCGCGATCCGCGAGGTGCTGCTCACCGGCGACGACGCGCTGGTCGAGGCGCGCATCCGCGGCGTCGAAGTTTCCTGCGCGGTGCTCGCTCCGCGTCACGGCGAGGCGCGTGCGCTGCCTCCGATCGAGATCCAACACGACAAGGAGCGCTTTTTCGACTACGAGCAGAAGTACTCGGCTAGCGGCGCGAAAGAAATCTGTCCGTCGACCTCGCTCGACGAAGCCATGCAGCAACGCGTGCAAGCCGCGGCGCTGAAGCTGCATCGCCTGTGCGGTTGCGCGGGCTATTCGCGCAGCGACTTCATCGTGCCGCTCAGCGGCGATCCCGTGCTGCTCGAGATCAACACCTTGCCGGGCATGACACCGCGCTCGCTCCTGCCGCAGGAGGCCGCCGTCGTCGGTATCACCTATGACGAACTGTGCCTGGCGCTGGTCGAATGCGCCGGCGATGGGGGACCAGCGTGACCGACAAGTTGCGCGTCGCGGTGATCGGCGCCGGCGGCCGATTGGGCAGCGCGGCCTGCGCTGCGATCGGGCACTGCGCGGACCTGGAATTGGTCGCGGGATTCACCTCGCAGGACAATTGGCCTGTCCAGGTCCGTGAGTTGCGTGTGGACCTGGCGTTCGAAGCCACGCGCGCGGGTCTGGGTGCCGCGCATGGCATCGCCCTGCTCGAGGCCGGCGCACAAATCGTGCTGGCCAGCAGCGGCATCAGTTTGCAGGACCAAGCGCAGCTGGACCTGCGCGCGCGCGAGTTGGGCCGCGGCGGCCTGATCGTGCCGAACTTTTCCCTGGGCGCCGTGCTCCTGATGCGCGTGTGTGAACAGCTGGCGAAACACTTCCCGGCCGCCGAGATCATCGAGTTGCATCACGCGAAGAAATTCGACGCGCCTTCGGGCACTGCGCTTGAGACCGCCCGGCGCATGGCCGAGGCGCGCGGCGAGCCGGGCGCCACGCCCCCGATTCATTCCGTGCGCTTGCCCGGTTTGTATGCGCACCAGGAGGTCTTGTTTGGTGCGCCCGGCGAACTGCTCAGCGTGCGCCACGACCTGTACTCGAGCGAGGCCTTCGCTCCGGGTATTTTGGCCGCGCTGCGCTACGCGGCTTCGGCCAAGGGCGTGTCGCGCGGCATCGAAATCGCCTTCGGGACCTGAGCCGGAGCGTGCGGCCACGGACGATCCGGCTTGCAACTCGAGCACCCGGACCTACACTCGCCGCCCGCGGACGCTCGAGTCCACCCGGTGCCGGGATGGCGGAATGGCAGACGCAATGGATTCAAAATCCATCGCCCGCAAGGGCGTCGGGGTTCAAGTCCCCGTCCCGGCACCACTTTGTTTCGCGCACGCGCAGCGCTCAGATCCAGATCGTGAACTCGAGCGCGTCGCTCAGCCCGCTCGCGCTGCCGTCTGGGTGTTGCGGATCGCGGAACCAGACCTGCGCGTCGATGAATTGACCTGCTGACCAACCGTGCAGGCCCAGCGCATTGGCGTCGAGATCCAGGCGCAGCACACCTGAACAATCCGCGCCCACTGGATTGCCGCCGGAGTGCGCGACAAGCGAGCGCTGGATCGGCGGCGCAAGGCACAGGGTTCCGCCCATGAAAGGCGACGAGCCGCGCGCAGCGCTGAACAGGAACAGGCCGGGTTTGTTGTTGAGCACGTTGCTCGTCGCAAGTTTCAGCGTCGCGAGACCCGAAGCGCTCGCGAAACCGCTTCCCAAAAGCTGCGGCCAACAACCCTGCGAATTCAACTTGGCGCTGCAGTAGGACTGTGCCGCGATCCGCCGCGTGGACAGCACGAAAGCAGCACCGCTGTCGACCAGCGGCGAGTCGTCCTTGGGTGCGCCCACGAGCAGATCGCCGAGTCCGTCGCCGTCACAGTCGAAGGTCGCGGCAAGCGCCGATCCGAAACGATCACCAGCGCTGCGGCCGCGCCAAACTTGGTACGGCCGCTGTGTCCGCGACGAAATCGCGCGCACGACTCCCGCCGCGCCGTTGGCGCCGGCTTCGATCGCGCCGCTGACGGCGAGTTCCGCCAATCCATCGCCATCGAGGTCGGCGAGCATGGCCACGCTGTAACCGAAGCCCTCGCCCGATCCGGCGCCGAAGACACTGAAGTACGGTGTTCCGCCCAAGCCTGAAAACACACGCACCGCGCCGCTGGGCTGCTGGTTCAGCGCAGCGAGACTCGCGCCCACGGCGATGTCCGCCGTGGCGTCGCCGTCGATGTCGAGTCCGCCGGCGAGTGCGCAGCCGAACCGCTCACCGCGCTCGCAGCCCAACAGGGTTCGCAGTGTCGCGCCGGTTCGGCCCGAGCAGACCAGCACGTAACCCGTGTCCAGATCCGGCTGATCGGCGCCGGCGAGCAGCTCCGGCCTTCCGTCGTGATCGAGGTCACCCGCATTCGCGACTGCGATGCCCAGTCGATCGCCGGCCTGGGCAGCGAACTTGCGCGCGAGCAAAGTGCCGCCGGCGCCCGAGTAGGAGTCGACACATCCCGCCTGCGCGCCGACGCTCGAATCGAACGGCGCCCCGGCGTGAAAATCAGCGCGGCCATCGCCGTCGAGATCGCCGGCCGCGCACACGCTCGTGCCCAGGCCGGCACCGGTGACGAAGCCGTACACACTGATTAGCGTCGCACCGTTGGCGCCGCTCGCGACGCGCAGCGCGCCCGCGTTCTGGGCCTGGAAATCGTTGTCCGGCGCGCCGACGACGAGTTCGTCGAGGCCGTCGCCGTCGAGGTCGCCGAGGCGGGCCAGCGACCAGCCGAAGTGATCGACCGCCGCCGCGCCGTGGATGGTGTAGAGCAGGCTGCCATCGAGGCCCGAGATGGCGCGCACGGCTCCCGACTGCAGACCTGCGCTCGAATCGAAGGGCGAGCCCAGCCAAAAGTCGGCGCGCCCGTCGGCATTCAGGTCGCCGGCAGCGGCCACGGCAGCGCCGCGTCGCTCGCCGACGAACTGGCCTGCACTGGTCGCAAGCGGCGGCAGCGTTTGTGCGCTCAGCGTTGCGGCGCTCGCCTGGGCGAACAACACAAGGAGCAGCTGAGTTTGGCGTGTGGTTCTCATGGGCGATTTGCGTGCGTGGCGGCGAAAGTTACGCGCTCCAGGCTTCCACCCGGGCGCTCGAGGATCAGAATGGTGCGAGCCATGACCTTGCGCGCCCCTGAAACTGCCCATGACTTCGCCGCGCTGGCGTTGAACGTGCTGCTGGAGCAGGTCGCGATGGCTTCCGAAGACCTGACGCGCCTGCGCAGCGATCTGCAGCGTGCGCCCCCCGAGGCCCCGCCCGAGGCGCCGCCGGCAGGCGCCGCCGATCTGCCAAGAATTTCCGCAAGACTCGAGCGGCTCGGTTGGCTGTTCGGCCTGCTCGCGCGCGAACTTGGCAGCGACCTGCTATTCGAGCGGCGCGAGCGCGATGGGCTCGCGAGTTCGCTGTGGCTGGTGCAGCAGATCCTGGCGCGCGATGGCATCGAGCTCGAGCTGCCGAACTTGCCTGCGCTCGATTCCAAGGACCAGCGCTGCGCCACGCTCTGCGCGGTGGTCGCGCGCTGCGTGCACGCGGCGTTCGTCGACGATCCCAACACACGCTGGAACGTCGAGCATTCCCAGAGCGGGTGCGTGTTGTGCTTCGAGGGCGAAGGCGGAGCCGCGTTGGAGTCGGCACTGCGCGAGGGAACGCTACGCTTGCCGTTTTCGCGCCTGAGCCGAGCAAACGGATCCGTCCGCTTGCGCTTGCCTTTGGGCAGCACACTGAATTCATGAGCCTGTTCACTCGACTCTTCCGGCGCAGCGCGAAGGCAAGCTCGAGCGTGGACCGCGGCGATCCCACGCGTGTGGCCGAAGTCGACGCGCTGCTCGATGAAATGCGCGGCACGTTCGCCGCCGATGGGGGCGATGTGCGCCTGGCTTACGTGCGCGCTGGAGTGGTCGGTTTGGAATTGCATGGTGCCTGCGCGGGTTGTGCGGCGAGTGCGATGACCTTGGAGCTTGCGATCCGTCCGAAACTGCGCGCCAACTGCGCGTGGTTCGAGCGGCTCGAACGCGTCTGAACGCCGCGGCCGTTGATGATCAACCGGCCGCGGCGCCAAGACGTGACCATCAGAACTGAGCGACGTTCGAACTGCCGACGAAACTGCCCGTCGGCGTCCCGACCAGGAATTGATAGGCCTTCAGTCCCTGCAGTCCGCCCGGATTCTGGATCTGGAACACGCTGGTCCCGTTGGCGTCCGCGGGCAGATAAAACGGCAGGCGGCGCGTCTGTGCCATCACGAACGTGGTGTGCAGCAAAAACCCCGGGAAGGGCAGCGGAACTTCTTGCGGCAAGAGCACGGCCTGTCCGCAGTACAAAAGATATGCGGAACCGTTCGGCACTCCGCCGGTCAGGGTCATCGTCACCGGGCCGGGGCCGGTCATTCCAGGACCGCTCAGCGTGAGCTGCGGCCGCGCGGGGCTGACGATCGAGCGTTCGCTCGCGCTGAAGAAATCAGTCGCGCCGTAGCTCAAGCGCACGCCGGTCGCCGGTTGATAGGCGTCGAAGGTCGCGGCCGAAGTGCCCGCGAGAAACTGCATGCCGTAAATCGAAAGGCTGCCCGCGTCCACGACGACGGGTGAATTCGCTTGGTTGGATCCGACGCGACGCACGCGATTCGTTCCGAACAGGAAACTCGTCTCGGCGATGTAGAGCTTCTGCGTGCTCGGATCGATTGCCAGCGACGCGCCGCCGTCGAGACCTGCACACAAGAGTGTCGCGTTGGCCTCGGAGAGTCCGCCGCCGGAGACTTGAGCCGCACTCCAACCGATCACGTCGGTCGAGCCCGCGGGCGCAGGAAAACCGCTGCCTTGTGTGGCGTAGTACAAGGATCCATTCGCGCCGAAGGTCAGCGGCCCCGATGGCCCGCCCACATGCGCAACTTGGGTCAGCGCGCCGCCCGGCAGCGCGACCTTGAAGATGTCGTTGCCCGCGCCGAAGCCACCGACCGCGGCGCTGACGAACAGTTCACCAGCCGGGGAGAACGCCGCGTCGTAACTGAACGTGAGCTGCGCGAGTTGGACGGGACCCGTGCCGCTTGTCGGCACGAGGAAAAGATTCTGATTCGTGCTCTCGCCGATGATCACGGCGCTGCCCGACGGATTGGCGATGGCGAAGCTCGGGAACACGCTGGAAGCGAACGTGCCCAGCGTCTGCACGAACACGCCTTGGGCTGTCCAGCGGTCGATGTTTTGACCGTCGAACGTGACGTAGTCGCCGTTCGGCAACGTGGTCATCGGCGCGGCAAAAGCCGGGCTCGCCGAACTCGTCACGCTGTAGCCGGACGATGAAACGTCGGCAAACGCCGACATGGAAAGGAGCGCGATGGCTCCGGCAATCAAAAACTTCTTCATGGGTTCGATCCTTCGTCGAAGCCGAACCCGAAGAGCGTTTCAGGGCGGAGCGAAGCCGGCCGCGGCGTCGAATTTCAAATTGGAATTCGGCCGTTGCCAAACTGGCGCGCGCACCGAACCCTCTCCCGGAGTTCAGCAGGTGGGCGCAGCGCGGCGGATATCCTGACTCGTCGCTTGTGGCCGACAACCCTCGCCTTCCCGGTGCCCAAGGCACCAGTGGCTGGCCCGAAGCACCGTGATCTCCCGGTGGGGGAGACCCTTGGCGCCTTCGAACCGCGGATCGCGGCAGCGGCTTACAGTGGCGGGACCGTGCAGGTTTCGCACCTGCTTCCCCAACCGGGCTGGCATGGAATTGTCACAGACAGGCAGGCGACGGTAGCCGCGCATCACAGGCGTGTCAACGTGAGCTTCGGGGCGCAGCCGGTGAGCGGCTACACTCTGCGGTCCACTCACTCCAAAGATGCTGATTCCGCAAACCACGATCGAACGGGCCTTCAACGAACTCCTCGAACGCACACGCTCCAATGCCAGTGCCTGGAGCGAGTTCGCTGCCAGCCGGAGCGAATTCCTCGGCTCAGCCGTCGCCAGCGCGCCGCGCACGCGCGAAATGGCCGAGCGCCGGCATGCCGAGTGGTTCTTGCTCGAGCGCCCCAGCGAGTCGCTCGAACTCGTACCCGCGCAGGTGCTCGGCGCTGACGCGGACGACACCGACGAAGCCGAGTTGGTCCTGGGGCGCGAAGCGCTGCTGGGTTCGTTCGCCAGTGTGTTCGAGATCACCGGCGTGCGGGCGGGCGAAGGTGTCTGGGTCCGCGACCTTGCCGGTCTGGGCGAATATCCGCTGGAGGAAGCCGATGCCAGCCGTGCGCTGGAAGCCGGCGATCTGCTGGTCGGCCGCGTCTTCCCCGTGGGCGACGAGCTGTACCGCATTTCCCACGCCTCAGGATTTTTTCGCGATGCGGAGTTGCTGGCCGCGGTTCGAACCGACCTCGAGCGCGCGCGCGAGGGCCGCCGTGGAGTGTTACGCCTTTCGCAGCGCGATCTCGAAGCGATGTTTTTCGGCAGTCCGCTGCACGGCACGCCCAGCGCGCACGCAGCCAGCGCCGCGAGCGAATTGCGCAGGCAGGCGCTCACGAGCGTCAGCGCCGCTCGGCGTTGCCTCCAGGAGGGCGGACTCACTCCAGCGGAGGTCGACGACGTGCTGGCCGGACTCGCCTCCGAGCCCTTCGATCCGCTGCACGTTTTGCCCGGCGCCGGCGATCGTCTCGGCGAAATTTTGGCGCAGCTCGCCTTTGAAACCAAAGTCGATCTCGATGCCGCGCGCCGCGCACTGGCCGAGGCCTGGCCCGTGTTGAGTTCACCGCCGGCGTCGAGCGACCCCGCCCATGAGAAGCGCCAGGCTCAACCCCACAACCGCAAGGCGACCGCTGGCAAGCCTGCGAGCAAGGTGCAGCGCGCGCTCTCGGACTTCGACGCGCGGCGCGCGCAGACCGACGATCTCGAAGCGCTGTTCGCGGACCTCGAACGCGAGTTGGAGATCGAGCCCGAGGATACAGGCGACGACGCCACCGCGCCCGATTTTCCAGGCGTGGTCGGCGCGATGGTGATCGAGTTCCTGTGGGACATGGAACGCGAACGCGGTGCCGAGGCGGCGAGGCCGCTGGCCGCGATCGCGAACTTTGCTCAGTTCGCGCAGGCGCAGGGCGTGTTCGAAAACCTCGGCCAGCGCGATTTGCTCATGTTCGCTTGCCTGTGGCTTCCGGAACGCGCGCAAGACGCGGCCGAGGCCGAGCGCTCGTTCCACGCGCTGGTAGAGTTCGCGGCTTGGGCCGAGGAACAACACGCCGTTTCTCTGGCCAGCGCGCTCGCGCCATCGCGTGAGGGACTCGCGAGTTCCTTGCCGCGCGTCTGCGCCGCGAATGCGCGCCTGCGCGCACGCCTAGGAAAGCTCCACGAGGGCGGCGAAATGCTCGGCTACGAAGGAGGTTCGAACGCACGCAGTTCACAGGGCGAAGCACGCACCGTCGCCATCGCGAAGGAAGCCGCGGCCCATGTCGAAGCAGGCGATTATCTGCGCGCCGAAAAGACCGCGGGATCTGAATGGCGCGTCGTGTGCGTCTATCCGCCGCAAACGGCAATGCTCGCCGAACTGATCTGATGCGCTCGCGCGCGGCCAGTGCACCCCGGCTCAGCGCATCGCGGCCGGAATCTGCACTTCGGTGATCAGCTGATTCCAATCGCGTACCTTGCCGGGATCGACCAAGTAGGTCTCGCGAATCGGGCCATCTTCCGACCAGGCCAGCGAGCGCATGTAGTCGAACAGCCCGGGATAACTGCGCGCGACCTCAGGGTAGGGCCCGGCCACGAAGGCGTACACGACCGTCGTGCTCTCGAGTTGATCGTATTTCAGCGGAGCCTTCGGTGTCACGACCTGATCGACCGGGAAACAGGCCCGCGCGCGCAGGGCCTCGGTCTTCACATGACCGGGGTCGTCGTAGTACAGGGCGAACGGCGGACCACTGGGCTCGAGCCCCTGATCGCGCACGAGTTGGTCAGCCTGTGCGAGCGCCTCGCCGATGCGCGTGTAGCTGCCGACCCATTCCACGAAGACGTAGGGCTGGTCGATGCGATGCTTCCAGTTGGCGTGCACCTCGGTGTAGGGCGGCAGAGTCAGCGCAACATCAGGCGTCTGGACTGCGCTCGAGCCGGCGGAAGTCGCAGCGCGATCCTCGCGCTCGTCGGGGCTGGCGCAGGCGCTGATCAGGCAGGCAAGAACGGGGAGGCACAGGGATGCTTTCATGGTGACCGGGCTGTCGACCGCAGCAGCCAATCCCTTGAGCAGGCGCGCCTCCGGGCCATTCCAGGCCAGATATAACGTCTGATAATGTACATTATGATGCACTGCAACTTGAGCCGCTGGCCCGCCGCCCGGCATCGGGTACCGTCCCTCCATGACGACCCCCGGACTCGGGCCAGGCAAGACCTTCGACGAACTCACCATCGGCGACAGCTTCCTCTCAGCGCCGCGCACCATTAGCGATGCGGACATCGCCGCCTTCGCCGAACTGTCCGGCGATCACAACCCGGTCCACATCGATGAATCCTTCGCCCGCGGCACGCTGTTCCGCGGCCGCATCGCCCACGGACTGCTCGTGCAGTCGGCCGCCAGTGGACTGGCTTGGCGCACCGGGGTGTTCTACGGGACGATCGTTGCACTGGCTGAGATGCAGATGCGCTTCGAGGCGGCCGTCCGTCCAGGTGATACCATCCGCGTAGAACTCAGCGTGCTGGCGAAAGAACCTGATCCGGGCCCGCGTCGCGGCCAAGTTCGCTGGCGAACGCGCGTGCAGAATCAAGCTGGCGAAACCGTGATCGATGGCGAGTGGCTGACGCTGCTGCATCGCTCGCGACCGCGAAAGCGCCAGGGCGAGGAATCGACCAAGTGAACCGCAAGAACTGTTTCATGAACGCGCAGCGGCCCTGCGACCTGACCTGCAAGGCGGCCTTCGAAGTCGACGACCCGGTCGACAACATCGACTGTTACTTCATCTGGCTCGCGTACCACTTTGGCGAGGGCTTCTACGAGATCCGCAAGTCACTGGAAGGTGGTGGCGGTCTGCCGGGTCCGGGCGGTTTCCCAGGCATGCCAGGCAGCGGCCCGATGCCGCCGCCGATGCACCCCAAAGGACCCAAGGGATTCAACTGATCGGCCGCGTTTCCCCCGCCTCGACTTTGCCAAGCAAAGTTCGGCTAGGGGACAACCCGATTCAGGAGGATCGCGGCAACACCGAGGCGCCGCCGGGAAAGCGGTGAACCTTGTTCGCGGGCGGCGCGACATCCCAGTCGAAGCCGATGCCGATCACGGCGTGCTTGAACTCCTGTGCCTGCGGATGGGCCCAGTCCAAGGCGATCGCTTTTCCACTTTCGGGGGCGAAGACGTTCGCGTCGGGGGCCTGCAGGGCGCGCGCGAGCGCGGCGCGGATTCCATCGGCGTGCAGGACGACGATCACTTCGCGTCGGGTGAAATTGCTCGCGATGCGGTCGAGCACCGCGAGCACACGTGCTTGGGTTGCGGCGAGGCTCTCCGCGTCGCAGGGCGCACCCGTGCGACGGTCGGCCAGAAAACTCCCCCACTCCGCGCCGAGTTCCGCGGGGCGCGCGGATTGCCAGCTCCCCAGAAAACGCGGGCGCAAATCGGTTTCGATTTCGATCGGGGCCTCGGTACTTTTCGAAAGTGCGTGAACGACGCGTTGGCTGCGCGCCGCGGGCGAGGCGAACATCGCGGCGGGATTTCGCCGCAGCAGGCGCTCGAGCGTCGGCAAACTCGCCACGAAGGCGGCTTCGTCGATCTCGAAGTCGAGTGTTCCGTCGATCGGCGCACTCGAGGCTGAATTCCGGCCCGCGTGAGTGCCCGGCTCGAGCACCGGCGGCGGCCGGACCAGGAACAGACGGGTCAGTGCTTCCACGCTCGCCAATCTAACGCTGCGGGTCGCCGATCCAACCGCGGCCTGCGGATCGGGGTCGCAATCGAAGGCGGCAGCACTGGAACGGCGCGACGCTGGTAACTAGAATCCAATATTCGGCTTCGCCGCCCCAATCGCGCATGTTCCAGAGAATCGGCCAGTTCCTCGGCTCGACGATCGGCAAGAAGATCGCCATGTCGCTCAGCGGCCTGATGCTGACCGGCTTCCTGATCGCGCACCTTGCCGGCAACCTTTTGTTCTTCAAGGACGGCGAGCACGAGGCCTTCGACTCGTACGCGCACACGCTCGAGGGCAATCCGCTGCTGCCGTTGGCTGAAATCGGTCTGTTGCTGCTGTTCCTGACGCACCTGTTCCTGGCCTTCGTGACGACGCGCGCGAACCGCGAAGCGCGCAAAACGCGCTACGCGGTACAGGCGTCGCGCGGCGAGCGCACGATCGCATCCTCGAGCATGCTGATCACGGGGCTCGTCGTGCTGGCCTTCGTGGTCGTGCACCTGCTCGACTTTCGATTTCGTGAACGCGCGGCCGACGGGCTTGCCGCCATGCTGGCTCGGCGCTTGTCCGAGCCGGTCGGCGCCGGAATCTACTTCGTCGGCGTGGCTGCACTCGGCCTGCATCTAAGTCACGCGCTGCGCAGCGCACTGCAATCGATCGGAGCCAACCATCCGCGCTTCAACGCCGCGATCCAGCGCGGCGGACTGGTTCTGGCGATCGTCCTTTTCCTCGGTTTCGCCTCATTCCCGATCGTCATGATCGGTTCGCGTGCGACGCATTCGATGGCCAGTCAGCCGGCCGCGGCGGGTCAGAGCACCGGCCAGGCCGCAGTGGATCGCTAGCCCCATGACCTCCACCAGCGCGCAAAGTACCCGACTGGATTCGAAGTGCCCGAGCGGCCCGCTGGCCGAGCGCTGGGACAAACATCGCTTCGAACTGAAGCTCGTCAATCCGGCCAACAAGCGCAAGTTCCACGTGCTCGTGGTCGGCACGGGCCTCGCCGGCGCGTCGGCGGCTTCCACGCTCGCCGACCTCGGCTATCAGGTCAGCACGTTCTGTATCCAGGACAGCCCGCGACGCGCGCACTCGATCGCAGCCCAGGGCGGAATCAACGCGGCGAAGAACTACCAGAACGACGGCGACAGTGTGCGCCGGCTGTTCTACGACACGATCAAAGGCGGCGACTTCCGCTCGCGCGAGTCGAACGTGTATCGACTCGCGCAAGTCTCGAACGACATCATCGACCAGTGCGTTGCGCTCGGCGTGCCCTTCGCGCGCGAATACGGCGGCCTGCTCGCCAATCGAAGTTTCGGTGGCGCGCAGGTCTCGCGCACGTTCTACGCGCGCGGCCAGACCGGCCAGCAACTGCTGCTCGGCGCCTACAGTGCCTTGATGCGCCAGGTCGGTGCGCAGCGCGTCAAGCTCTATCCGCGTCACGAGATGCTCGACCTGGTCGTGATCGACGGCGTGGCGCGCGGCATCGTCTGCCGCAACCTGACCAGCGGTGCGATCGAGTCCTTCGCCGGCGACGCCGTGCTGCTGTGCACTGGTGGGTACGGCAACGCATTTTTCCTTTCGACGAACGCGCAGAACTGCAACGTGACCGCGGCCTGGCGCGCCCACAAGCGCGGCGCTTTCTTCGCGAATCCTTGCTTCACGCAGATCCACCCGACCTGCATTCCGGTCAGCGGCGAGCACCAATCGAAGCTGACCTTGATGTCGGAATCGCTGCGCAACGACGGCCGCGTCTGGGTTCCGAAAGCGCGTGGCGATCAGCGCGGCCCCAGCCAGATCCCCGAGGGCGAGCGCGACTACTACCTCGAGCGCAAGTATCCAAGCTTCGGCAATCTGGCGCCGCGCGACATCGCCTCGCGCAGCGCCAAGGAGCGCTGCGACGCGGGCTTCGGCGTCGGTGCCGGCGGACTCGCTGTCTACCTCGATTTCGCCGATGCCATCCGCCGCGACGGCGAAAGCGCGATCCGCGCGCGCTACGGCAACCTGTTCGAGATGTACGAACGGATCACGGGCGAGGATCCCTACCAGCAGCCGATGCGTATCTCCCCCGCCGTGCACTACACGATGGGCGGCCTGTGGGTCGACTACAACCTCGAGAGCACGGTGCCCGGGCTGTTCGTGCTCGGCGAAGCGAATTTCTCCGACCACGGCGCCAACCGGCTGGGCGCGAGCGCCCTGATGCAAGGTCTCGCCGACGGATACTTCGTGATCCCGTACACGATCGGCGGACACCTTGCCGGGCGCAAACTTCCGCAGGTCACGAGTTCGCACGCAGCCTTCAAGGAGGCGGAAAACTGCGTCCGCGAACAGACCCGGCAATGGCTTGCCATTCGCGGGCAGCGCAGCGTGCGCAGTTTCCACCGCGAACTTGGTGTCACGCTTTGGAACCACTGCGGCATGGGCCGCACGCGCGCGGGCCTGATCGAGGGTCTCGGCAAAGTCGTGGCCCTGCGCGAGGAGTTTTACCGCGACCTGCGCGTGCTTGGCGACACGGACAACATCAACCACGCGCTCGAAAACGCCGGCCGCGTCGCCGACTTTTTCGAATTGGCCGAGCTGATGATGCGCGATGCGCTGCATCGCGAAGAATCCTGCGGCGGACATTTCCGCGAGGAACACCAGACCAGCGACGGCGAAGCCAAACGCGACGACGCCAATTTCTGCTACGTCGCCGCCTTCGAACATCGCGGGGGTCGCGAAGGCTGGAACTTGCATCAGGAGCAGCTGTCCTTCGAAAACGTCCACCTCTCGACACGGAGCTACAAGTGAGCCATCCCGCTCCCGCCGCAACGCAAGCCGCCGCGCCGATGCAACTCACGCTGCATATCTGGCGACAGAAAGATGCCGGCAGCGCCGGCGCCTTCGAGACGTACAAGCAGGCCGACGTCTCGCCGGACATGTCGTTCCTCGAGCTGCTCGACCTGTTGAACGAAGATCTCACGCGCGCGGGCCGCGACCCGGTCGCCTTCGATCACGATTGCCGCGAAGGGATCTGCGGCATGTGCAGCCTGGTCATCAACGGTCAGGCCCACGGCCCTGACCGCCAGACCACCACTTGCCAACTGCACATGCGCCGGTTCAAGGACGGCGATTCGATCTTCATCGAGCCCTTCAGGGCCACGGCCTTCCCGGTGCTGAAGGACCTGACCGTCGATCGCACTGCCTTCGATCGGATTATGGCCGCAGGAGGATTCATCACCGCCAGGACGGGCTCGCCCCAGGACGCGAACGCGCTGCCGATCCCGAAAGTCGACGCCGACCGGGCCATGGATGCGGCGCAGTGCATCGGCTGCGGAGCCTGTGTGGCCGCCTGCAAGAACGCCGCTGCGATGTTGTTCGTCAGCGCCAAGGTTTCGCACCTCGCGCTCCTGCCGCAGGGTCAGCCCGAACGCAGGCAGCGCGCGCTCAGGATGGTCGCGCAAATGGACGCCGAGGGTTTTGGAGCCTGCACCAACGAGCGCGAATGCGAAGCGGCCTGCCCCAAGGGCATCTCCGTCGCGAACATCGCGCGCTTGAATCGCGAGTACCTGCGGGCCTCGCTTTCCGATCCAAGTTGAGCCGTCCCGCGTGTGTCCGAATCGGACCGACCTGTTACGATCGCGAAACGCGGCACTAGGACTTGGACGGGGCTGAGACTGCGCTCCCCCACCGTAGGGGCCCGACAGGGGCGTTTGGCCGTTCGGCAAACCGTGGCATGGGTCTTGCTTTCCTAGGCAATGAGCGAGACCCTACCTGGGCCACTCGACCGTTCGACTTTCCTACACGGACCACTATGAACAAGCTGCTCTTCGTCGGCGCTTTCACGGCAACCCTTGCCCTGCCCAGTCTTTCCTTTGCCCACGGCGGTACTTACCGCGGCCCGGGCGACACAACGCCTCCCTCGGGCGGTGGCGGTGGCGGCGGCGGCGGCCCATCGACTCCCGGACCGGCTGGCCCTGGCGTTCCCGGCCCCGGCGGACCGAGCACGCCTGGCGCCGTCACTCCCGGTGCACCGGTCGGCGGTCCTGGTGGACCGTCGAAGCCCAAGACAGGCGGCGGCGACGTCGGTCCCGACCTCACGGTCTGGCAATTCTGGTGGGCCTTCAACAAGGATCCGTACCTGAACCTGAAATCGCACCTTGGCGGTGCCGTGCAAACGGGTTCGGAAGAGTTCTACCTGGGCCGCGGCGAGAATCCGCAGGCCAAGGACACACTGCGCGTCAGCGAAGACAAGATCCGTCAGGTCATCGTTCCTCAATTGCTCGAGGCCCTCGACCCCAAGAAGGAAAACTCCAACGACGTCCAGTCCAGTTGCATGATCGCGCTGGCCAAGATCGGCGACGCGAAGGGTGAAGACGGCAAGTCGGCGCTGGGCGAAGAGATCAAGAAGTTCCTGACCAACGGCAACCAGGAGCTTTCCGAAACCTCCGCGGTGTCCTTGGGCATCCTTGCGAATCGCGAGAACATCGAGCTGCTCTGCGCGGTGCTCGCCAGCGATCAGTCCAAGCTGCGCGCCCTCGGCGTTCAGCAAACGGACGCCGTATCGATGCGCACGCGCGCGTTCGCGGCCTACGGCCTGGGTTTGATCGGCTACAAGGCCTCGAACGACGATCGTCTCACGATCAACGCCGCGATGCGGGCGATCCTCGACGGCGAAGGGAAGTCGATGGGACAGCGCGACATCCAGGTCGCCTGCCTGACGGCAATCGGCCTCTCGCCGCTCGACATCAACCCCGACGACAAGACCGTCGAAGATCCCAAGAAGGTCAAGGCTCCCGCGACGCTCGCTTCGCGTCAGGATCAGCTGCGCTACCTGTTGGCGTACTACACGGATGAAGCCAACAACTACCTGATCCGCGCCCATGGTCCGACGGCCATGGGACGTTTGCTCAGCACCGGCGACGTGCCCTCGGAATTTGCGTTCCGCGACACCGTGGCCAAAGTCCTGATCGAAAGTCTTTCGAAGGACTCTCGCGACCAGGACGCCATGAAGCAGAGCTCCGCCCTGGCGCTCGGCGTCATCGGCGATTCCGACGAGGACCCCACCGACAAGGCGATTCGCGATGCGCTGATGAAGGTCAAGGACGACTTGACCGACCAGCAGGTGCGCAACTTCGCGCTGATCGGGCTGGCCCAGGCCGCGGGCCGTCCGGGCCAGGGCGCAGGCGATCCGATCTACGGCGCGAACGCCAAGGGCAAGGAAAGCGCGCGCACGTTCCTGCAGAACGAACTTGAAAAGGGCAAGAGCAACGTCAAGCCCTGGTCGGGCATCGCGATCGCCGTGATGGAGCGCGAGCTCGACGACGCGAAGCAAGCCTCTTCGTCGGTCGCCAAGCTCTTGTTGCGCACCGCCCTCGCGGACTCGAAGAGCCCGGAAGACGTCGGTGCCTTCGCGATCGCCTGCGGCATCGTCAAGGACAAGGGCGCGAAGGACCAACTGCTGATCAACCTCGACAAGGTCAAGGACATCGAGGCACGCGGCTACACGGCCATCGGGCTTGGCCTGATGGACGAGCAGTCGGCGATCGCGCCGATCCAGGAAATCGTCAAGAAGTCCAAGTACAGCCCTGACCTGCTCAAGAGTGCGGCGATCGGCCTGGGCTTGCTGGGCGACAAGCAACTGGTGCCGGACCTGGTCGACATGCTGAAGACTTCGACGGGCCTTTCGTCGCAGGCGGCGATCAGCTCTGCACTTGGCTTCATCGGTGACTCGCGTTCGGTCGAGCCGCTGATCGACATGATGAAGAACCAGGAAGTGACCGCGCTGGCCCGCGCGTTCGCCGCTGTGGCGCTCGGCATCATCGCCGACAAGGAACCCTTCCCCTGGAATTCGAAGATCGGCGTGAACTCGAACTACCGCGCCAACACTCCGTCGCTGACCGACCAGAAGGGCGGCATCCTCGACATCCTCTGAGCAAACCTCGGGGCAAACTTCGGAGCGAACTTCGTTTCGCATGAACGCGCTGGCCGGC
>JAYUUV010000246.1:0-10461 GCA_043754695.1 Planctomycetota bacterium
AGCGGCGGAGTCGAGGCTGGCTCCGTACCGTTGGATCCCACCGTACACTGGATCAGGTATGACCGACGTGGCTGCACGGGAGCGCTGGAAGCGCGTGCGCGAGATCCTCGAGCAGGCCCTCGACGTCGAAGGTCCGCGGCGCGAAGCGTTTCTAGCGGAGGCTTGTGGCGCTGACGCTGGGCTGCGCGCGGAAGTCGAAGGCTTGCTGGGCGCGGAACGGGCGACCGGCCTGCGGCCTCCGAAACCGCAAGCCGCGTTGCTCGACTCGATGTTCTCGGCCGGCGACCCGCTGCGACCCGGTCACGCACTCGGGCCCTGGCGCCTCGAACGTGTGCTCGGAGTCGGCGGCATGGGTCAGGTCTGGCTCGCACAACGCAGCGAAGGGGGTTTCGCGCAACGCGTGGCGATCAAGCTAATCAAGCGCGGCATGGACACGAGCGAACTCCTGCGTCGTTTTGCGCAGGAGCGCGCCGTGCTCGCCGCGCTCGAGCATCCCAACATCGCGCGGCTCTACGACGGCGGTTCGAGCGAAGACGGCCGGCCCTATCTCGTGATGGAGTACATCGATGGCGAGCCGCTGGATCGCTTCTGCGCGTCTCGCGATCTGGAGCTTGGGGCGCGCATCGGACTGTTCATCTCGATCTGCTCGGCCGTGGCCCACGCCCATCGCAACCTGATCGTGCACCGCGATCTCAAGCCGTCCAACGTGCTCGTGACGCAGGACGGCACGCCGAAGTTGCTCGACTTCGGCATCGCGAAAGTGCTTGACGAAGGTGGCGTGGAACCCGCAGGCGAACGCACAGAAACCGCGCAGCGCGTGTTGACGCCGCTGTATGCAAGTCCCGAACAACTGCGCGGCGAGGCGCTGACGACGCAAAGCGACGTGTACTCACTCGGCGTAATCCTGTACGGCCTGCTCAGCAACGCACAACCGTTCGACGAGCAGCGCAAGCCCGACAGCGAACCCGTGTTGCCGAGCCAAGCCGCGCAGCGCGGGCCGGATTCCGCCCTGCGCGTGCGCTCGCTCGCGGGCGATCTCGACATGATCGTGCTCAAGGCCATGCGGCCGGAGCCTGCGCGGCGTTACGCCTCGGTCGAACAACTCGCCGAAGACCTGCGCCGTTTTCTGGACGGGCTGCCCGTACTCGCGCGGCCCGACACTTTCCGCTATCGCGCGGCGAAATTCGTGCGCCGCAACCGGCTGCTCGTCGGCGCGTCGGTCGCAGTGGGCGCGAGTGTCCTCGCCGGACTGGTGGTCAGCACGTATTTGTACTTCGATGCGAGTCGCGCGCGCGACAAGGAGCAGGAGCAGCGCCTGCTCGCCTCGGACCGCCTGCACAGCGTGCTCGCCATCGCTTCCTCGTTCACGCGCGACCTCGACGCGCGACTTGGCGTATTGCACGGTGTGTCGGCGGCGCGCGAGCAGCTGCTGCGCGCGGCGGTCCAACAGCTCGAGAAGCTCGCGCAGCAGGCGCCCGACGATCCGAGCGTCCAACTCGAACTCGGCTGGGTCTATCGCGACCTCGCCGCGACGCTAGGCGACCCCACGAGCAACAACCTCGGCAAGTACGCCGAAGCGGAAGTGGTCTACGACAAGGCGATTGCGGTCGCGGAAACACTGTTCGCGCGCGATGTGGTCGAAGGGCGCTACGCCGATTTCGCCTCGAGCGCCTTCGAATCTCGCGGCCAATTGTTGCGCAGTCTTTCGCGCCTCGACGCGGCGCGTGACGATGGCTCGCGCGCGGCAGACATCGCCCGCGAAGCCCTGTCCGGCGCGAGCGGCAATCTCGAAGCGGCGCTGATTCGCAAGCTCGGCAACTCGCTCAGCTTACTTGCGAATCTCGAACGCGATGAGAAGAACTTCGCAGGCGCCATCGTCTTCGAAGATGAGATGGCCGCACAGCTCGAACGCGGATCCGCCAAATTCCCGCAGGACCCCGAATTGAGATATCTCTTGGGCAGCGCGCTTTACGCGCGCGGCGTCGGTCAGTATCAGCGCGACGATTACCCTGCCGCAGTGATTTCATTGGAGCGTGCAGTCCTGATCTTCACTGAGTTGTGCGCCGCGGATTCGGAGAACTCGTCGTTCCGGCGCGCGCTGGCGAGAACGCAGTCGAATCTCGCCAACCCGCTGCAGGTGCTCGACAATACGGAGCGCGCGACCGCGGTCGCGCACAGCGCGCTGGACAGTTGGGAGATCGTCGTCAGCCGCGAGCCGGAGGACGAGGCGGCGTTCTATGCATTGATTGAATTCGCGAACCGCGTCGGCAACCTCGAACACTACAACGGCAACTCCGAGGCTGCGAAAGTCGCCTACACTCGCGCCGTCGAGGTGGAGGACGTACTGATCCAGCGCCATCCCCAAGATACTTGGCGTCGAATGGGCCGTGCATTCGTCAGCACCGCGCTCGCCAGAGCCCAATCGGAGCTCGGCCAGTGGGAGGAAGCTCTGCAACGGGCTCAGCAAGCGCTCGACGAACTCGATGCCCTCGAAGACGACCCAGGACATGGCACTCAGTGGCGCTACGGCCGAGCGATGATCACCAGCATGTCCGCCGAGTGCCGCATGAACGCGGCGCGCGATTCCGCCTGGCCGCCGGCCCGGCGTCGCGAGGAACTCGAACGCGCGCGCGAGCTCTTTACGGACGCGCGTGAACTCCTGGTTGCGGCGCGGGCGGACGGAGAGTTGGAGACCGCGCAGATCGCCGAGATCGGGCTGATCGATGAGCGCTTCAGCAAGCTCGAGGAGATCCGCGCGACGTTGCCCAATGATCCGTAATGCCTGCAAGTTGACTTGCTTGCGCTGGTTCCGGCGCGGACTTGACGCCCCGCGCAAGTCGCAGTTGTTAAGGTAGGCGCACCGCCGAATATTGGATCTCCAGGTGACCAACCCCTCCTCCCCAGAACGCTGGAAGCGCTTGCGCGAGATCCTCGAGCGCGTCCTCGAACTCGACAGTTCGCAGCGCGACGCTTATCTGACGGAGTCTTGCGCCGGCGACGCGGCGCTGCGCGCTGAAATCGAAGGCCTGCTCGCCGCGGAGCACATGACGGGTCTCACGCCGCCCACGGCTGGACCTGCGCTGTTCGATTCGATGCTCGCTGTTGAGGATCCGCTGCAGCCGGGACACTCGCTCGGGCCATGGCGCCTCGAGCGTGTGATCGGCAGCGGCGGCATGGGCCAGGTCTGGCTGGCACGGCGCAGCGAAGGCGGCTTCGAGCAGCGCGCGGCGCTCAAGGTCGTCAAGCGCGGCATGGACACCGACGACGTGCTCAAGCGCTTCCGGCGCGAGCGCGAACTGCTGGCCTCGCTCGAACATCCGCGCATCGCGCGCATCTTCGACGGGGGTGCCACCAGCGACGGACGCCCCTGGCTGGCGATGGAATTCGTCGAAGGCGAGACGCTCGATCGCTGGTGCGACGCGCGCGCGCTCGGCCTGCGCGAACGCATCGAACTCTTTCTGCGCGTGCTCGACGCCGTGGCCTTCGCGCACTCGCGCTTGGTCGTGCACCGCGACCTCAAGCCGGGCAACATCCTGATCGACCAGCGCGGCGAGCCGAAGCTGCTCGATTTCGGCATCGCAAAATTGTTGGCAACCGAAGGACCTGAGCTCGATCGCACGTTGACCGGCAAGCGCCTGCTGACGCCGGCCTACGCGAGCCCAGAACAACGCCGCGGCGAGCCGGCCACGCCCGCCAGCGATGTCTATTCCTTGGGCGTGATCCTGTACGAGCTTTCGACCGGAACGCGGCCCTGGCGCGGCGCGTTGAGCGCTGATTCCTCGGCCCCCGTGACGGCTCTCGAACCTGAGCGGCCCAGCACGCGCGTCGCCGCGGCAAGCCCGTCCACGAAAGTCGCCGGCCTCAGCTCGGAACGGCTGCAGCGCGAATTGCGCGGAGATCTCGACACGATCCTGTTGACCGCGCTGCGTTCGGACGTTTCGCGGCGCTACGCGAGTGTCACTGCGCTCGCCCTGGATCTGCAGCGCTACCTCGATGGCCAGCCTGTGCTTGCGCAGCCCGACACATGGACCTACCGCACTTCGAAGTTCGTGCGGCGCAATCGAATCTTGGTCGGCGCCACCGTCGCCGTAGTTCTGGCCCTGAGCGTGGGACTTGGCGTCGCGCTCGTGCAATACGGCAACGCAGTGCAGTCAGCCGCTGAAGAACGAACGCAGAGCGAGATCGCGAAGAAACTCGCACTGCTCGCGCAGCACAATCAGGAACGCGCGCAGGAGCAGGAGGCACTTGCGCTCGCGGCGAAGGAGAATGTCGTGCGTCTGGCCGCGTTCCAGGAACTTGACGACCTCGTGGCGAGCGCGCTCGAACTGTGGCCGGCCCTGCCGGACAAGATCGAGGCGTACCAGGCTTGGATGGTGCGCGCTCAGCGGCTGGTCGGATCACTGCCCGGACAACGCAGCGCACTGGCGGCGCTCGAAGCCCAGGGCCCCTCCGGTATCGCCGGGTCCTCGTCGGGGCTCGACGAACTCGAGACGCGCTGGTGGCGCCTCCAGATGACCAAGCTCATCCGTGCTCTCGAGGAATTCGCCGATCCCAAGACAGGTTGTGTCTGGGGGCTGGGCCAAGCGCAGGGTCCCGGTGTGTCACGGCGGCTGGAGTTCGCGCTGAGCCTAGAAGCGCAGGGGCGCGAGGGTTCGGCTTTTCGCGCAGCATGGGAATCCACGCGGCGCGAAATCGCGGCCGCCCCCGCCTACGGCGGGCTCGACTTGCCTCGCCAGATCGATCTTGTGCCCCTGGGCAGCGATCCCGAGTCCAAGTTGTTCGAGTTCTGCGTCATGGGTTCGGGCTCGATCCCTGCGCGCGACGACGACGGCCGCCTGAAAATTCAGCCTTCGACCGCGGTTGTGCTCGTGTTGATTCCCGGAGCTTTGACGCTGGTCGGACGCAGTGAAGCCGACCAGAAGGATCCCAATTTGATCCCGTGGCCGAAGCAGGACAGGCCGATTCTCGCCACTGTGCAGCTCGCGGCCTATTTCATCGGCAAGTACGAACTGACGCAGGAGCAGTGGATTCGCTGGACGCGCATGAATCCCAGCCAATTCCAGGCCGCCAACAGCTACTCGGGCGTGCTGATCGGTGAGCGTCCGCCGCTCGAGCGCGTCAGCTACAGCGAGCTGATTCCGGTACTGCGTCGCAATCGCCTGACCCTGCCGACGGAAGCGCAATGGGAACACGCCGCGCGCGCCGGGACACGCACGGCGTGGTGGACCGGAGACGATCCGGATGGACTGATGGGCTGCGCCAATCTGCTCGACGAAGGTTCGGGCATGCGCGTGGCTCGCGAAACTGCCGCGGAGCCATTGCGCGGAGACGACGGTTTCGGTTTCACGGCCCCGGTCGGCAGTTTCAAACCGAACGCCTTCGGCTTGCACGATACCTGCGGCAATGTTGCCGAGCATTGCCTCAACTACATGGGCGCGCCGTGGGAGGACATGAGTGAACCGAGCGTGGCAGAATTGGCCACCGACCTGCGCCGCCATCCGATTCGCGGCGGATCCTGGATCAGTTCGCCCAACATCGCGCGCTCGGACTCGATGGGCTACACCGGGAAGGAACGCAGCGACAGCAACATCGGCGTCCGCGTCTGCCGCCGCATCTTCGACTGACACCTGCCTGCTTGAAGGAACCTTGCAGCGAACTTTCCCGCCGCCCGCCCCCATTCGTCGCACTACACTGCGCGGATCATGGCGAAGGAACACAAGCTCTCGATAGGCAGCGCGGCGCCCGCGTTCGAATTGGAATCAACCAGCGGCAAGCGCATCACTCTTGCCGGCCTGAAAGGCAAAAAGATCGTCCTCTACTTCTACCCCCGCGACGACACGCCGGGCTGCACGCGCGAAGCCTGTGGCTTCCGCGACGAGTTCGCGGCGGTCAAAAACGCCGGTTCTATCGTTCTCGGAGTCTCCAAGGACTCGCTCGCCACTCACGCAAAATTCCGCGCGAAATACGAACTGCCCTTCGAGTTGCTCGCCGATCCCGACAACGCGGTCGCCAAGCGCTACCACGCCTTCGGAAAGAAGATGATGTATGGCAAGCAGGTGACCGGCACGATTCGCTCGACGTTCCTGATCGACGAGCAGGGCAAGCTCGCCGCGATCTGGGCGCCGGTGAAAGTCGACGGACACACGGAAGAAGTGCTCGAAGCGCTGCGCGGAGGCGCGCCGTCGAAAAAAACGCCGGCCAAGAAGTCGGCGGTCAAGAAGACGGCTGCGAAGAAACGCTAGCGCGTCGCGCCGGCGATCTGATTCGGCTTTTTCATCCGCGATGATCGATCACCTGCCGCAATTCGAGCAAAGCACCGGCATCGCGCTCGCGGCGTACTCGCTGATGAGCGTCGTGACCGCCGCGTTCTACTTTGTCGACAAGCGCCTCGCCATCCGCGGATCGCGGCGCATTCCGGAAAGCACGCTGCACGTACTGGAGCTGTTGGGCGGCTGGCCGGGGGCGCTCGTGGCCCAGCAGTTGTTCCGCCACAAGAATCGCAAGCCGACTTTCTTCCTCGTGACCTGGCTGATCGCCGCGCTGCACATCGCGGCCTGGGTCTTGATCTAGCGCCTGGCAAAGATCGCCGCTGGGAATCGGCGAGGAATCATCGGCCGGCAGCCGGAAATCGTGATCTCCGGTCCTCGGGAACTGCGTGAAGGGGTGCGGAGCGCGTTCTCCTCCCCCTGTTCCCCCCACAGAGCTGCCCCCATGCGAACACATGCCTTCGGTCTGGCCCTCGCCAGCGTTTCATTCATCACCCCCATCCAGGCCCAGGAGGCCCGCCATGCCGTCGAGCAGGCGCCGGGAGCAAGCGTGCCCGTGGCGACCAGCCAGATCGCAGCTCGGCCCTCGCCGGGAACGCCGCTGCCGGCGCTCGAGTCGAAGAACAGGTTGCTCGCCGTCGGCGAAGGAAAATTCGCCGAACTCGACGACGCGGTGCCGTTGCCCGGCCGCGCAGTGGTCAGCCCCGGCCCGGACGGCGACGCTGTCGTCTCGGCGGCCGAAGGCGATCCGTACTTCCTGAGCTTCGCGGGCGCGGCGCTTTATCCGCCGGCGAATGAACACGTCGATCCGGCACTGGTGCGCGCCGCATCCGACGCGCTCAGCGCGGGCCGCAAAGAGACCTACGCCTTCGTGATGTTCAACAAGCGCATGACACCGGCGCGCGTCGCCGCGCTGGAAGCGCTCGGCATCCAGACGCTGTCGTTCCATCCTCACTATTGCCTGAAGGTCAAGATTCCCGTGCTCTCGATCGACGCCTGCTCGGCGCTCGACTTCGTGCGTTGGGTCGGCGTGTCGACGGCGCAGCAAAAGGTGCACCCCGTGCTCGCGGCGCAATTCGCGCAGAATTCCGCTGGCGTTCCGCTCGATGTGTGGATCGACGTCTTCGAGTCCGACCTGAGCTCGGCGGCACGTCGAGAAGTCGTCGGCAGCACAGCGTTATGGAATGCCGGCGTCGCAGGCCCGGCGGTTGCGCCGACGGCCGTGCGCATGCAAAGCGGCGGTTGGCAGGAGCAAGCTCTCGAGCAGCTCGGCGTCGAAATCATCGAATACGCCGACTCGATCCGTGCTTTCCGCGCGCGCATTTCCCCCGAAATCCTCGAGAATTTGCTCAACGCCGACTTCGTCCAATTCGTCGAGCCGAACCTCGCGCCGAGCATGGCCCACGACGAGTCGCGGCCGATGGTCTCCAACGACATCGTGCAGGCGTACTACAACGGCGGCACTTCGCAGGGCGTGACCATCGGACATGTCGACAGCGGCGCCGATCTCGGTCACCAGGATCTCAACAGTGTCTGGGCCGTCGGCTGGGACCTCGGTGGCGGATATCCGTACAGCGACGGTTGCGAACACGGTTCGCATGTCATGGGCACGATCCTCGGCCGCGGCGCGTCGATCGCGAGCAACCGGGGCAATGCTCCGGGGCTGGCGACCTGGGGCGGCGCGAGCCGTGCGTTCATCGCCCGCATCTTCAACGATGTGTGCAGTTCGCCGGGCATTTCGGTCCCGACGATCGCCTCGGTGATGAACACGGATTATTGGGACGGCGTCTCGCTCGCGCCCAAACCCGTGGCAATCAACAACTCCTGGGGCACATGGTGGAACGGCGCGCCGTGGATCGGCAGCGAGGCCAACCCGCGCACGCTCGACTCGCAGGTGTACTCGACCGGCCAGGCTTGGGTGTTTGCCTCGGGCAACGAAGGCTACGGGCAAAAGATCCGCCAAGAAGCCAGCGCGAAAAACGTGCTGACCGTCGGCTCGGTCGACGACTACGTGGTCAACGGTTACGACCCGGGTGGCGCATCCGCCTTCTCGAGCACAGGTCCGTGCGGCGACGGGCGCTGGAAGCCCAATGTTGCCGCACCCGGCAGTCAGATCATGTCGGTCGATGCGAACAGCTGGAATGGTTATCAGGAAATGTCCGGCACGAGCATGGCGACGCCGCACGTCACCGGTCTCGTCGCGCAATTGTGCGACGCGAATCCGTGGCTGCGTTATCGCTCATGCGCGATCCAGTCGGTCTTGATGGCCAGCGCGACGACGCGCAACAACGCCGTGCTCACTACGCCGCCGACGCAGAGCTACGAACACATGAACACCTACGGCGCCGGCCGCGTCGACGGCATGCGCGCGATCCTCGGCACCGGCGATTCCTGGTGGAACACCTGGACCTTCGACCAGTCGTCGTTCAACTGGAATTACGGCGACTTCCAAGTTCCGATCGGCACCACGCGCGTCGTGGTTTGCATGCACTACGACGAAGACCAGTCGTCCGCGGGCGCGGGCCAGGCGCTGGTCAACAACTGGGACTTGTACATCGACCAGGATCCCGTCGATCCGTTCAACGGCAACACGGGCGAGTGGGTCGCGCAGCAGTCCGCGAAGGACAACACGGAGATCCGCATCCTCGACAACCCGCTTTCGGGGGCGTGGCGCTGGAAAGTCTGGCCGCAGGCGGTCACGTTCAACTCGACGGTGCGCATGTCGGTGACCGTGTACTTCGTGATGGGCTCGACGACGCCGACCATGGGGATTCAGACCTACGTCTCGGACAATTTCGTCAAGCCCAACGAAGCGACCGGGATCAGCACCTATGTCTGGAATTCGAATTCGTTCAACGCCTCGGCAGCGTTCCTCGATGTCTCAGACCAGTACGCGACGATCAATTCGGCGAGCGTGGCGCTGTACGACGGCACGACGGCGAACGTCACCAACAATCACCAGGGCGGACGCGACATCTTGCTCGGCAATATTCCGCGCTACTACGGGCGTCAGGTCGATTGGAACGTGAGTTGGCAGTGGGAGGGCGTCTGGCCATGGGGCCCGATGCTGCGCGGCGACAACTTCGCTTCGATCGCTGACAACAACACGTACATCACCGTCGATGGCACGGCGCCGGACAGTCCCAACCCGGGCTGCACGACGCACATTCCCGGCGTCTGGTCGGCCGATGCGCAGGGCGACTTCTTCTGGTCGACGCCGTACGACAACATTTCTGGTGTCGACAGTTACGCGGTCCAAATTTCCTTCGGCAGTCCCGCGGATCCGGGCACCGTCGCGAACGTGGGCGCGATCAACAACTGGTCAGCGTTCTTCAACTCGAGCGCCAGTCCGTCCTACCTGAGCATGCGCGCCATCGATCGTTGCGGCAACGCAAGCGCACCGATCAACTACGGTCCGTTCTATGTCGACTACACGCCGCCGCCCGCGGCGACGAATGTCGGTTCAGCGCTGAGCCCGGGCTACTGGGTCGGCGGAGCGGGCTTGAGTTCCTTCGGCGGATACTGGGATACGGTCGTCGACGCCGAGTCCGGACTTGCCGGCTACGCTGTCGAGTTCGACCTGAATCCTGGCACGATTCCCGCGGTGATGAACGAGCTGCCGACCGCGACGTCGATCGCGCGGCTGATCACGGTCAGCGGCGCGTACTGGGAGCACGTGCGTGCGATCGACAACGTGGGCAACTGGGGTCCGACGGTGCACGCCGGGCCGTACCTGTACAACATCGCACCGAACACCACCTACTGCGTGGCCAAGGTGAACTCGCTGGGCTGCACGCCGACGATCTCCGCCGTGAATCACGGCAGCATCTACTACACGAGCAACTTCGTGGTCAGTTGCGCGAACGTGCGCAACAACAAGCCGGGGCTGCTCTTGTACGGAGTCAACGGCGCGGCGAGCAGTCCTTTCCAGGGCGGGACGTTGTGCATCGCGACGCCGCTGAAGCGCTCGACGCCGGTGTTGTCAGGCGGCAATCCGACGGGCAATGATTGTTCTGGCGTGTACCAGATCGACATGAACTCCTTCTCCCACGGAGCTCTCGGCGGCACGCCGCTACCCGCTTTGTTGGTGCAAGGCACGCTCGTGAACTGCCAATTCTGGGGCCGCGACCCCGGTTTCGCCGCGCCGAACAACACGACGTTGTCAAACGCGATGCAGTACTTCGTCTGCTACTAC
>JAYUUV010000247.1:0-6408 GCA_043754695.1 Planctomycetota bacterium
CGGGTTCCCAAGTCGCGGTTTTGCCCGCGCTCCGCCAAGGTCCCGCACGTTAGGCAGTTCTCGATGCCCAAGATGAAAACCAAGAGCTCCGTGAAGAAACGCTTCCGGATCTCCAAGCACGGCAAAGCCGTCTGCAGTCACCCCGCGCGCGGCCACGGCCATTCGCCCTACCCGGGCAAGGTCGGTCGCACGATCCGTCGCCGCATGGTGCTCGACAGCACCTGGTCGACGCTCATCCGCAACATGATGGGGGGCTGAGCCATGACACGCGTCACCTACGGCCCGCCGAGCCGCCAGAAGAAGAACCGGCGCCTGAAACTCGCCCGCGGTTATCGCGGAGGTCGTTCGCGCCTGTGGCGCACGGCGAGCGAAACCCTGTTGCGCGCCTGGGCCTACGCCAGCCGCGACCGGCGCACGCGCAAGCGTGTGTTCCGCGCGCTGTGGATCGTGCGCTTGAATGCGGCGACGCGCATGCGCGGCATGCCGTATTCGCAGTTCATCGACGGTCTGCGCAAGGCCAAGATCAGCTTGAACCGCAAGCAGCTGTCCGAGATCGCGATCAACGACGCAGCGGCGTTCGACAGCCTCGTCGCCGAGGCCAAGACCGCGCGCGGGTAGTTGCTTCCCGAGCACCTGACTCACTTCGCGGCCTGGGAGCTTTTCCCGGGCCGCTTTCATTTAGCAATATCACAGCGATGGATGCTTCGAACACCTCGGCGGGAAACGCGAAGGCGCGCATCGACGCCGCGACGAGCGAGGATGACCTGCGCGCGATCGAGCGCGAGTACCTAGACAAGGGCGGCATAGTCGCCGGTCTCTTGGCCGCGGTGCCGAGTCTGCCCGGACCGGAGCGGCCCCAGGCCGGCCGCGCGGCCAATCAACTCAAGCTCGAGATCGCTGGTGCATTGGCCGCCGCGCGCGAGCGGATCGCAGTGGCGGCGTTGCAGGCAGAACGCACAGCCGGCGGCTTCGACGCCACGCTGCCGGCGATTCGTTCCGAGCGCGGTTCGCTGCACCCGATCACGCAGGTCACGCGCGAACTCTCGGATCTTTTCCACGCCATGGGCTTCCACGTCCTCGACGGCCCGGAGATCGAGACTGACGAATACAATTTCGCGGCTCTCAACATTCCCGCGGACCATCCGGCGCGCGACATGCAGGACACGTTTCGCTGCGACCCGGAAGGGAACCTGGTGCTGCGCACGCACACGTCCCCGGGTCAGGTGCGCGCGATGCGCCGCCTGAAGCCGCCGTTTCGTGCGATCGTGCCCGGCAAGGTTTTTCGCCAGGAGACGACCGACGCGAGTCACGAGCACACTTTCCACCAGATGGAAGGGCTGGTGATCGACAAGAACATTTCCGTCGCGCACTTGATCAGCACGATGAAGACGCTCTTGCGCGGCGTATTCGGCCGCGAGGTCGAAGTGCGCCTGCGGCCCGGTTATTTCCCCTTCGTCGAACCCGGCTTCGAGCTCGACGCGCGCTGTCCGTTCTGCAAGACGGGCTGCAGCGTCTGCAAGCAGTCCACCTGGATCGAGCTTCTGCCTTGCGGCATGGTGCATCCCAACGTGCTGCGCGCCAGCAACATCGATCCGGAAATCTGGGGCGGTTTCGCTTTCGGCCTGGGCCTTTCACGCCTGGTGATGTTGCGTTTTCAGATCGACGACGTGCGCCACCTGCTGGGCGGCGACCTGCGTTTCCTCGAGCAATTCTAGGAGTCCACTCGTGCACCTCTCCTATCGCTGGCTCGCGCGGCACGTCGACCTCAGCGGCATCACGCCGCAACAACTGGTCGCCGACTTGACGTTGTCCACGGCCGAAGTCGAAGGCCTCGAACGATTTGCTGCCTGCTTGAGCGACGTCACGGTTGGCTTCGTGAAGACGCGCATCAAGCATCCCGACTCGGATCACTTGAGCGTTTGCACGGTTGACGTCGGTCAAGGAGAGCCGTTGCAGATTGTCTGCGGCGCGCCGAACGTCGACGCCGGCCAGAAAGTCGCGGTCGCGCTCGCGGGTGTCGAATTGCCCGGCGGCATCAAGCTCAAGAAAACGAAGATCCGCGGCCAGGAATCCAACGGGATGATTTGCTCTGAGCGCGAACTTTCGCTCGGTGACGAACATTCAGGCATCTGGGTGTTGCCCGCGGACGCGACCGTCGGCCGTTCCGTCGCCGACGCCCTGGGCCTCGAAGATTGGGTGATCGAGATCGACAACAAGTCGGTCACGCATCGGCCCGACCTGTGGGGCCAGCGCGGTTTCGCGCGCGAAATCGCGGCGATCTATCGGCGCGAGTTGAAGCCGATCGACACGTCCATGCCGCGCGCGACCAGCGGAGCGCCGTATCCGGTGCGCATCGAGGACGGCGCCTGCCCGCGTTATCTCGCCGTCGCGATCGAAGGCGTGAAGAACGGACGTTCGCCCGATTGGTTGCGACATCTGCTGCTCGCTGTCGGTCAGCGGCCGATCGATCTCTTGGTCGATCTTTCGAACTTCGTGATGCTCGATCTCGGCCAGCCCAATCACTTGTTCGATCGGCGCAAGCTTTCGCCCGAAGGCATCGTGGTCCGCGCCGCACGCCTGGGCGAGCGCATGCAGACACTCGACGGTGTCGAGCGCGCTTTGCTTGCCAGCGATTTGCTGATCACGTCAGGCGGTGCGCCGGTCGCGCTGGCGGGAGTCATGGGCGGCGAGGCTTCGAAAGTCGAAGCCGACACGACTTCGCTGATCCTCGAAGTCGCCTGTTTCCAACCCGCGGGCATCCGCCGCACCAGTTCACGGCTTGCGCTGCGCAGCGACGCTTCCGCGCGCTTCGAAAAAAATCTCTCGCCGACGCTGGTGCCAGAAGCGGCCGGTCACCTGTGGCACACGCTCGCTTCGATCCAACCGTCAGCGCGCATCGCCGCGCCGATCACGGACGTCGGCGAGTGGAAGGATCCCGCGCGCAGCGTGACACTGCGGCCTGCGCGCGTGCGCGCGGTGCTCGGCGATCCGATCGGCGACACGGCGATCCGCGAGATCCTCGAGCGCCTGGGTCTTGCCACACAAGGCAGCGGGGAAACCTGGACGGTGGCGATTCCTTCGATTCGCGCGACCAAGGACCTGGGCTTCGAACACGACTTGATCGAGGAAATCGGCCGCATCCATCGCTACGGCAACATCGCCGAGCGCGCGCTTTCCGGTGAACTCACGCCTGTGGTGCGCGATTCCAAGCAAGTCTTGGTTCGCCGCATCGAGGATCGCCTCGCCGGCGGCGCGCGCTTCCATCAGACGATCAGCTATTCGTTCGTCGGCGACGCGCTGCTTGCACAGCTCGGCCTCGATCCCGCGGCCCATGTCGCCGTGGTCAATCCGGTCGCCGAGGGTTTTTCGCGCATCCGACGCAGCGTGCTGCCGAGTCTGCTGGGCAATCTGCTCGAAAATCGTCGCCAGCGCGCAGACGTGCGGCTGTTCGAAATCGGAAAGGGTTATCTCGGCGAGCAGCGCAACGAGGCCGGCGAACCGCGCGAAGTGCACGAGCTGGCGCTGGTCTGGGCGCGCACGAAGTCGGAAGGCAAGTCCGCCTGGAGCGATGACCTGCTGCTCCATCTGCAAGGCACGCTCGAGGATCTGCTCCAGCATGCGGGCCTGGATCCGTCCAGCGAGGGTGCGCGCGTTGCCGCGCTGGAAGCTGGCACCCCAGTTCCGAGCTGGGCCAATCCCGGTCGCGCGAAGCGTCTGGGCACGCTCGGCTGGCTCGCGCACGTCGATCCGGCCGTGCAGCGCAGGCTTGGACTGGCGGGTGAACAGGCCAGCGAAGTCGTCGCGGCTGTCATCGACCTCGATCTCCTGCTCTCCGCTCCGCGGCGCGCCCTGGGCTACCGGCCGATTCCGCGTTTTCCGGGCACCAAGATCGATGTGGCTCTATCCGTGCCGGTCGAAGTGAGCGCCGCCGCCGGCGTCGCCGCGATCGAGCGCGCCGGGAAGGGCCTGGTCGCCGGGACGGAATTATTCGACGTCTACCAGGGCCCCAATCTCGCCGCGGGACGGAAATCCTTGGCCTGGCACGTGCTCCTGCAGGCCGAAGAACGCACGCTCGACGTGGAAGATGGTCAGAAGTTCCAGAAGCGCTTGCGCCGGGAGGTCGAACTCTTGGGCGGCGAGCTGCGCAGCGAGTAGGCTTGGCCTACAAGGCCACGCCACGTGAAGATCGTCCTCGTCAACCCGCCCAGTCCGCCTGAGTTTCGCGTCAGCCGCGGGCTGATGGGCGGCTTCGGCATGGCGGTCAATCCAAGCCTGCTCTATCCGCCGATCGAGCTGGCCCACGTCGCCAGTGTCCTGGAGCGCGACGGCTTCGAGGTCGTGCTGCTCGACGCCGACGCGCGCGGTCTGGACACCAACGCCGCGCGCGAGTGGATCGTCGCGGCCAAGCCTGATTTTGTCGCACTCGATTCGTCGAGCACGTCGCTCGACAAGGACCTCGAACTCGCCCGAGGTGTGCGCAGCCAGGCGCGCGTGCCGGTGGCGATCCTCGGCTCCCAGGTGACCTACACGCCGGGCGAAATTTTTTCCAACGAGAACGTGGACGCGGTCGTGCGCGGCGAGCCGGAGATGACCGTGCTCGAGCTGGCGCAGCGCGTGCGCGCCAAAGAGAGCTTCGCGGGCGTCGAAGGCATTTCTTGGAAAAAGGTCGGCGCCGAGGGCGTGGCCGAAATCGTGCATGAGAAGGAGCGCGAAAAGATCAAGGACCTCGACGCGCTGCCTTTGCCGGCGCGGCACCTGCTCGACAACGCGGCTTACCATTTCCCGGGTCTCGATGGGCCGGTCACGACCGTCAAGAGTTCGCGCGGCTGTCCGCTCGACTGCAGCTTTTGCGGCTACACGCTGGCGCAGGGCTTGCGCTTCCGTTTCCGCTCGCCGGAAAGCGTGCTGGCCGAACTCGAAGAGATCGTGAACAAGTACGACGTGCACCACGTCGTGTTCCGCGATCCGATCTTCACCACGCAGAAAACGCGCGTGCACGCGATCTGCGACGGGATCATCGCCCGCAAGCTCAAGCTGGACTGGCAGTGCGAGACGGCGGTCAAGACCCTCGACCGGCCGCTGATCGAGAAGATGGCGCTCGCGGGCTGCAAGCACATTTCGCTGGGCGTCGAGTCGGGCAACCTCGAGATCCAGAAAAAACATTGCGGCGCAAAGCTGCTCGACCACGACAAGGCCGTGGCGATTTTTCGCGACTGCCGTGACGTCGGCATCGAGACGCGCGCGTTCTGCATGGTCGGCTTCCCGGAGGAAACCCCGGCGATGGCCGAGGAAACGTTTCGCCTGGTCGAGCGCTGCGATCCCGATCAAGTGCAGTTTTGCGCGGTGACCGCCTATCCCGGCACGCCGCTCTACAAGATGTTGCGCGGCGAGCGCGATTTCGACTACGCGACGATGACCGGCTTCCAGGCGCTGGAGGGCAACGAGCACATGAGCGCCGCGCAGATCGAAGCCAAGATCCGCGAGGGTTATCGGCGCTTTTACGGCCGGCCGCGGCGCCTGGCGCGCGAGTTCAAGCATCCGCTGCGCCTGGCGGGCAAAGTGGCGCGCTACTTCACGCTGTTCGCGCGCCGCGCGGGCGCGTAGCCGGCCGATACTTCCCCGCAAGTTCGAAGGTCAGGCACCAGGATGAGCGAAGAGATCGAAAACGTCTTGCACGAGACGCGCAGGTTCCCGCCCAGCGACGACTTTCGTTCCGGCGCGCGCATCAATGGCGAGCAGGCCTATCAGCGCATGATGCGCGAGTCGCTGGAGAATCCCGACGCTTTTTGGACGCGCGTCGCGCGCGAGTTGCCCTGGATGAAACCCTTCGAGCGCGTGCTCGACTGGTCCAAGGCGCCCTTCGCTCAATGGTTCGTGGGCGGAAAACTCAACGCTTCGGTCGCGTGCGTCGATCAACACGTGCATTCGCCGCGCAGCGGCAAGCGCGCGATTGTCTTCGAAGGCGAGCCCGGCGACCGGCGCACGCTGACCTACACGCAGCTGCACGTCGAAGTCTGCCGTTTCGCCAACGCGCTCAAGGCGCGCGGCGTGAAGCGTGGCGATCGCGTCGCGATCTACATGCCGATGATTCCCGAAGTCGTGGTCGCGATGCTGGCCTGCGCGCGCATCGGCGCCGCGCACTCGGTGGTTTTCGGCGGCTTCAGCGCCACGGCGCTGCGCGATCGCATCCTGGACGGCGGCTGCACCGCGGTCGTCACCGCGGACGGGTCCTTTCGCCGCGGCGCGGTACTCGCGCTGAAAGTGCAAGTCGACGAGGCGCTGAAAGATTGCCCGCTCGTGCACTCGGTCTTCGTGGTCGAGCGCGCCAGGAACAAGATCGAATGGGATGCACGCCGTGACTTGTGGTGGCACGAGTGCTGCGCCAACGCTTCGGCGAATTGCGAACCC
>JAYUUV010000248.1:0-4122 GCA_043754695.1 Planctomycetota bacterium
CGATCCGCTCGAGGACGTCGCGCAACTGATTCGCGCGACGCTGGTCGAAGCGCCGCCGCTGGGCCTGCGCGAAGGCGGACTCGTGCGCGCGGGCCGCAACGCCGAACTCGACGAGCTGCGCGAAATCTCCGGCGCCGGCAAGACCTGGATGGCGCGCTTCCAAGCCGCCGAGATCGCGCGCACGGGCATGAACAACCTGAAGATCGGATTCAATTCTGTCTTCGGCTACTTCATCGAGATCCCCCACGGGCAGACCGATCGCGTGCCTGAGCAGTACATCCGCAAGCAGACCGTCAAGAACGCCGAGCGCTACATCACGCCCGAACTCAAGGAGTTCGAGACCAAGGTGTTGAAGAGCGAAGAACTCGCTTTCGACCTGGAATACAAGCTTGTCGGCGAGCTGCGCGACGAGGTGGCGGCGCATGTGGGCCGGATCCTCGACACCGCCGGTGCGCTGGCGATGATCGATGTGCTCGCGGCGCTGGCGCAACGCGCGGCGGAGAGCCGCTACTGCGCACCCGAGATCGATTCCGGCGACGTGATCCGCATCCTGGACGGCCGCCATCCGGTGATCGAGCGCACGCTGAACGGCGAGACCTTCGTGCCCAACGACAGCCTGCTCGACCGCGGGGCACGGCGCATCACGATCTTGACCGGTCCGAACATGGCCGGCAAGTCGACCTACATTCGCCAGACGGCGTTGATCGTGCTCCTGGCGCAGATCGGCTCGTTCGTGCCGGCGCGCGAAGCCAAGATCGGCATCGTCGATCGGATTTTCACGCGCGTGGGCTCGAGCGACGACATCGCGCGCAACCAATCGACGTTCATGGTCGAGATGGTCGAGGTCGCCAATATCCTCAACAACGCGACGGCGCGCTCGCTGGTCGTGCTCGACGAAGTCGGCCGCGGCACGAGCACCTTCGACGGGCTCGCCTTGGCCTGGGCCATCGTCGAACATCTTTTCCACAAGGTCGGCGCGCGCGCGATGTTCGCCACGCATTACCACCAGTTGACCGCGCTCAGTGAAACGCTCGACGGCGTGACCAACCAGAGCGTCGCCGTGCGCGAGTGGGAGGATCAGATCGTCTTCCTGCACCGCATTGTCGACGGCGGCACCGATCGCAGCTACGGCATCCATGTCGCGCGCCTCGCCGGCGTTCCGCAAGAGCTGCTCGAACGCGCCAAACAGATCCTGGCCGACCTCGAATCCGACGCCGAGGGCCTCGGCCCGCGCATCGGCACCCAAGTGATCAAGGCCAACGCACCGACAACGGGCCGAGCGCAGTTGTCGCTCTTCGAAGCTCCGCCTAGCCGCGTGGAAAGCGCGCTGAAAAAGCTCGACCCCGATCGCCTGACGCCGGTCGATGCCCTGATCGCGCTGCGCGACCTCAAGCGTCTCCTATAGCGGCGCTTTCGTTTTTCGCTTGGCGCCGTACAGATCCGGACTGCCCGGCGGGCGGAACTTGAAGCGCTTGTAGCTCCAAAGATATTGATCGGGAAACATGCGCACCGCTTTCTCGATGTCTTGATTGAGCGCAGCGGCGCCCGCTTCGAGGTCGTCGCCGCTGATCGCTTCGGATCCGGGCAAGAGGTGGATGCGGTAGCCCGCCGCGCGCGGCAGGCGCTCGGCGAAGACGATCAAAACGCTGGCCTTGCTGCGCGAGGCGATGCGCGGAAGCAGCGTGGAAGTGTTGGCCAGCACATTGAAGAACGGCACGAACACACCTGCGCCGCGGCCCGGATCCTGATCGGGCAACAGCGCCACGGCTTCGCCGCGCGCCAGCGCCTGGAACACGGCGCGAACGCCTGAACCATCGGCGGGCACGAGCTTCGCCCCGGAACGATTGCGCGCATTCGTGTAGACCTGATCCATCTCGCGCACGCGCGGCTGGCGATAGAGCGTGGTGAGCGTGAAACGCGAGCCGCCCCACACGCCGGCGAGCTCCCAGGCCCCAAGATGCGGGGCAGTGAAAATCACCCCGCGGCCGCGGGCCAGAGCGCGCTCGACGTGCTCTTCGCCGCGCAGGTCCCGAATGAGTCCGAGAACTTCTTTCACCGGCCGCGTCCACAGGTGGCCGAGCTCCACCGCCATGCACGCGGTCTGCCGCAGGCTCGCGCGCGCGAGCTTTTCGCGCTCGCGCGGCGAGAGCTCTGGGAAACACAGATTGATGTTCGCGCGCGTGATGCGCGTCTCGGGCACGGAAAGATGGGCTCCAAGTCGCGCCGCACCGCCGGCCATGGCGTGCAAGAGGCGCAGCGGAATACGCGCAGAAGTCCCCAGCAGCAGCTTTCCGGCCCAGGCTGTGATCGGGTAGCGAACCTGCTCTTTGATTCGCGATTCGTCCGTCTGTGCGCGCGCGCGCCTGAACGTCCCTGCCCCGTCAGTTTGGGGCTTCGCAGCGTCATCGCGCGAGGGCGTTTCTGATTCGACGCTCATGGACTGGACTCGTTCCGGGCGCGCCCGTTCAGTTCAGGCGATCGGCAAACTTGGCCGGATCCTCCCAAAACTCCTTCGGGCAGTTGGGGCAGCAGAATCCGATCACGCGGCCTTCGTGCACGATCGTGTACTTCGGATTCACGGGCGAACCCGTGACCGGACACTTCGTGTTGATCGGCACCAGCGGGGCCGCGACGACCGCAGCGACGGCGGACGCGGCGGCCGGAGTCTTGCTCAACACGATGGCGGTGTCGGCTTCGAGCGCCACGCTGTCCGGCGTCGCGCCGTCGTCGACGCGCAGCTTGGGCCGCGCGCTCTTCAGGCGTGCAATCGCATCGGCCGAGACGCCGCTGTGCCACAGGTGCACGCGTTCGAGCGCCGGCATGCTGAGCAAACTTTCCACGGCGGCGTCGCTGAGCTTGGTCTGGGCCAGCACCAATTCGGCGAGCGTCGCGTGATTCGCGAGCGCGACCAGCCCCTTGTCGCTCAGCGCAGTCGCGCGCAGATCGAGTCGTCGCAGATTTTTGCAGCCTGAGAGCAACGTGAGGCTCTCGTCGCCGATGGCCGCGCGCGCGAGCGACACATCGCACAGTTGCGCGAGGATCGGCGAGATCAACGCGCGCAACTTCGCATCGTCGGTGCTCTTCGCCACGGCCGCGAAATCGACCCACAGCAGGTCCGGAGCATCCTGGCTGACCGGCTGCACATGCACCAACGCCTCGTGAAGTACCGCGAGGGCCGCCGGGTCCGCGGGCCCCAACTTGGCGGGCGCGGATTCTGTGTGGGTTGCCTGCGAAGCGACAGCACTCGCGCCATCCACTTGAACGCCGGCGACCACGCCTTCAAACGGGGCGCCGGCGAGCAACCAGGCCTTCAGCGCAGCGAGTTCCCCCGCGCTGGGTTGGTCGTGATCCTCGGGCGGCATGTGTTTGTCGTGGTCCAGCGCGAGTTCGATGCGTTGCAGCATCAGGCTCGTCGCCGGGGCCGCGAGATTCACGGCCGGACCGTGTCGACCGCCGGCGGCGATGCTTTCCGCGCTGGCGAGCGAGAGCCCGCCCTTTTGCTTCTTGCCGCCGTGACAGTCCGCGCAACGCGCGTCGAGCAGCGGGCGAATCACTGAGTCGTAGCTCGAGGGAGCGGCGGGCGGAAGCGGCGGCGCGATCGGCTCGCGCGTCAGCGGCTCGGTGAGGAACCCCGCGCCATGGGTGAGTTCGGCACCGAAATGGCCCGCGGGCACGATCAGTCCAAGTCCGACAACGAGCGCAATACGATACAGGCCGCGGCCCGCGTCGGCCGTGCCACCAATGCGGCGATGCGCCCACCACGCGACGATTGCGACCGGCACCAGTGCCAGGCCGAGGTTTCGATGCAGCTCGAAGGTCGCGCCGGAAAATTCAGGCTCGCGGCCGTGCACGAGCCCCGTGACGACGGCGACGATCGTGGACAACACGGTGAAGAGCACCAACCAGCCGCCCGCCTTGCGCGAGGCCGCGTGTTCGGAGGCCGGCGCAAAAAATTCGAGCAGCGCGAGGGCCAGGAAAAAACCGATCGGCACGTGCAACACCATCGGGTGGGCACGGCCGAACACTTCGAGAAGTTCGTTCACGCGATCAGATCCTCGATGACGCGGCCGGACACGTCGGTCAGGCGGAAGTCGCGACCTTGATGGTGGAAGTTCAAGCGCC
>JAYUUV010000249.1:0-15911 GCA_043754695.1 Planctomycetota bacterium
CGAGCGACGAGCGCTCCGAGTGTCCGCGCGCAGGCTCGTTCCGTGGACTGCGGCAGCGCGCCGCTGGCGCTGCGCAACAGCAGCGTCCCCAGGTCCAAGGAGCCCTCGATGCGGCGCGAAACCAATTCGAGATTCCAGCTCCCGCCGACGTTGCGCCTGGCGCGCGCCGCGACGACCTCCGGTACACGGATGCCGAGTTCGCCCAAGCGGCGGGCCAGGGCTAGTTCCCGAAAGGGCCGCAGCGGATTCCAGTAGCGCCGGCCGGTCAGCCAGCGCAACAGACCGCCATGCGCGAAACGGCGGACGACGAATCGCTCTTTTCCCGCGACGAGTTCCGCGAGCGGATTCCGTCCGGCGAGATCACTGCTCTGCAGCTCGGTCGATGAACCGGGAGCGAATCCCGCAGCGCTGAGTACGGCTGCCAGATCAGCGCGCACGGCATACACCAAGCGCGGAGAACGCTGAACGATGACGTCAGCAGGCAGGCGCTCGAGCTCCGACCAGTCGGTCATGCGTTGCACTTGAGTCTATCCACCGAGCAGCCGCCGTTCGCTCGCGCTGCACGGATCGATCGTGCAAACTTGGGGCTGAACACCGCGTGTCGAGGCGCTGCGAGCGTGCTTGAATACGCCGACGCCCGAGGAACGCTTTTGCCATCGTGCTCTGGGAACCGGACACTAGCCCTACCATGGACGCCAGCCTGCCCGAGCGCATCTTGATCGTCCGACTCGGCGCGCTGGGTGACGTGGTCAATGCGCTGGCGCTGGCCAATGCCCTCGTGCGTGCGCGGCCCGATGTCCAGATCGGTTGGGCGTGCCACGAACTCGCGCTGCCGATCCTTTGCGCTCACCCGGCGATCGCGCGCGTGCACGTCTGGCGGCGCGGCAGCGGACTGGGCGGCTGGCGAGCGCTGCTGGGCGAGATTCGCTCGCAGCGCTACGAGCTGGCTCTCGACCTGCAGCGGCTGACGAAGAGCGCGCTGATCGTTCGCTGCTCGGGGGCACAACGCCGGATCGGATTCGATCGCCGGCGCACCAAGGAGTCGAGTTGGATCTGGGCGAACGAACAACTGGCGCCGGGCAGCCTGGAGCGGCCGATGGCCGAGCAGGCGCTGGACTTCGCGCGCCACTTCGGCCTCTGCGACCTGCGCGTCCAGCTCGATCTGCCGCGCGACGCACAGGCCGAAATCTGGGTGGAGAATTGGATCAGCGAGCACGGCGCAGCGCCGATTCTGCTCAACCTGGGCGCGACGAAGGCGGCCAATCGCTGGCCCGCACAGTATTGGGGCGAACTCGCGCAGCGAATCGGCGAGCACCTGGGCAACCCGATCGCGTTGACCGGAGGCCCGGACGACCGCGACGTTGCGACGGCGGCCATTCGCGCCGGGGCAGCTTCGGCCGTCAACCTCGTGGGTGCGACAACTCTGCTTCAATTGATCGCGCTGCAGCGTCGAGCGTCCGTGGTAGTCAGCGCGGACACGGGACCGATGCACACGGCGGCCGCAGTTGGGGCACGCGTGGTCGCGCTTTTTGGAGCCGCGGACGAGCGCCGTACGGGCCCCTTCGGCCAACTTGACTTCGTGCTGCGCACACATCCTGCGTGTGCGCCCTGCGGCAAACGAGTCTGCCCGCTGCCGCGACATGATTGCATGCTGGACCTGAGCGTCGAGTCGGTCCTCCAAGCCGTGCTGCAACGGCTGCGTGTCAGCCAAGCGCGTTAGCCAAAAGCGCGCGGACTCACTCTTCGCGCACTCCGCCTGCACGCAGGCAGGCACCGCAGCAGCGGTCGTGGACAGAAGGCAGCGCAACGATCGGTGCAGGCCGCTGAAACAGAACGGCTCCCGCCCACGGGGCGAGAGCCGCTCGGCGCCCAGCGAACAGCGTGGATCAGACGCCCGCGCCGAAGCCTTCGAAAGGATCGCTTTCGCGCGCAGCCGGGGCAGTCGGCGGTGCGGGAGGCGGCGGAGCAGGCGCGCGCTTCGGCGGAGTCACAGCGCGCTGCGGCGCGGGCTCCTCGAAGATGCCCAGGCCGAATCCAGGACCTTCGGACGCGCTCGAGAACGACTTCTGCGGCTCAGGGACACGCGGCGGAGCCGACGGGACTGGCGGCGGCGGACGCATGGCAGGTGCCATCTCTCGATCGCCACGCTCACGGCCGCGGTCTGCACCGCGGTCTGCACCCCGGTCTGCACCGCGGTCTGCACCCCGGTCTGCACCCCGGTCTCCACCCCGGTCTCCACCCCGATCGGGACCGCGATCTCCACCGCGCGGGCCACGATCATCGCGCGAGCCGGGCTGCGGCTGACGCTGATCCGCGCCGCGATCCTGCTGGCGAGGACCGCGATCGGGGCGGCCGCCGCGATCGAATTCGCGCGGTTCGCCATGACCCTCGCCACCCGCTTCACGGAAGGGACGGCCCGTCGGTTCGCCGACCCCGCGATCCTGGGCCGGCTCCTGGCGAGGAGCTTCGGAGCCTCGCTCATGGCGGATCGGGCGCGCTTCGCGTTCGAAGCTGGGCGCTCCCGCGGGCGCGGACTCGAAGCCGCGGCCTCGTCCAGATCCCTGCGGGCCGCGACCCTGATCTTCTGCGCCCGAGTGTGCTTCGTCGCGGCGACCCCGTCCGCCGCGCTGACGTCCGCCCGGATGCCCGCCGCGATCAGAGCGACCATCGCCTCCGCCACGCGCAAATCCGCCTGCGACCGGACTTCCGCCCGGACGTTCCGCGCCGCGATCGCGATCGACCTGAATGGCCTCCGGAGTTCCCTCTCCGAATCCTTCTTCCTCGTAGGACGGTCCGCCAGCCGGCTCCTGAATCGGCTCGGCACGCGGCGGACGTGCATCGCGTTCAGGTCGGCCCTGACCGCCGCGCTGGCGTCCGCCGCCAAAATCCCTTCTGCCGGCGGCAGGGCGCACGTCCTGCTCGAATCCGTCGTGACAGGTTTCGCTGACCTCGAGGAACTCGGTGGGAACCTGACCAGCGAGAAACAGCGCCTTGCGGTCGTAGAAATTGATGCCTTCTTCCCAGGCGTCGAGCGCGTAGACCGTGATCACGACGTAGTCGCGCCCCGTGCGCCGGCCGCCTTCCTTGGCGTCCTCAGCGCTCAGCGTGAGATGCAGGAACCGGCGGCGGCCGCCGCGCAGCCCGTAGCGCGTCGCGCGATCCGCGTCGCGGGCGGAAATGCCGACGAAGAGCAGCTCCGGCGGCCGCGAAGGCTCGCCCGGTTCAACGTCGATGGAGTGCCCATACAATGCGCGCACACGACTGCCGACGATTTCGTAGCGTGCGCGGTCGCCGGAGCGAATCGCGTCCTCCAGGTCGGCCAGCGTCACGGGCTCGCCGAGACGTTCGTTCAAGGCTTGAACGATTCGTTCGGCGTCGCCGTATCCCTGGGCGTCGAGTTCGAGATCGAACTCCTCGGGCTGGTGGCGCAGCATGTACGCGAGGGAGCGGGTGATACGTTCGATCAGAGCAGGGTGGGTCATTCGGCTCAGGTGGGAGGATCGCTAGGTGTACGTGCGGCGTGTCTTCGCGATCCGGACCGAGTGAGCGCAACCGCCCGTGGGGGCAATGCACTTCGCCGAATCAGCGGCGGGTCGGATCGCGTTCAGGACGCCCGCGATCCAGGGTCGAGCGCGCTCGCCCCGACTCGCGTGAAGGGCGAGAGTTTACCAACCAGCGGACGCGTTGGGCACACCGGGAAGCACCGGCAATGCGAAGTCCCAGGGCAGCGATCCTTCCCAAGCCGCGCTCAGGCGGCTGGCTGGTGAAAAGCGCGGCGCCCCTCCAGCTCATCACTGGAGGGGCGCCGCAAGAGGGGCGCGCCCGCAGCCCCCGCCGCGAGCGCGCGAATTGGCGGGTCCCACACCACCAATCCATTTCTTTTTGTATTGCTCAGGTTTGCCGACGACCGAGGGGAGCAAATCGACCATGCGCAATGCTCGTCAACTTGGTGCCACTCGATCTGACCGGGTCGTCTGCCGTGATCCCTGGCTGGGAGCCGGAACCTGCCTGATTCCGAACACCCGCCGTAGAACGTGTTCAAGTTCTCCTAGTTCAACGACTCTTGGGTTTCCAGGGGCGCGCGAGTCTGACGGTCCAACGAACGCGATGATCGGCCGATTCGAAGTCCTGCTTGGCCTGGGGCCCCTTCGCGGAGGCTCCGATTTCGCGGTCCCGAACGGGCGTCAAAGCTGTGCCCTGGGACGACATCGAGGGCAGCGAGGGAGCCGCATCCGACTCCGAGTCACCAGCGCCCTGGGTCCGCGGCGCCTCCCCCAGGGGCACGAAGCCAAGCGGACGGAGGCCCTTAAGGAAACGCTCGGATCCGCGCACGTCGATCGTCAGTTCATCGCCGGATTCCTCGTCGTGCCAGGCGAGAACCAGGGAGCGCAGGTGCCGTGAAGCCGCAGTCCCGCCCGCGCGGGGACTCGTCACAACTGAATCGGGAGTTTGCATGATCATGTTCCTGTTCACGTTCACTTCGGGGGCTGGTTTCGCTCTTCGTCGAAGTGGCCTCGAAATTCTTCCGCAGCCGGCAGGATTCGAGTGGCGACAGCAGCGGTCAGTTCTTTCAACGCCTCTCAGACGCGCGAGTTGGCGAAGATCGTCCAGATCCCTGCCGAACCTGCGAAAGATTTGCGCAAGAGTCCGACAATCGCGGAGCCTGGCACCCTCCCGAACTGTTGCCGCCAATTCTCTTCACAGCGCCGTTGCCGGTAGACCTCGACGTGGCCGTACCTTTCACAGCGCCGTTGCGCCGACGCAACAGTTTGGGAGGGTGCCTGGCTCCGTACGTGGCGCGACCACCGCCCCCGCCACCCACTCAGCTCACCCCGCTCACCTCGCCGAGAACTCAAGCGCAGGTTCGTCGTACTCCTTCGGAATCGCCACGCCCAGCAGTTTCAGCACCGTCGGCGCGATGTGCAGCAGGCTGATGTGCTCCGGGGGCGCGGCGAGCTTGCGATTGGAAAAGAAAACTCCGCGCACGAGCGTCGGATCAACGGTGACGTGATCGCCCGACCAGTTCTTGTTGTTGGCCACGATCGTCGGCAAGGCGCTGAGCTGATCAGATCCATCGAGTTCGCCGGACATGCCGCCGAGCGTGGTCAACCACGACACGCGATAGCCTTCGCTGAAGCACAGCAGCATGTCCGCTTCGCGGTCGAGATTCGGCCCGCTGTGGATGTCCGCCATTACATAGGCGCCACGCCCGATCTTCTGACCGGTCTGTGAATCCACGCTGCCCAGGAAGTCCTTGGCGATCGAATCGAGAACGGCGCGCGCTTCTTCGGGCGGAACGATGCCCTGGCCTTCGCGGCCCTTCTGGTTCACGTAGACCATGCCCAGGCCCAGGGCGTAGGCCTTCGTCTTCGACCAGTCGACATAGCCGCCCAGCATCGACGGGTCCATGTTCGAGTCCGGATTCGCCGTTTTCATCACCAGGTAGCCGTGTTCGATCAGCCAGTTGTTGACGTGGACCTGATGACGAAAACTCTGGAAGCCGTGGTCGGAGCAGATGATCAAGGTGTCCTCGGGGCGCAGGTAGTTCTTCATCACCTCCCCAACGAACTTGTCCATGCGCCGGTAGCTGGCCGGGATCGCGTCGCTGAGCGCGATCTCCTCGCCGCAGAAGGTCATCTTCTCTGCGGCTTTCTCCGCCGAGTACATCGGATGCAGCGGGTCGTAGTACCGATACATCATGTGCTGCACGCGGTCGGGCGTGGATTCACAGCTCATCAGGACGCGCCAGTTGTCCTTGGCCAGCGAATCGAAAGTCATCTTCTCGCGCCAGCCGAGCGTGAACTCGATGTCCTGCATGAAACTGACCGAGTCAATCACGTTGTCCTTCAGCGGCAGGTTCATGCAGGCCCAACCGACGGTCTCGTAGGGACCGCAGGCGTGGGCCAGCTCGGCCGCGAACTCCGGCGGCTGCGAGATCGGTTGCCAGAACGGAGGTTTGGCCGGGTCGTACTGCAGCGCGTCAACGTAGAGCTCGAGCTCGGACTCAGCGAGCTTCAGGAGTTTCGCGCGCACGATTGCCTTCACCTTGAGCAGCGGATTCAGCTCGAAACTGAGGTGATACCACTCCGACCAAGCGCCGGCGGAAAGTTCCTGCGACTCCGTTCCGAGCGTGACCAGTGCCACGCCTGCCTTGCGCACGATCTTGACCGGCACCGTCACGCGCTTCTTCGATTCGCTGTCGAGTTGTTCCTCGAGCTCCGTCCTGCGCGCGTTGAGCGCCATCGAAGCCTGGTAGCGCAAATTCGTGTCATCGAGTTTGAGATCCACTTCGCGAAGCTCGGCGTTCAGCCGGTCGACATTCCAGAAATTGACCGGGCCGGGAAGCAGCGAATCGGAAACGCCCGCGCGTTCGTCGATGCGAAAGACCACGCCGCCCGAATCCGTATCCTGGCCCTCCGGCGCGCGCCTGAGGCGGTCTTCGTTGGTCGTATACATGAAGAACGAATTCACCATGCCGCGCGCATCGGGCACGCCGAGTCCGGCGAGCACGCTCGCGCCCGCTACGCCCTTGCGGTCGAAGCTCTGCGCAGCGTCGAGTACCACGGAACGCACGCCCGCCGCGCCCGCGGTCTCCCAGAAAGGCACCGTTTGCATCGGGTTCTTCCAGACCGGAATCCTCGAGGGCAGGTATTCGCGCAGCGCGCGTCCGCCGATGAAACTGCCCGCGCCCATGATCAGCGCGAGTGCGATCGCCAACGCGGGGCGCATGCGCAGCAGCAAGAACACGCCAAGGAACAAGACCAGCGTCCCAAGACCCAAGGCTCCGCCCAGGACATTTCGGCTCCAGGCCGGAACGGGCGTGTGCTCAAAACTCTCGACCAGCGTGTCCTCGGGTCCGGCGAGGTGGCCGAACTCCGGAGTAGGCATGTGGTCCCCGCTGCGCTCCTTGGAGCGTGTGAACTGCCGGCGGATGAATCCGGGCACGCCGGTCTTGGCCGGATTCTGTCCGCAATTGAGCGCCGCCCAGCTGACCGGCGACTCAGCGGGATTAGTAGTCTCCAGCGGAGCGAAGCTACCCTTGTCGCGCAGCGCCGCGAGGTTGGGAAGCTGGCCCTTGTCCATAAGCTCCAGGGCTGTGCGCGCGTCGGCGCCGTCGAATCCGAGCACGATCACGCGCCCGGCCGCTGCCTTCGGCGCGGCCAGTGACCTGCTCGCGGCCGAGGCGGGAAGCCCGGCGACGGCCAGGCTGACGGTGGCCCACAGGAATGGGAGGACGAGAGAGCGGCGGAGGGTTGCGATCATGGGTCGTCTGTTCGGCGGAAGTCGGGTCAGGTAGGATCCTGGGCTGATCGGCATTGGGCCCGCCGCAGCAGGGTAGGGCGCAAAGCTCACCGAACCGGAAATGGGCCGAAGCGTCGGCCAGGCCCGGATCGAGCCCGTCAAGTGCGGCCGCCGAGCGCCTCGCACAAGTCCTAAACAATTGTCGGTGCCAGAGTTGGATACCTGTTCGAAGTCTAGAGCAGCGCTCGGGGGCAAGTCCATCGACTGCCGCGGCAGACGACTGAAGCGCGCTTCGCAAAGCGGCAAGGCCGGACTGATCTGGTTGTTGATCCTGGTCCTCGTGGCGATCGCGGCGCTGACCTGGAGTCGCGCGCCCGCCGTGGCTCCCGCGCGATTCGACCTCCGGCCACCCACGCCCGAATCCGCGCAGCAAAAGACCGCCGTTGCGGGCGAATCTCCGACTTCGAAGCGCGCGGAAATACCGATGACGATCACGCCGGCGCTCGAAACCGGGCGATCGGAAAGCCTGCCCCGCCCCGTGGCCAGAGCGTTCGACGAATCGCGACTCGTGGGCCGCGGCCACATCCGCGGATTCGTCCAGGCGCCTCCCGGCATCGAATTCCCGACGGAATGGGTGTTGACGGTGGAGCCCTCCACTTCGCTGATCGGCCGCGAGCACGCCGAAACGCGCAAGCTCGAATTCCACAACGGCGAGCGCGAGTTCGATCTGCCAGAGCTCGCCTTTGGCGGCTACATGCTGCGCGCGAGCTCATTCGGTCTGGCCAGTGGCGCGCAACACTTGCTGCTGGCCCGGCCGGCGGACATGGATCTGTACGTGTCGATGCAGCTTTCGGTCACGGCCTTCATCGAAGGCAGCGTGCGCTACGAGGACTCGACGCCGGCAATCGGACTGGAACTCGCGCTCGAGCCGCGGCCCGCCGGCGTGCGCGTGATCGCCATCAGCGACTCGATCGGACATTTCCTGTTCACCGACGTGAAGTCGGGCGGATACACGCTGCACTTTGGCAATCCGGAAAACCCCGTGCGCAAGCCGATCGAAGTCAATGTGAGCGGACCGGCCGAGCACCTTCAAGATGCGATCGTGCCGAAAATGTGCGAGCTGATCGTGCGCGTGCTGCACGCGCCAGGCCAGCCGGCCAGGGCCGTCAAGGTCGACGGTTATGGCGATCACGGCGGCCGCTTCGTGGGCGAAACCAACGCCGATGGCGAATACCGCGCGCGTTTCCTGCCGGCCGGCCGGATCACCATCAGCGCGCTGTTCCCCGATGGCGGCAGGGTCACGGGCAGACAACTGGTCGGCGTCGGTGTGCTCGAACTGATCGAACTGGTCCGCAACAAGTGATTCTGCAGCCGGGCGCGCCGCAGGCTTCCACGGCAGCGCGGATCAGCACGCGCAGCGTGGCGAAACTCGCCTGGCCCGCGGTGCTCTCGTATCTGCTGGGCAACGCCTATCGGATCAACGACCAGTACTGGATCCAGGGCCTGGGTCCCGCGGCACAGGCCGCGGTAGGCGGCACGGTCTTCGTCGTGATCATGAACTTCAGCGTCGTGTTCCTGGCCGCGGGCGGGACGCTGGCGCTGGTGGCGCGCGCAACAGGTGCACGCGATCTGCAGCGACGCGACGCCCTGATCGCGAGCGCCATCGCATTGTCGGTGCTCATTTGGATCGTGCTCGCGCTGGCCGGATTCTGGGCTGCGCCGTGGATCGTCGAATTCCTGGGCTTGGAGCAGCATGCCGCCGTGTTCGCCAACGACTATTTGCGCACGTTGTATCTGTGCGCACTGCCGCTCGTGCTCGCACCCGCGCTCGATCACGCGCTGATCGGCATGGGCAACACGCTGGTGATGTCGTTGATGGAGCTGTGCGCGGTGTTGCTGCATTATCTGCTCGCGCCGATCCTGATCTACGGGCCGCGCGCGGTTGAACTCAGCGATCATCCTGGCGCGCAATTGGCCGGCCGTATCGCGAGCACACTGGGAATCGAAGGCCATGGCATCGTCGGAGCCGCGTGGAGCGCCGCGCTCGCGCGCGTGATCAGCGTGACACTGGGCCTGTTCGCCATGCGCAGGCTCTACGGCGTGCGCCTGCGCGCCGGATTCGCCCACGCGCGCCGACTCGGCGGCCGCACGTTACTCGCACTCGACATCGTGCGCATCAGTTTGCCGATGTCGCTCTCGATCGCCACCTACGCCTCGGTCTACTGGGCGCTGATCAAGTGGGTCGTCGTGCCGCTCGGCGACAACGCGCTGGCCGCGCTCGGTATCGGCTTCGCTGTCTTCGAAGGCGTCAGTTTCCCCTTGTATCTAGGCGTCGCGATGGCCGGCGCATCGCTGGTGGGCCGCTCGCTCGGCGCGGGGCAGCGCCAAGCTGCGCTCGACGCCGTGCGCAGCGTACGCAGACTCGCTTTGGTGCTCGGTTCCGTCACGACCGTAGTCTTCCTCGTTTTCGCCGAGCGCTGGGCGCCGGTGTTCAGCTCGGATCCTGGCGTGCAGCGCGAAGTCGCGGGCTACGTCTTTGTGCTCGCGTTTTCGCAGATCTTTGTCGCGCAAGAGTCCGCGAACGAAAAAGTGCTGCTGGGCGCGGGCTACACGCGACCGGCACTGTGGGTCAGCTTGATCGGCAACGGCGTGCGCGTCCCGCTCGCCTGGCTGCTTGCGTATCGATTCGCCATGGGCGTGCACGGTGTCTGGTGGGCGATCAACTTGACGAGCATGTTGAAAGCGAGCCTGCAATTCGCGCTGGTGCGGCGTGGCCGTTGGCTCGAGCGGGAGCCGACGATTGCATCCCCCGCAGCGGCCTGACTAGACTCGCGCCTCCGTTACCCCCCCCCACCCTGGAGATCTCACTTGGGCAAACCTTCGCTCGTCGACATCGAGACCCTCGACCTGACGCGGCTCTTGCACGGCAAGGACATGATCCGTCGCCACTGCAAGCAGCGCGGACGCTTCGAGATGCTCGACGGCATCGTGCACGAGGACCTTTCCGCGGATGGCGTGATCGTGGGCTACCTGGACATCAAAGCCGACGCGTGGTGGGCCGAGGATCACATCCCGGGACGGCCGATTTTCCCGGGCGTGCTGCAGGCCGAGGGCGCGGCGCAGCTGTGCAGTTTCGATTTCCTGCGCCGCAATCCATCCTTCGCGGGAAAATTCATCGGCTTTGCGGGCCTCAATGACACGCGCTATCGCGGTGTTGTGGCGCCTGGCGTGCGCATGCATTGGATCGGCAAGCTGCACCGCGTCAGGTCCGGGATGTTCACGTACAAGTCCGAGGGCTTCGTCGGCAAGGACCTGGTTTTCGAGACCGAAGTCATGGGAGTCGTGCTCTGAGCGCCGCGCTGAGTTTTTCGGTCTACAATCAATTCATGCGGAGTCTTCGCGCGCGTCGGATTGGAGTCTTGCTCACGCTGCTTGCGGCCTGCGCGGCGGCGATCAACGGCTGCGGCAGCTCGGTGCCCAGACCGATGCACGTGGTCTTGATCGTCGTCGACACGCTGCGCGCGGATCACCTTTCGACGTACGGTTATCAGCGGCCGACGTCGCCGGAGCTGGACAAGCTGGCCAAGGAAGGCGTGGTTTTCGAGAACGCGGTGAGTCAGGCGGCGTGGACTCAGCCGAGCATCGTGTCGATGATGACCAGCAGCTACCTGGCAGAGGAGCTCCAGAAGATTCCAGCCGGCTGCAGCACACTGGCACAGGTCTTCCAAAAGGGCGGCTACGCGACCGGAGCGTTCATCTACAACGACATCATCGATGTCGAGAATGGCTTCAACGTCGGCTTCGACTTGTTCGACTTCAAGGATTCGCCCTACGGCCCGATCGACAAGATCGCGAATTGGATCGTCGCCAACAAAGGCAAGCCGAGTTTCACCTACATCCACCTGAACGAGGCCCACGATCCTTACGATCCGCCTCACGAGTACGACCGCTTCGTCAATGAGCAGGATTCGGTCACTGCGGAGCGCCTGGACTACTATCGGAAGATCTCCGCCGAGATGAAGCTCTCCGACTTCGATCACAGCGTTCAGCAAATCAACGCGGAGATCGGCGGGTACGACGACGACGTCAACTACTCCGACGGGCACATCGGCAGAATCCTCGCGGCCCTTCAAGCGGGCGGAGAGTGGAACCAGACCGCGATCGTGATCGCCGCCGACCACGGCGAGGGCCTGTGGACGCGCCCTCTGCCGCTGATCGGAAAGCGTTTCACGGCCAATCTCAATGGTGAGAAGCCAACCCTGCTCAATACGCTGCAGATGACCCACGGCACGCTCGTCAACACCGAACTTGTGCACGTGCCCCTGATCATCGTCGCGCCGGGGATGCCGAAGAATGTGCGCGCCCAACCCTGGGTGGAAAACGTCGATATCGCTCCGACCCTGCTGGAATTGTGCGACCTGCCTCGACCGTCAGGATTCCAAGGACAGAGCCTGTTGCCCATGTGGTCACAGCCCGAGGTGGTCGCGCATCAAAAGCGCGGCTCGTTCTCGCACACCAGCTACGTTTCGTCGTTCATCGACCAGAACTGGCATCAGTTGATACTCCCGACACCGCTGGGCGAATGCCAATTCGATCTGGAACCTGCGCTCTACGATTTGCGCACGGATCCGGATGCGCGCATCAACCGGCTAGCTACGAGTCCGGAGGTCGTCGCCGGCCTCAAGGCCGAGATCAAGTCGCGGATCAAGCTCGGCTTGAACGAGTACCAGGTGCCGTCGGAAGAGCAAATCGACAAATTGAGGTTGCTCGGGTACATCGATGCCGGTGTGGCCAATGTTCTCGCGGCACGCTACGCCAAGAAGACCGTCGACGAACTGGTCAAGGATCTGGCGGATCCGACGATTGTCAACTGCCTGGTGCGCTTTGAAATGCTGCGAGCGTTGACCACGCGCGAATTGAACGACGAGCAGAGGCAAGCGCTGGTCAAGGTACGCGACCGCGAGCCGTCGCCCGTGATCCGCACCGAACTCCAGAAGCGGATCGAGCAGAAGTAGCGCTCAATCGTCGATATTCGAGCCCCACGCCGCCGGCGCGGCCGGTCGCACGGGAGCAGACTGTTCCTCGGCGCCTTCTTCGTCGAGGATCTGCGTCACGTCGAGTTCGTTGCACTCGCAGGGCGCACCGATCAAGCCCGACAGCGAAGGCCGCGTCGAGCCGCCTTCGCCGCTGATCGCTTCCTTGACGTAGGTGCCGTGCTGCGTGCGCAGGCGCACTTCGAGCCGCGCCACACCCTCAGGGCTCGCCGGCGCGGGTTCGACCGAAATGAATTCGATCCAGCGCTCGCGATCGGCGTCCGCGCGGCGATGGGCAACGCGCTCGGGCGTGTGCTGGATCAGCGCGGTGCGCTTGGAGAGGATCGCGTTCACCGCGCCAAGGTCAAAGGGCCCGTGAACATCGACGAGCGCGCGATACTCCTTCGCGTGTTTGCTTTCCTTGACCACGCGCACGCGCGTTTTTTCGGTCCAGTGCAGACCGATGACCTCGAGCCGGCCTGCGTTGCGGCGGTTGATCTCGGCCTCGACTGCGGCCAGATCGACGTCGCTCTGCTTGGGATTCAGCATCTCCATGACGAACGGACGGCCGCCGCCGAGCATGCGCACGTTGACATCCTCGCGGCCGGCGCCGTGGAATTTGTTCTTGCGCGTCTTGAAGGCCGCGCCGACGACCCAGCCGATCAGTTCCTGGACCGAATCGCGGGTCAGCTTGCCGAAGCCCTCGCAGCGCGCGCATCCGCGTCGTCGGCGCGGGTGTCCCTTGCATTCCGGGCAGAAAAAAACCGTCTGCGGCAGGTCGCGGCAGAGCTTGCGATAGTGGCCCTCGATGAAGACCTTGACCTGCGCGTGAGCACGCGCACCCTGGGGCGACTGCTGATCTTCCATGGAGACTCGCGCATTCCTGGGGGCGCGACCGAACGAATAGAACGTTGGTGAGCGAAAAAGGCGCGCACGGTGCTTCCGTCGCGCCTGTCGCGGCAAAGTGGGCCGAACAGCATAGCCGCGGCCTACGGGGCTGGCAACGAAAGCCGAGCCGGGCTTGGCTAGTTCGACCTCCGCGGCTCTACAATCCGACGCTTCCCCCACGGAGCTCGATGTACCCCATCCTTTTCACGATCCCCGGCTTCGATTTCCCCGTGCGTTCCTTCGGCCTGATGGTCGCGGCGGGATTTTTGCTCGGCACTTGGATCCTGGGCAAGCTCGTGCAGCGCGGCTCGCCGAACGCAGCCCGCGACCTCGAGCGCTACGGCGCCCTGCCGGTCTGGGTCCTGGTCGGCGTGGTGCTCGGAGCGCGCGCGCTGTATGTCATCGTCGAGATCGCGCGCGGCTCGGACACCGGCCACGAGTACACCTCGGAGCCCTGGAAGATCATCGCGATCTGGCAAGGCGGTCTGGTCATGTACGGCGGGATGTTCGGCGGCATGCTCGGCGGAGTGCTGTGCGCGCGGCGCTTAAAGATTCCGATCTGGAACGCGCTCGATCTGGGCGTGACCGCGGCATTTTTCGGCCAAGCCGTCGGACGTATCGGCTGCCTGATGGTCGGCGACGATTTCGGCGCCAAGGTTCCGGAGCGCTGGCGCAGTCTGCCGTTCCCGATCACGTTGCACGTGCCCAAGCCGCTGCCGCCCTACAGTCTTTTCGGCGACTCGAACGCCGGCGAGATTCTCTGGGCGACGCAGCCGATGATGACGATCAAAGCCCTGATCGTCGGATCGATCGGGCTGTGGATGCTCAAGCGGCGCAAGTACGCCGGGCAAGCTGCGCTGGTCATGATCCTGCTGTACGCGATCTTGCGCAGCGTGGTCGAGAATTTCCGCGGCGATGAAATTCGCGGCATCTGGTTTGGTGGAGCCATTTCCACGTCGCAGATGATCTCGATCGTTTCGGGCACCATCGCGCTCATGCTGCTCGTCGCGCGGCGCAATCGTCGCGAAGATCCGATCGTCTACTGAGATCGGCGGCCATGGAAGCGGGCCAGCAAACTGCGTCGGATGCGGTGACGTTCGCCGGCGTCGACGAAGCCGGTCTCGGGCCGTTGCTCGGGCCGTTGTGCTTCGGTTACAGCGTTTTTCGCGCGCCGCGCGCCAAGGCCGACCTGTGGAAGTCGCTCGACAGTTGCGTCAGCGCAAGCGTGGGCAACGAGGGCGAGCGCTTCGTCGTCGCCGATTCAAAGGTCGTGTTCACACGCACCGAACGCGGCGCGCGGCGGCTCGAATCGACCGCGCTGGGGTTTCTTGCGCTGCTCGATGAAAAACGCCGGCCGCCGGCGAACGGGCAGGCGATTGCCTGGGAGAGTCCGCGCGAGCTCGCCGTCGAAGCGTCCATGATTGCCGCGCATCCGTGGTATGCGTCGCTCGAAGCTGCGCTGCCGCGACATCAGGAGCGTGGCACGCTCGAACTCGCTGTCGAACGCTTGTGGCGCGCGCTGCGCAAGCAAGCGGTCGAATTGATCGACGCCGGAGTGCGCGTGATCCCTGAGCAGCATCTGAACGCGAGCTTCGCGAAGAGCGACAACAAGGCTCTCTCGGCCTGGCAAGAGTTGTCGCCGACCCTGCGCCATGTCTACGAGCGCCACGCGGAAGACGGGCTGCGCCTTTCGGTCGATCGTCAGGGCGGCCGCTCGCACTACGGATCGCTCTTGAAGGAACTTTTCCCAGGTTCGAGCGTGAAGGTCCTGCGCGAAACAGCCCCGCTCTCCGCCTACGTGGTCGCCGAGAAGTCCGGGCGCCGGCGCATGCGCGTCAGTTTCGCCGAGCGCGGCGAGCAAAGCTCCTTTGCCGTGGCCTTGGGCTCGTGTCTCGCCAAGTACGCCCGCGAATTGTGCATGGACGCATTCAACGAGAGCTTCGCGCGCCATGATCGGAAGCTCTCGCCGACCGCGGGCTATACGACCGACGGCCGGCGCTGGCTCGGCGAAGCCCAGGCCGCGCTGGCTTCGGCCCGAGTCGAGCCCAGCCTTCTGATGCGCACGCGTTGAACGAGTTCGCCGCGAGCCCCGTCTTCCAGGTGGCCGCACAGCGCGGGCTCGGGTACCTTTCCCGACCTTGAAGACCGCGATCCTCGGCGCCGGAGTCTCCGGACTTTCACTGGCGCGCTTCCTGCTCGAGGGCGGGCTGGCGCGGCACGACCTGACCGTCTTCGAAGCCGCGCCGGCGGTCGGCGGATTGTGCGCTTCGAAGACCGTCGACGGCTTCACCTATGATGTCACCGGCGGGCACATCCTGTACTCGAAGGATGCCGCGGCGATGCGCTGGATGAAGGACGCGGCCGGGGGAGACAAGGCTTTCGTCGAGAAGCGGCGCGAGACGAAAATTCGCTTCGGCGATCGCTGGGTGCACTATCCATTCGAGAACGGACTGAGCGACCTGCCGCCCCAGGCGAACTTCGATTGCCTGAAGGGCTACGTCGACGCCTGGCATCGCCGGCAGACCGACGGCTCGAGTGCTCCGCAATCGTTCGGAGCGTGGGTGCGCTGGCGTTTCGGCGAGGGTATCGCGCGCCATTTCATGGATCCGTACAACGCGAAAGTCTGGAAGCGCGAGCCCGACGCGCTCTCCTCGGACTGGGTCGCCGGCCGCGTGCCCGATGCTCCGATCGAAGACGTGCTGCGCGCGTCGGTCGGCATTCGAACCGAAGGCTACACGCACCAGTCGA
>JAYUUV010000250.1:0-19872 GCA_043754695.1 Planctomycetota bacterium
CATGTAAAAGGCCGGCTGGTTGGGTGTCTGACACCAGTGACCGTTCGAGCTGCTCGAGGAAGTAGCCGACGTCGGTGACCAGTCCGAGCGCGTGCATCGTTCCGCGGTTGGCCAATTTGGTCGGCAGGCTCTCGGTCATGTCCACGCAAACAGTCTTGACGCTCGCGGGCAAAAGGTTGCCGACCGCGATCGAGTGCAACGCCGAAGCGAGCATCAAACACATCCCGCAATTTTCGAGCGCGCTCGCATAAGCCATCTGCGCCTCGCGAATGTCGCAGATCACATCCGTGAGCGGCCCGTCATCGCGAATCGACCCAGCCAGCACGAAGGGCACGTTCGCGCGCACGAGTTCGAACATGACGCCGCGCTTCACGAGCCCCGCTTCGACCGCCTGGCGAATCCCGCCGCAACGATTGACCGCGTTGATAGCGAAGAGATGGTTGCGATTCCCGCCCTCGACCGCGCGTCCGCTCAGCTGACACACGCCGAGCGAAGTCTTCAGGATCGCCTTCTCGAGATCGTGCGTTGCAAAAGCATTGCCGCTGAGAAGCCCGTGGATCCAGCCTGATTTCACGAGCCTTCCCAGCGCCGCGTCGCCGCCCGAATGCACGATGGCAGGTCCAGCGACGAGCACGATCCGCTTACCTTCCTCGCGCACAGCCTTCATCTCGCGCGCAATCCCGGCGATGGCGATGCCCTTGTTGACTTCCGACGACACGTCGTTCGACATGAAGCCGAAAACCGAATAGGCGCGGCTGCGCTGCGGCGGCACGACGCGCACGCCGCCGCCGCGCAAGAGCACCGCTTCACCGGCGCGAACCAAGCGTTGCTTGACGCAGACGGGTTCGCCGTCGCGCAGCACCAGCGCGCAATCCATCTTCTGCGCGCGCACCTTGCGCCAAGCACCTTCGATGCGCACGACCGTTTCGAAGTTCGTCGTCGAGTAAAACTCATCGGGCAAAATCCCGTCCGCTTCCGCCGGCGCGAAACGCGCATCCATGACGCTGCTCGATGCGCCCAAATACGCGAGACTCTCCAGGATGCGATCGAGCGCATGCGGATCGGCCGCGCGCACCGCGAGCCGTGCCGACGAGGGCTCTTCGTTGGTCTTGCCGATGGTGAAATCGAGCACCTCGAACTCGCCGCCGTCCTCGACAATGCGCGCAAAGGTCTTGCGCAGAATGTCCGAGTCGATCAGGTGCCCGGAGAGTTCGACGATTTCCTGGAGCATGGCGTGCGAGCCAAGAGTACCTGACGAGCCGGGCAATTCTCTACGGCTTTAGGGCACCAAGACATCGCGGTGCTACTTCTGGTTCGTGGCGGTACGCGGGGAGAATTTGGCTGCGAGCATGGCGTCGATCAAGCACTCGCGCGGACGATTATCGGCCACCTGATGGACGATTCTCTCGTTCAGGCTGCTGCCCTATTGAGCGTCGAGGCCGGCAATACGCCGGATCTCAGTAACCGCGACTGCGAGCTCGTCATTGACCACGATGTAGTCGTACTTGTTGCGCTCGCGCCACTCGTCCTCGGCTTTCTTGAGGCGACGTTCAAGCACGTCGGGCGCTTCAGTTTTGCGCGCAGTCAAGCGTCGGCGCAATTCATCGAAATCCGGCGGGGCGATGAACACGTAGATGCCCGGTTCGCCAAGCGTTTTCAATTGCAGCGCGCCTTGCACATCGATCTCGAGCAGATACACCTCGCCGCGGTCCAGCGCTTCCTGCATCGGCTTGCGCAACGTGCCGTACATGTTGCCGTAGACGTCGGCGTGCTCGATGAAGGCGCCTTCGGCCATCAGCTTCTTGAACTGCTCGCGCGACAGGAAGTGATAATCGCGGCCGTCGATTTCGCCAGGCCGCGGCGCGCGCGTGGTGGCCGAGACTGAGAAGCGCACGCGCGGGTCTTCGAGCAGGCGCTTGCAGATCGTGGTCTTGCCGCTGCCGGAGGGGCCGGAGATCACGAGCATCGTGCCCTTGCGCGCGGCACTCTTCATTCGATGTTTTGCACCTGCTCGCGCAAGCGCTCGATCGCGGTTTTCATCTCGACGACTGCATGCGCGACCTCGGCGTCGACACACTTCGAGCCGATCGTGTTGGTCTCGCGCAACAATTCTTGCACCAGGAAATCCAACGGGCGTCCCACCGGGCCGGGGCGGGCGAGGATGGCGTCGAATTGGTCGAAGTGGCTTTGAAGCCGCGAAAGTTCTTCGGCGACATCGAGTTTGTCGGCGAGCAAGGCGACTTCGCGGGCGAGATCGGCGGGCGCAACGGTTCCGCGATTGCCGAGCAATTCCTCGACGCGACGCGTCAGGGCGGCGTGGTGCTCCTTGACGATCAGCGGCATGCGCTTCTCGATTTGTCCGGCGAGACGCTCGAGCACTTTGCGATTCTTCTTGAGGTCCAAGGCCAAGGCGCGACCCTCGGTCTCGCGCATTTCCTCGAGCGCTTCGAGTGCGGCCTCGGCAACCTTGAGCAGCAATTTGCGCTCGCGCTCCAGCGTGCGCGGTGCTTCGGCTCCGTGGGCCACGACGCCGGGCAATTGCGCCAGCACGTCGAGCGAGAGTTTGGGCTCAAGGCCGAGTTGCTTGGCCAACTTGTAGAGATCGCGCTGCAGTTGTTCCGCGACTTGGGGTTGAACTTGCGGACCGCCGGTGCGGGCGCTGCTCGCGAGACTGATGTTCAAGGCCACCGCGCCGCGCTCGAGGCGCTTCTTGACCAGCGCTTCGACTTCTTGCTCGAGTTCCATGAACTCGTTCGGCAGGCGCAACTTCACTTGCAGGTGCTTGTGGTTCACCGTGCGAACTTCGGCGCGCATCGAGACGCCACCCTGTTCGAGCAACGCAGCGCCGAAACCTGTCATCGAGCGCATCGAATCAGGCCTTTGACTTCGCAGCGCCAGGACGGCTGCCGGGCTTGATCGCGGGGCCGCGCTCGCCGGACTTGCACAACGGGCACTCGGCCGGATCCCAGGACACGGCTTCGACTTCGGCAAGCGCGGTGAAGGGCAGGCCCTCGGCTTCGAAAGGGTTTTTCTTGCCCGAACGATTGACGATCGAGGCGACGCCGATCGGCGTGGCGCCCAGTTGGCGCACGAGCGCGAGCACTTCGCGCACGGAACCGCCGGTGGTCAGGACGTCTTCGACGATCAACAGTTTTTCGCCGGGCTTGAGCTCGAAGCCGCGACGCAAGGACATCGCGCCGTCGACGCGCTCGGAAAAAAATGCGCGCAAGCCGAGCACGCGCGCGACTTCCTGGGACCAGACGACTGCACCGAGGGCAGGACCGATCACCAGTTCAGGCTTGACCGTCAGGCGCGAGGCGACCTCGCGCGCCATCGTCTCCGCGTGCTTGGGGTGCGCGAGCAAAAGCGCGCACTGGAAGTACTGGTTGGAGTGGCGGCCACTCGACAACTGAAAGTGTCCTTCGAGCAGCGCGCGGCTCGAACGGAACAGATCGAGGACCGCGTTGGCCTCCATGGAGCTACTTGCCGTCGGTCGGCGGAGTCGCGGGCGGCGGATTGGCGGGCGGCGGCGTGGTTCCGGCCGGCGGTGTTGCACCGCCAGTGCTCGGAGTGGCCCCCTCGAGTTCGCTGGTGCCCGCGCCCTCGAAGCCCGAACGGCTGAGCTGCACACGATTCATGATCGTGATCAACATCGCGCTGGCCAGGAAAACACCGACGCAAACCGCCGTGAACGTATTGATGCCGCGCGCGCCGGCGCCAAAAGTCTCCTGGCCGCTGGTGCCAAGGGCCTGGCCGAAGCCGCCGCCTTTGCCCTCTTGCAGCAGGATCACGACGATCAGCACGACCGCCGCAAGGATGAACAGGAAGTACAAGAGCGTGATGAGAAGTTCCATGACTGATACCCAGACACTAACGGAGTTAGAGCGCGCCCTCGACGATACCGAGGAACGCTTCGGATTGTAGTGCAGCGCCACCGACGAGTGCGCCATCGACATTGGGCGCCGCCATCAGAGCCTTGATGTTGTCCGCCTTCACGCTGCCACCGTATTGGATGCGCACGCGCTTGGCGGCAGCGTCGGAATACATGCCGGCGAACATGCCGCGGATGTAACTGTGGACCTCGCCGGCCTGGGCCGGGGTCGCGTTGTTGCCGGTGCCGATGGCCCAGACGGGCTCGTAGGCCAACGTGACGTGCTCCAGGTCGCTTTCCTGGACCCCGGCGAGTCCCAGGGTGAGCTGGCGGCTGATGCGCTGCTCGGTCGAGCCCGATTGGCGCTCCTCGGCGGTCTCGCCGACGCACAGGATCGCGTCGAGCCCCGCGGCCAGGGCCGCGTGCAGCTTGCGGTTGATCAACCGATCGTCCTCGCCGTACAGGTGGCGGCGCTCGGAGTGGCCGCACAGCACCAGCGTCGCGCCAACGTCCTTGAGCATCGCCGCGCTGATTTCACCGGTGAAGGCGCCGCTCTTTTCGTCGCAAAGATTTTGGCCGCCGACTTGGACCGACGATCCGGCGACGGCGCGCGCGATCTCATCCAAGTAGACGAACGGAGGAAAGATGGCGACGTCGCGGTTCGACCAGCTGACCGAGCGCTGCGCCAACGTGCGCGCCAGCGCCACGGCGGAGCGCCGGTCGAGGTTCATCTTCCAGTTGCCGGCAATGAACGGCGTGCGCGTCACGCGGAACCCTTGGCTGTGAGCGAAGCGCCGTCGATCAGACGCCGGCCATCGAGCGCCACGAGGGCGCGCGCGTCGTTGGCCAAGCGTTCGAATTCGGCGGGCGAAATGGCCTGATTGCCGTCGGAATGGACCTCGGACGGACAAGTGTGGACTTCGACGATCAAACCGTCGGCACCCGCGGCGAGACCAGCGCGCGCGAGCGGTCGAACGAGATCGCCGCGGCCGGCCGCATGCGAAGGATCGACGATCACGGGCAAGTGCGTGTGGCGCTTGAGGAACGCAACTCCGCCGACGTCGAGCAGATTGCGCGTCGTGGCATCGAAGCCGCGCACACCGCGTTCGCACAGCACGACTTGGCTGTTGCCGGCCGAAAGGATGTACTCGGCGGCCAGCACGAACTCGCGCAGCGTGGCCATGAAACCGCGCTTGAGCAGCACCGGTTTCTTCGTGCGGCCGACTTCGATCAAGAGCGGCGCGTTGAACATGTTGCGCGAGCCGATCTGGAACATGTCCGCGGCTTCGCCGACCGCCTCGACCTCGCGCGGATCGAGCACCTCGGTAACGATCGCAAGGCCGGTCTCGATGCGCACGCGCTCGAGAATCTCCAGGCCCTTGGTGCGCGTGCCCTGGAACGAGTACGGCGAGGTGCGCGGCTTGAAGGCGCCGCCGCGCATGGCCAGGGCACCGCGTTCGCGCACGGCGCGCGCGATTTCGAGCGTGCGCTCGTAGGTTTCGATGGCGCAGGGACCGGCGATCAGGGACACCGCTCCGCCGCCGAAGCGCGCGGCACCGACCGAGACTTGGGTGTCGGGGCGGCCCGGGGCGCGCTCGTGCAGCTCGCGCGAGGCGCCGGCGTCGAGGATCGAATGCACCACGGCCAGATCCTCGAAGCGCGAGCGGTGCTCGGGCCGGCCGGGACCGGTCAATTCCAGGTACTCGCGGTCGTGATCCAGGAAACGGGGCTCGAGCGAAAGCTCGCGCGCCAGTTCGAGGATCGATTCGATCTCGCCTGGGGCGAGCTTCTTCCTGAGGCGGATCAGCATGGAGGAGGCAAAAAAGCACCCGGCGTGGCCTGTGGCCCGCCGATCTGCCCGTTCGAAGCGCACCAGTCTAGCTACGTTCAGCACACGCCGCCACGCACAGGCTCGCGGGTCCGGTGGGCTCTGGACGCCAGGCCTGCGAATCCAGGGCTGGACGGCGCCGGAGCGGGTGTCTATAGCTGGTGAGCCCAGCGCCTTGCACTGGGAAATTACCCACGTGCAGCGTATCGCCGCGATCTTCACCTGCCTGGTCTTTTCCATATTGATCGGCGGATTGCTCTCGCGCAACGGCGCCGTCCCCAAGGCGCGGCTGGGCGATTTCGAGCCGGTCTCGACGCCGGTCCTGCCTGCACTCGTCGACCCGCTCGGGGCCATCGACGACGCCACGACGGAACGCAAGGACCGGCTGGTTCTGCGCGTCGTCGACGGCGCCGCGCAGCCGATTCCCGGGGCGGCTCTCGTCGTGCGCGGCGGCGTCTCGGTGATCTGGGCTTTTACGAAAGCGGATGGCACGGCAGCGCTCGACGGCCTTTCGCCGGGCAAGTCGCGGCTCGCCGTGATCGCCTTCCCCCATCCGGGCCTCGAGCTCGACATCGAGCCCGGCAGCGAAGTGCGACAGATCGAATTGCAACCACCCGCAACGCTGCCGCAGGGCTTGCACGACATCCCAAGGTCGCGCTGCGCCGGCGGACTCGCCTGGGCCGGCCCTGAGAGCGCGGCGGGATATGAGCTTTTGCTGCTGCCGGTCGCGCGAGCTTCGGAGTTCGGCGGCACATTGCCGCGCTCGAGCGTGTGCGACGAGAGCGGAAAGTTCGCGCTCGAGGGACTCGCCCACGGCCGCTACCTGGTCAGAATCCTGCCGCCCTGGGCCAGCGGAGGATCGTGGCCCGATCTTGCCGCCGCGAGCAGCCATGAATTGGACTTCAAGGGCGAGAGCAGCGAACTCACGCTCGAATTGGCACGCGGTCGCATCGAGGGTGAAGTACGCGACGACCTCGGACGCGCACTGGAAGGCGCGCTGGTGCTCATGAACGAGATCGCGAACGAGAGCCACGTCTGGCCGCCCTGTTCGACCGGCCCCGACGGGCGCTTTCTATTCCAGGACGTGCCGCCGGGGAAATACCGCGTCAGCTGCCGCGCCGGCGAAGGCAGCTCGGCGATCGAAGAGCTCAGCGTCGAAGCAGGTTCCACCGTCTGGGCAGCGCTGCCGGCTTTCGCAGCACGCAAGCGGCCGTAGACCCGGGCGCCACGCGGCGGCAGACTGCGCCGGGATCCCGCATGAATCGCACACTCGCGCTTTCGCTGACGCTGGCGATCTTGCTGGCGCACATGTTGGCGATCCACAAGGGCATGGCCGGCTCGTTCGCGCCGCCCTACGACGAGGCGCACGTGACCTTCCGGGTCGCGCGCAATCTGGTCGAGACTGGTAGCCTGGCCTGGGATCAGGGCGGAAAACCGATCGAGAGTTTCCCCTCGTTCCTGTGGCTGTTCCTCGCCGCCATCGGGACGCGTCTGGGGCTGACCATAACGATCTTCTGCCAAGCGCTGGGAACGCTGAGCGCGCTGGTCACCGTTTTCGTCCTGGCGCGCTTTTCGCCCGGTCGCCTGGCGGGAGTGATCGCTCCCTTGTTGTTCGTGGTCAGCGGTGGCATCGCCGCCGCGGCCGCCAGCGGCGCGGAGACCGCAACGTTCGGACTGTTTATCGCCTGGAGCTTTTTGGCCTACGAGCGCAAATGGCGGCGCAACTTGGTCGTTGCGTTGTGCCTGTGCGCGGCCACACGCGAAGAAGGCGTGGCCTTCGCGGCCATGCTCTTCGCGCTCGAACTCGCGGGAACGCTGCGGCAATCCGCGCAGCCGAGGATCAGCATGCTGCGCTGCTTCGCGCCGGTCGCGGTCTTCGTCGGCCTGATGGCGCTGCTGCGTCAGCAACTGTTTGGCAGCTGGATCTCACCCTTCACGCATGCCTGGAGCAGCTCGAGTCTCGAACGCTGGCTCGACGGTGCGCGATACCTGGCCGACTTCGCGCGCGGTTCGAGCTGGACCATTCTGTTGGGCTTCCCGCTCTACTACTTCGCGCGCGGCGGGTTGACGGGTGTGGGCAGGCGGGCCTTGTGCCTTTCGCTCGGTTACTGCGCGCTGGTCGCGGGACAGGGCGGCGGACACGGACCGATGTTCCAGCCGCTCGTGCCGATGATCGCGCTGCTCTTGATCGCGATCCAGGAATCGATGACCCACGCCTTGGACAGTCGCAGGCGATTGTGGCCGCAACTCACCTGGGTCCTGTTCTTGTTGGCGCTGACAGGATCTGCACTGGTGAGCAAATACCCGGGGAACCTCAGTGTCCTGCCGGTCGATGGCCTGCACCGATACTGGCTACGGAAGAGTCCAGCGACGCGACTGTCCTACGCCGATCCGCTCGGGCGGCTGGGGGTGGTCGAGGAAATCTACGTCACCGAGCGACTGCGCAGTCTCGGAGGGTTCATGAAGGGGAACATGGACTTCGATGCGCAAAACAGTCTGCTGACTCCCTGGCCGGGCGCCACCGGCTACCTGTCGCGGCTGCGCGTCATGGACGCACTGGGGCGCGCGACGTTGTTGCCCGGTGAAAGCGTGCCGCGCCCCTGGAGCGGCATCCCGCGCGCGGACGTGCTCGCGCTCATGGGACAAGCACCCGATTACATCGTGCCGGTGATGACCTGGAACGATTGGCGGGAGATCCCGCCGACGCTGCACGAGATCGCAGGAGGTTGGCTCCGCCAGATCGACAATCTTCCGGCGGATCTGGCGCGCAGCACGGCCCTGCGCGATGCGCTGCTAGCCTACGAACTGATCACCGTGCCGGTGCCCTACGGCGATTCGAAGAAATCCATCACGACCAGACCTTTCCACCTGCTGCGTCGGCGCGCGCTCGAAAAGTCGCCCAAGCTGGAAGTCGGCGTCGAGGGCAGGCACTTCACCGTGAATGTTCGGCACAGCTCCCACGAGCAGTTGGTCGATCTGCGCGTGTTGCTGATCGATTCGAGCGGGCGCACCTACTGCGTGCTCCCGACCGGCGGCGTGCGCGAATACGCGACGGGAATGATGCGCACCTGGATCCTGTTGTTCAAAACTGACGATCGCATGATCGAACTGGCGGCCGGGGATTTCCCTGACGATCTCGATGTCGTCGAAGTGCGCGCGGTCCTGCGCAATCCGCTGGCGCGCGCTGAACACCCATTCGCCCTGGCCAGCGAACCGATCACCGTCAGGGTCGAGCGCTGATTCGGCCGGCTCAGTCCAGATCGAGCAGGCCATCGAGAGAGGCGGCGCTCAGGCTCGGCGGCACGCAAAGGAAATTGAGCGCATGCCCAAGCTCGCCCTTCCAGTCGCCCCCCCGCTGCGAGCCCAGCGTTCCCAGCGCACTGGTCGCCGCCGCGCGCACCCACAGCTTGCCCACGGGATCGGAGGCCACCTGGCACAGCGCGCGCAGGGACTTGCCGTCACCCACACGTCCGAGGGCAAGGCAAAGACTCATCTTCGATTCGAGGCTCGCCCCGCCGGCCAGCATGCCTAGAAGTTGCCGGCTGACCTGAGCTCCGAGCAGCGTGAGGGCTTCGCTGGTCTCGCGATAGAGTTCCGGGAATTGCCGCGCCTCGCCAAGCACGCGCTCGATGGCGGGCGCGGCGTCCCGCGCGCCGCTCATGCCGAGCGCAAGACTGGCGTAGCTGCGAACCGCCACGTCGCCATCGCGCAAACGGGAGACCAGCTCGGACCTCGCTTCGCTTGCGCCGCACAGACCGCTGGCCAGCGCACATGCCGCCGCGGATTCGGCCGAATTCGTTTCGATCAGAAGATCGGTGAGCAGCGTGCGCGATTCGCGCGAAGCGGCCCCGCTCGCGTCCAACATGCCGCGCTCGAAAATTCCCAGCGCCAGCGCGGCCCAGGGCAATTCATCCGAACGTGCGCTCGAAACGCGCCGCACCAGGATGCGGCGAACTTCGGAACTCGCGCTCAGGCGGTCGGATTCGCCGACGTTGCCGCCGGGCCGCGAGCCCACCAGCGCAAGGCTCATGATCGCGAATTCGCGGGTGGGTTGATTCGCTGCATCTTGCGATGTGGCGACGAGCGCGCCGCGCACACGTGCGTCGAGTTCGTCGCTATCGCCGTCGCCTAGTTCACCCAGCGCGAGCGCGGCACTCTGCTCGATTTCCACGCAGTCGGGGGAACGAGGTGCCAGGGACTTCAACAGGCGCTCGACCACGCGGCGCTCGGTGGCGCTGCCGTCTTCTAGATCGGAGCACAGTCGCGCCGCCGCGGTCACGGCCTGCGCTCGAATCCAGCCGGCCTCGCCTTCGTCGTCCAGGATCGAAAGCACCCATTCGATTTCAGTTGCGCGTGAAGCGGACGGAATCGCCGGCGCGGGGTTTTTTCGCGGCGAGCGCGCAATGCGCGGTTCCCCGAACCCACGGCTCTTGCGCGGTTTGTCGACGGATTCAACGTGCTGTGCGGAGCTGTCCGCGGCGAGCGGGACAAGACTGAGCGCGTGCAGCGCCGCGAACTTGACCTCAGCGGAGACGTCGGCGTCGCGACTGAACTGCGCGCAGATGCGACTCGCAACCAGCCGGCGCACGTCTTCGCGATCTGAGTCGCGCCCGATCAGGCCCATGGCATAGAGCGCGAGCGCGCGCTGGCGATCGGAGCATGGCTTCGTCCCAACCGTTTCCGAAGTTGCCTCTGGATCGCTTGGAGAGCGGTGCACGCCTTCGATCAAGTCTCCCAACGGGAAAAGGGCGTCCTCAGTCCCGAGAATCCCAAGCGCTGTGATCGCCGCATCGGCCAAGTGCGCGTCGTTGTGATAGATGAACGGCAGGATCGTCGCGTAGCTGGTCCGCGAGCCCGCGACCAGCGGGTTTTCGCCGAGCTTGGCGAGCGCCAGCAGCGCACGGGAACGAACCAGTTCCGAGGATTCGTGGGTCAGCAGCGAACGCAGCGAGGGCTCGATGCGCTCATAGGCCCCAACGCGCGTCCCCACCCACTGCACACTGGTGCGCGGATCCGCTGGAACTTGCCCCACGACGATGGATGTGTCGCGCGGCTCGAGGCGAACGAATCGGTCGCGGTACAGTTCCCACCAGATCTCCCATCCGCGCCGTCCATTCCAGGCGGAAGCCGGCCGGGATCCCGAGGGGTCAGGTGCGTTGGCTCCCGGCCCGGGGGCCGCTCCGTTGGGCGAACGCAACGCGCGGCGCAGCGACGGGCCAAGGTTCGGGGAGGGCTTGACCACGGGCGGCACCACGTCCCGTCCAGCCGGGACAGGAGTCTCGGCACCCTCGGACGCGCCAGTCGGTGACCCGGCAGGCGTCGCGGGAGGGGAAGAGCCCTGGTTGCCCTCTTGGGCACTGCCGAGCGGTGCAAGGAACGAAAGGGCCCACCCGAGTGCCAAGGGCACGAGGTGCTGCTTCATCCGAAGGGATTTGCGGCTCATGTCGGGGGTACGTTTCGGTTCGTTTTGCCCAAGCCCCCAAGGACTAGACACGCGAGCTCGGGAGAAGTTACGCCTTCGGCCGAAAAATAGCCCGTACGGCGCCTGGCACCGTATGGGCGGTCACTGAATGTCGTAACGCTTGAGCTTGCGATATAGCGTGCTCTTGCCGACCTTCAATAGGCGCGCCGCGGCCAGGCGGTCGCCTCCCGTTTCCTTCAAGGCGCGGAGCAAGGCCTTCTTCTCGTAGAGGTCGAGGCTGACGTTTTCCTCAGGCGAGATCTCCCACTCCTCGTAGCGACGATTCTGACCGCTCGAGGGCAGACCCGAATCGAAGCCTGCCGGAAGGGGCGCCGCCCCGGATCCGAGGTTGGAGACGCGCGGACGAGGAATGAGATCGCGAGGCGGCAGCTCGACTGCGCGGTCACGCAGGGCCAGGGGAAGGTGCTGGACTTCGAGCACGCCGTCCTGGGCCTCGGCGCAGGCGCGTTCGATCGTGGTCTGGAGTTCGCGCACGCCGCCGATCCAAGGATGCGCGGCGAGTGTGGCCAATGCGGAGTCGCTGACTTCGATGTCGCTGCGGGCGGACATGGATCGCCTGGCGAAGTGGCAGACGAGCAGCGGGATGTCGTCCTTTCGTTCGCGCAGCGAAGGGATGCGGACCTCGCGTGCGCGCAGCAGGCGCGCCAGCTCAGCCGAAAAACGGCCGGCGGCCACTTCCGCGGCGAGGTCCACGGTTGTGGTCGCGATCACGCGAACCTCGACGCGCTCCGGGCGACGGGCGCCCTTGCGCAGGACTTCGGAGTGGCTGATCACGTGTTCCAGCTTCTCCTGCAGCGATTTCGGCAAGAGCTCGATGGCCTCGAGCAACACGCTGCCGCCCTGGGCCTGTTGCAGCGCGCCGGGGCGATCCGAGGTCGCCTCGGCGTGGGCGCCCTTGACGTAGCCGAACAGCTCGGAATCGAGGTGCTCCTCGGAAAGGCCGGCGCAGGAAAGCGGCAGAAATGCGCCACTCGACGCGCTCATGAAATGGATCGCGCGAGCGACGTGCGTCTTGCCGCAACCCGCTTCGCCGACGATCAATACGGGGTCGAGGGTCTCGCTGCTCTCGTGAATGCAGGCGCGCACGTGGGCCATGCCCGGGCTCGTGCCCAAGAGACTCGCGGCGCCGAAGGCGAGTCGCGCGGCGTCGAGCAACACACCGACCTCGCGGCGCGGAATCGTGTATTCGTTGAAGTTGGCGAGCTCCGCCGATACGCGCCGGCGCGCGGCATCGACGAGCAGGACCACGCGCAGGCCAGGGTCCTTGGTGCCGGGGTTCGCGATCAGCGGCAACACGGCTGCGGTCAACGAGCGCGTGCCGCCACCGGCCCCCATGGCAACATCCAAACGGAATCCGTCGCGGGCCTCGCTGCGCGCGTCGCGCACGAAGGCCTCCAAGCCGCTGGCGGGTGCCAATCGGCCGAGGTTCTTGCCCTGCACACTGCTGCCGAGCAGGTCGCGGGCGCCGCGGTCCGCGAGCGTGACCACGCCCTCGGCATCGACGAGCAGCACACCATCGGGGTGCCCCGCCCCACCATGGTGTGAGTTTCCCGGAGCATCGCGATTCGCCCCATTGTCACCCTCGGAGGCGCGTGCGCCCTCCTTGAGCTTGCGGTTGTGCTGATCGAGCGCGCGATTGGCCGCCGAGAGTTCAGCGAACTGCGCGCGCGTGCGCAAAAGCGCTCGAACGACATCCTCGAGGTTGGCCAGTTCCGCCTTGGCGAGCACGTGATCAGCACCGGCTTCATAGGCCTGATGCGCCTCTTCGCGGCCGACCGGGCCCTTGCCGAACAGCACGATCGGCGTGCCGCTCAGGTGCGGAATCTGGCGCAGGCGACGGCAGACTTCGATGCCGCTGATCCCGGCCAGCGCGGTGTCGACCAGGATCAGGTCGCACGGTTGCTCCCGTGCTTGGGGCACGCCTTTCGTTGCACTGTCCGCCGTCGAGACCTCGTGTCCGAGGTCGCGCAGGCGGTTGTTCAAGACCAGACGGCTGGATGCTTCGCCGTCGATGAGCAGGATGCGGCTCATTCTTCCTCCAGTCGGGTTGGCTCGGATCCCAGGGATCGGGGAGTCGCCGAGTCGCACTACTTTCGGTGCGTCTCGCGCGGGACGAGTGCCGCGATCGACGCTGATACGCTCGAACAAAGAGCTGCGCGAGCACGCGTCGCGCGAGTGCGTCGAGCGGATGCTGTTGCATCTGCCCCGCGCATGCGCAGGATTGTCTCCAACATGGGAAGCGACCGCCAGCCCCGAATCGCGGAGCTTTTTTCTTCCGCCGCCCGCGCGGCACTGGACGAATGGGCAGATCGTCCGCGCGCGGCGAGCGACCGGCTCGGGCTCGCGTCGTTCCTGCGCAGTCGCTTCGAGCCGCAACTCGCGCGCGCGCTCGCGGAGCAGTTCGAGCTGCGCCAGCGCGCCGCGTCCAAATTCGCACAGCCGTGGCGCATGCTGCTCCATCGCAAGGGGCTCGAGCAGGCGACGCGCCTCGACGTTGCGCGCTGGCGTGCCGCGCGCGTGAAGCACTTCGCGCCAAAGAGCGCAATCATCGATGCCACCTGCGGCCTGGGAGCGGACGCGCTCGCCCTGCTCGAGCAGGGCCTCCCCACGCTGGCGCTCGAGTGCGACGAGACGACCGCGCAGATGGCCGCGCACAACATCCTCGAGCTGACTGGACGCGAATGCGTCATCCTAGGAACTACCGTTGCGGCGCCTGTTCGCGGCCAATATTGGATCGTCGATCCCGACCGTCGCGGGGACGGTCAGCGCAGCCTCGACCCAGAAACCTGGTTGCCGCCGCTGTCGGTCGTATTGGGTCTGGTGCGGAGCGCGCGCGGCGCGTGCATCAAACTCGCGCCGGCTTTCGATTGCGATCAGCTTTCCGCCTCCGACCTCGGCACGACGGCGTGGCGTCCGAGTTGGGTCAGCGCCGGCGGCGAACTGCGCGAGTGCTCGCTGTGGACCGGCGAGTGGGCCCAAGATGCAAAGAGCGGCGAGCGCGAAGCCGTGCTGCTCGGCGCAAATGGCGCGGGCGAATCCGCGGGCGTGCGCGCGTCGCTGATCGCCATGCCCGTCGCGGTCGAAGCGCTCGACCCCGAAGCCGCGGCAAGTGTGCGCTGGCTCGCCGAGCCCGACCCCGCGGTGATTCGTTCCGGCCTGCTCGGCAATGTGGCGCTGCGCGCCGGCGCGCGTCCGCTGGCGGAACAGATCGCCTATCTCGGCTCGATGGAACCTATCGACGATCCGCTGCTGCGCGCCTGGCCGGTCGTGGCCAGTTGCCCGCTCGATCCCAAGCGCGTGCGGCGCATGCTCACGGAGCACGACATTGGAACGATCGAGGTGCGCAAGCGCGGCCATCCCGATCCGGCCGAAGTCCTGGCGAAGCGACTGGCGGGCTCCGGCAAGGAACATGGCCTGCTCGCCGTCGCCCGGCTCGAGCGCGGCCATCAGGCCTACTTGCTCGGACGCTGAGACCTGGGCTGCTGCCAGGTCCTGAACGCCGCGCGCAATTTCGCGTGGGCGTCGAAGCGCGCGACGAAATCGCTTTCGCGGCGCGAGCCCTTGGCGCGCATGACTTCGAACAGCGCGCTGCGTTCCGGCTGCGACCAGGATTTCACATCCGCGATCTCGGCAAGTACCGCGACCAGCGGCGCCCAGCGTTCGCAGGCCAGGCGCTCTTCGGCGGGCAGTGATTTCCACGGCGGCGTGCCGAGCAATTGCGCGGCTTCGAGCGAAAGTTCGCGTGTCGCGCGCTCGCGATCAGCTCCAAATCGGCGCGCGAGCAGCGCGGTGATCGACTCGCCGACCTTCGCCAATGGAAAGATCCCGATCACGTCCTCGCGCGGTTCTTCGAGGTCGAGATAGACGTTGTGCGGGACCAGTTTCTTCAGCGTGGCGCGCGACGAACGATGTTTCGGATCGCGGCGGATGCGCTCCTGTTCACGCGTCATCAAACCCAGGACCGCTCGCTGGCGCGCCCTGAAACCGAGCTTTTGATAGAACCACCACGCGCCCGACTTCAGGCCTTCGTCGTTCTCGTAGCCGAGCTGATAGGGATAGATCGTGAACGTGTCGGTCCCGAACATCGCGCGCACCATCGCCAGCGCGCGCGAGTACACGTGCGCGGCTTCCGCGCCGCGATACGTGTCGAACACGTTGTAGGCGACTTCCGACGAGCCCATCAGCGCGCTGCACAGGACGTAGCCGATCGGGATTCCGTTCTTCAACGTCAAAAAACCGTAGACGCTTTCGAGCAACAAGCGTCGCTGCGGTTTCACTCCGATGCAGGCGAACTGCAAGTTGTCGCCGCAGTCGACCAAACGCACGTCGCGCGCATCGCCGTGCATGAACGCGTCGAGGTCGCGCGAGCGCGTGATCATCGCCTCGCGCGCCATGGCAACGAGTTTTTCGCCTTCGCCAAGCGACATCTCGCGGATCGAAATCGGCGGCACGTGCACTTCGCGGCGCAGATCCGGCCGCGGGCGGTGCAAGGAAGTGCTCTGAAAAGCCGTCGACTCCACTGGCCAGCGCGCGTGCGTGCGCGAAGGACAATCCGCGCCCCAGGCAAGTCGCATCGGCACGTCGAGTTCTTCAGAAAAACGATCGCGCGACCAGTCGTCGACCGGCAGGGCCTGGATGCGCTTGACCAAGAATTCTGCGTCGCTTTCCGCCGGCGACTTCATGCGCCGGATCCATTCCTTCGCGCTCAGGTCGAGTTCGTCGAGCGCGGGCGTTTCGCTCCAGAGCGAAAACAGGGCCATGCGTTCGACCAGCATGTCCTCGTGCTCGAACCAGTCCCAGTCGATCGAAAGCCGCCGGCCGAAGCGCTGGGCCAGCCAATCCGCCGTCGCCGGAAAAAACGGATAGTCGATCGCGCAACCGGCGATCCCTGAGCTGGCCAACTCTTCGCGAAAGCGGCGCAGGTCCGCGCGGCGATCGAAACGCGCGAGTTCCCGCTCGACACGCGCGAGCACAGTGGCATCGTCGGGATAGGCGCGCAGAAAAAGCAGGCACTCGTGAAACTCGAGCACCAGCGACGCGCGCGCGAGCTTGGCCGTTGAAAGCGTCGTCAGCCAATCGAGTTTCGCTTGTCCGCACCCCGCCCCGTACTCCGCGCGGATTTTGCGCAGCTTCGACAACGCCCTGCTCGCCTGCTCGACCATGCCGTCTCCTGCCCGTCGCGGGCCGCCGCTTCCACGCTCTGCAATACCCGGTTCACTCAGGTCCCGTTCCGGGGGTTTGGTGGGCGATGAGGGATTCGAACCCACGACTTCCTCCGTGTAGGGGAGGCACTCTAGCCGCTGAGTTAATCGCCCTTGGGTCCAGGAACAGGGACGAAACGGTATCCTCTGCACCCCAAAAGTCTCCACCGACTCCACGACGGAGGCCGAAGAAGGGGCGCTCGTCCCCCACCGTCCCCGTCCCCTCCTTCCTTATCCCATGCGCATCGCTGTCATCGGCACCGGCTACGTTGGCCTGGTCGCCGGAACCTGCTTCGCCGAGAGCGGCAACGACGTCGTCTGCATCGACATCGACAAGGACAAAGTCGCCAAGCTGCAGGCTGGTGTGGTCCCGATCTACGAGCCCGGTCTGGAAGAGCTGCTCAAGCGCAACGTCCACGACGGCCGGCTGAAGTTCACGACCAGTTACGCGGAAGCGATTCCGGGCGCCCAGGTGGCCTTCATCGCCGTCGGTACGCCTCCCGGCGAGGACGGCAGCGCGGACATGAAGTACGTGCTCTCGGCCGCGCGCTCGGTCGCCCAGCACATGAACGGCTACCTGGTGGTCGTCGACAAGTCGACGGTCCCCGTCGGCACAGCGCGCAAAGTGCGCGAAACCATCGCCGGCCTGACCAAGCATCCCTTCGACGTGGTCTCGAACCCGGAGTTCTTGAAGGAGGGCGCCGCGATCGACGACTTCATGAAACCCGACCGCGTCGTGATCGGCTCGCAATCGACCAAGGCGGCCGAAGTCATGGAGGAGCTCTACGCGCCCTTCGTGCGCACCGGCAACCCGATTTTGCAGATGGACATCGAGTCCGCTGAGCTGACCAAGTACGCCGCCAACGCCATGCTGGCCACGCGCATCTCGTTCATGAACGAGATCGCGAACCTGTGCTCGAAGGTCGGCGCCAACGTCGACATGGTGCGCAAGGGCATCGGCTCGGATGACCGTATCGGCTCGCGCTTCCTTTTCTCGGGCGTCGGCTACGGCGGCTCGTGTTTCCCCAAGGACGTCAAGGCCGTCATCCACACCGCCGAGCAGCACGGCATGCAGTTCAAGATCCTGCAGGCGGTCGAGAGTGTCAACGAGAGCCAGAAGAAGTTGCTGTTCGAGATGGTCTCGAAGCACTTCAAGGGTGCGCTCGCCGGCAAGACCTTTGCGGTCTGGGGTCTGGCCTTCAAGCCGAACACAGACGACATGCGCGAAGCGCCGGCGGTGGTGGTGATCGATCTCTTGCTTGCCGCTGGAGCCAAGGTCGTCGCCCACGATCCCGAAGCGATGGCCGAGGCCAAGCGGAACCATCTCGGTGATCGCGTGACCTACGCCGACAAGCCCATGGACGCGCTGACCGGCGCCGATGCGTTGATCCTGGTGACGGAATGGAACGAATTCCGTCGGCCGGACTTTGACGCGGTCAAGCGCCTGCTCAAGCAGCCGGTGATCTTCGACGGCCGCAACATCTACCGCCGCAAGACGCTGCTCGACCTGGGCTTCACGTACTACGGCGTGGGTTGTTAGCCGCTCGCGCCCTCGCGCCGAAGCGGGCGCGACACGCTATTTTCGCCGGGAAATCCACCGATTTCTGACGCATCGACCTGCAATTGACAAGGCGGCCCAACCCGTGAGGATTGGAACCGCCTTTTGATGTCGAGAGCGTCGTTAGGTGCGATCCGAACACTTCGGATCGCCAACGCGCCTGTGTGATAGCGCATCGCGCCGCCCCGATGCAAGAGGGTCCTGCGCGTCGGCAACATTTTTTTCTAGTGCTGCGGATCGGTCGCTCCGCTGTTGTCGCGCGCAGCGACCGCTCGCTCCAAGCGTCGGATCGCGCGCATGCGTTCGAGCGCACCGCGTACACGTTCGCCCTGCGCGGTCTCTTCGAGCGCTGCATCCGCCAACGTCTCGCGCGCTTTCGCGATCCATCCCGCGGCTCCTTCCAGGTCACCGCCATCGACCAACGCCAGCGCCAACTCGTCCCAGGCATCGATGCGCTGCATGGGATCTTCGGAGCGCTGCGCGACGGCTTCCCATTGACGACGAGCTTCGTTCGGCTTGCCAAGTTCGGTGTACACACGCCCCGCCCACAGGGCAGCTTCGTCGCGGCGCGGCGGTTCGCTCTTGGGATCATCGACCACAGCCAGGTAGGCGTCGAGCGCGGGCTCGGCGTGCTTGGATCTGCGCTGCAGATGCCCGATCTCGAGCCCGGCGCGCGCGCGGAACGGTGTGTCGACGTTCAGCGCGCGGACGTACTCGAACTCTGTCTGCGCGCCGGCGAAATCAGCGCCCGCTCGCAAGAGTTCGCCGGCGCGGAAGGCGGCTTCGGCGCACTGTTCATAGGCCTGCGGCCAATGTTGGCGGACCGCGCGGTAGGCGGCGACCACCTCGGCTTCGCGTTGCTTGCGCGCTTCGTCCTTGAACCCGCGCAAGCCGGTCTTCAAGCGCGTGGCTTGTTGCAGTTGGGCGACAGCACTCTCCAATTTGGGCGTCTCGGCCGAGACGGCGCGAGCTGGCGGAGCGGATTGGCCGTGAACAACGGCCAACGGCGCCGGACACAGGATCAGCAGGCACGATATCCACAACTTCATCACAGTTCCTTTTGCACGAGACTCGGGGCACAACGCTCGACCCACGGGAGCAGGTCGAGCACCAGGTACAACCGCCGACGCAGGCGCCTGCGCGCCCGGAACAGACGGGTTTTGACCAGTTCATTGGCCACACCGCAGGCAGCGGCGGCGCGGGCCGACGAGATCGGATCGCAGTAGTAGCTGCGCAACACGCGCGCGTCGGCGGACGGCAGTTCGCAGATCACGCGCGAAACGTGGGCGGCCAGGGCGTCGTGCTCCATGACCACGCCGAACTCGGTCAGGCGCATCCATTCGCCGGCCGAACCGGGGTCGACCTCGTGGCCTTCGAGCATGGCTAGCTCGTCCTCCTCGGCTTGCAAACACTGAATCGAGAGCTCGCGCCGCATGCGGTCGCGCACGACGTTGGCGGCGATGCGCAGAGTCCAGGGTTTTAGCCGCGTCTCGTCGGTCAGGCCGTGTCGATAGCGCGCGGCGCGCAGCAAGGTCTCCTGCACGACATCGTCGAGATCGTGCAGGTCGCGACAACGCCGGCGCGCGAAAGCGCGCACGAACGGCTCCATCTCAGGCAAGCCGCGCCAACACGCGACATTTGCCCCCTCGCACTCCACGGTCCCCATCCGCGTCTCCCCCGCTTCCTGTGGCCAGCTGCGGCCTGCGCGCGAAACCCCGTGCATCGCGAGCGGCCGGGAGAGGAGACCCGCTCTGCGACTCGCACCGGGCGCGCCGGCGAATTGGGGAAAGCGCGAGCGAGATAGCCGCCGTGGCGATTTGGGAAGTGTGGCGGACTCGAGCGGCTGGACTCGGATCCTTCGGCGCCACGAAGGCCCCGCTGAGCGCGGACCTGAACCGTAGCGCGGCGCGGGCACCCGCTTCCTGGGCTGCG
>JAYUUV010000251.1:0-6621 GCA_043754695.1 Planctomycetota bacterium
CGATCACCCGCGCGCTTTGCGCGCGGGTGATCGTCGAAAGCGGCGGAGTCGCGGCTGGCTCCGTACCGCCGGTTTCAGCGGTCGACGTTGCCGAGTTCGTTGAGCGCGCGCTCGAGGAGCTTCGCGTCGATGTCGCTCGAGTTCTCGCGCAGCGCGGCGCGCAGTCCGGCGGCTTCTGTGGCGCTGTCGGGCGCTTCGAGCGCTGCGGCGACGCAGCGCGGGTGCACCGCGATCGGACCGTTGCGCACCTGATTGCCGAATTCGACTGCGCGCAGGATCACGACGCGCGGCGCACCTTCGTCGATGCCCTCGGCGCATTGTTTGCACTTCGAACGCGCGCTCGGCGCGACCTCGACGTACGGCGCGGTCTTCTTCTGCTTCTTCTCCTCGGCGCTTTCGCGCGCGATTTCGCGCAGACCCTCGAGCGGCGGAACTTCGACGCCCGCGTCCCAGGCTTTTTCCTCGTAGGCAGCTTCGACATCCTCGATCCGGCGCTTGGCGGCGCACTTCAGGTGAAACCACAGGTAGCCTGAGCCGAAGGGGCCTTCGATCAAGACGCCCAATCGCAGCGCGCCCTTGTCAATCTTCTTGCGGCAGCCCTTGCACGAGGAGCGCGCCGAGCGCGCGCCTTCGAGGCGGTAGGGCGGGAGTTGTTCGAGCGGCGGCGGAGGTGTCGGTTCGTCGGTCATAGTCTGTCTACTGCTTCGCCTTCGTACGGCGCGGTTTGGTCGTTTTTCCCGCAGCCTTCTTCGGCGCGGCGGTTTCCATGGGCGCGAGCGGATAGTGGCTTTCCTTGCGCAGCGCCGGCGCGCGCCGACGCACGTCGGCCATCAACTTCGCGACCAGTTGTTCGCGCTGGTCGTACAGCCGATAACCCGCGGTGTCGCGCAGATAGCCGCGCGCCTCCGGGTGTTTTGCGAACAGCGCCTCGCGGCCCATGCGCTCGGCCCAGCGCTCGAAGCGCGCGCGCTTGTCGAGCAGAGCCTTGGTGATCAGCGGCATCACGATCGAGTAGTCGACCTGCATGCTCTCGCAGGTCGAACGATAGTGATCCTTGTCGACCTTGCCCCAGGTGACCGCTTCGGCGGGCGGGCAGGACGAAAGCGAGCCGTCGGTGACCGGCGCGCTGGTCAGCTGCACGTCGTAGAGATAACCCTGGATGTTCTCGAGGCCGAGCACCTGGCTGAGCGCGGGCTCGGGCTGCAGATTGAAATTTTTCGGCACGCCTCCGCCAAGGATCAGCGTGCCGAGCGCCTTGGTGTCCGACTCGAACAGTCCCCAGCGATGGTAGGCGCAGCTCTCGAAGACTTCGCCGTGGATGTCGAGTTCGAAGGCGTACTTGTCGCCGCAAGCTTCGCGCAGTGCCCACAGCGCCATGGAATTCAGGAACACCGAACCGTCGCCGGGCGCACCGACGAAAATCGGGATCGCTTTGCGCGTGCACAGGGCCAGCAAGCCTTCGCGCGCGCCGTTTTGTTTTTCCTGGGCTGCATAGCGCTTCCCAAGCAAGTAGCGGAACTCCGGGCCGGTCATGCGGCGTTGGAATTCGGGACAGGCCAGCACCGCGCGTATGAACTGATCCTGGCCGAGCAGCACGTCCTCGTCGAAGCCGACGTCGGTGACGCGAATCGTGCGCTCGTCGCGCAACTGGCCGTCGTCGCCGAAGATCGCGACCTCGTGGAAGGGATGTTCCGCGGCGTCGTCGAGCGCGCGATGGCCGTCGTGGTAGCAGACCGCGTCGGTGGTCGAGACCAGCATGAACCAGCCAGTGTCGAGCAGCGGCGAGAGCCAGGCGAAGTGCTGGCCGGAAACGGTCACCGGCCCGGCGACCGCAAGCGTCAAGGGCAGGCCCTTGCCGACGGCCTCGTCGAGCAGGGTCCAGATGCGCCGCAAGTAGGCTCCGCCGAAGGACGGCAGCGACTGCTCGAAGAGCTGGTCAAGGCCCTCGGTTTCGGTCACCGAGCGCGTTTGGAGTTCGCGCGGCGCAATTTTTTCGCCGCTGGTCGACTTGCGCGGCGCGCCGCCGGGGCACGAACGTTGATCCTGCCGGGTGGGGGACATGGGCGCAGAGTCTACGCGACACGAGCGGCCTGCTCCACTCGCACGCGCTCACTTGCGCGCGCCCAATTCGTGGTGGATGCTTGGCGGCCGAAACCCACGCTGGAGCCCCATGCCCGAATTCAATTCATCCGCCAAAGCCAAGTACACGAAGCAGGACTACGGCCCCAAACGCCGCATCGAGGGCGTCGAAATCATCGAGCTGAAGCGCTTCAACGATGACGGCGGTTCGATGACCGAACTTGGCCGCATCGATGCGGGCGTGCACAAGCAACTGCCCGGATTCCAGATGCGGCAGATCAATTTCAGCGTGCTCGAGCCGCAGGCGATCAAGGCCTTTCACCTGCACGATCGGCAGACCGACGTCTGGTACGTGCCGCCCTCCGACAAGATCCTGCTGGTGCTGGCCGACGCGCGCAAACGCTCGCCCACCGAGGGCGACGTCTGGCGCATCGTGCTTGGCGACGGGAATTCGCGCCTGATCCGCATCCCCCCCGGCGTCGCCCATGGCTGCCGAAACCTGCGGCCAACGTCGCCTGGGCACATCATTTACTTTGTCGATGTGCAGTTCTCGACCGACGAACAATGCGACGAGGGCCGGCTGCCCTGGGACCACTTCGGCAAGGAAGTTTGGGAAGTCGAACGCGGCTGAGATTGCGCGAAGGCGCGCGATCGGGCTACAACCTCGCTTCAACCCTGCGAGGAAAATACCCATGCGAGCCCTTTCCCTTTCGATCACCCTGGCGGTCCTGGCAGCTTTCGGCACGGCGCGAGCCGACGAAGGCATGTGGCTGTTCAACAAGCCGCCCGTCGAAGTCCTGAAGAAGAAGTACGGCTTCGAGCCCAGCGTGGCCTGGCTCGAGCACATCCAGAAATCCTGCGTGCGCTTCTCGACCGGCGGGTCGGGTTCGATCGTCTCGGCGACCGGGTTGGTGATGACCAACCACCACGTCGGTTCCGACGTGCTGCAAAAGTTCTCGACCAAGGAGAACGACCTTTTGCTCAACGGCTTCTACGCCACAAGTCCCGAGAAGGAACTGCCCTGCGACGACCTGTACCTCGACTGCCTGTGGTCGATCGAAGATGTCAGCGCGCGCGTGATGGCCGCGGCCAAGGACAGCATGAGCGTGGCCGAGAAAAACGCTGCGCGCCGCGGCGAAATGTCGGCGATCGAAAAGGAATCCCAGGCCGCGACGGGCATGAAGAGCGAGATCGTCACGCTCTATCAAGGCGGCCGTTATCACCTGTATCGCTACAAGACCTACACCGAAGTCAAGTTGGTGATGGCACCCGAGAAGGAGTCGGCGTTCTACGGCGGCGATCCGGACAACTTCGAGTTCCCGCGCTACTGCCTGGACATGTGTTTCTTCCGCATCTACGAGAACGGCAAGCCGGTCCAGCCCGAACATTTCCTGCGCTGGTCGGTCAACGGTTGCGCGGACAAGGAATTGGTTTTCGTCGCCGGCCATCCGGGCACGACTGAGCGCCTGAAGAGCGTCGAGGATATGCGCTGGCTGCGCGACTATGTGATGCCGATGGCCTTGCAGCGGCTGTGGCGGCGCGAAGTGCAGATGCAGACTTTTTCCGGTCGCAGCGCCGAGAACGCGCGCTTGATGGAGACCGATCTGTTCAGTGTGCAGAACAGCCGCAAGGCGCGCACCGGCATCCTGCAGGGCCTGCTCGATCCGAAGTTGATGGGCGAAAAAATCGCCGCGGAAAAAACCCTGCGCGCGGCGGTCGACGCCAATCCTGAGCTCAAGGCGAAAGCGGGCAGTGCCTGGGATCGCCTGGCGGCGTCGCGCACCGTCGCGCGCTCGATGTACGCGCGCTACATGGCGCTCGGCGGCGGCGGATTGAACCTGGGTTCCAAGACGCTTGGTTACGCCAAGGATCTGACGCGCCTCGCGGCCGAACAGTCCGTTCCCGACAGCAAGCGCCTGCGCGAATACCGCGACAGCGCGCGCAAGACGCTCGAGATCGGGCTGTTCTCGCCCGCTCCGCTCGACCGCGGCATGGAAATCGACGCCTTGTGGAGCGGACTCTCGCGCCTGGCTGAAACTCTCGGCGGCGAGGATCCGACTGTGCTCGTCGCCCTCGGCGGCAAGGCGGCGCGCGCGCGCGCCGAAGAGTTGATCAACGGAACGAAGCTGTTCGATGTCGCCGAGCGCAAGCGGCTGGCCGAGGGCGGTGCAGCTGCGATCGCGGCCTCGACCGATCCGTTGATCCGCCTGGTGCGCGAACTCGACCCCGAGGCGCGCGCGCTGCGCAAGAAGTGGGAGGACGAAGTCGACTCCGTCGAGCGCGAGTGTTACGCGCAGATCGCCGACGCACGCTTTGCGGTCGACGGCGACAAGACCTATCCCGACGCGACTTTCACGCTGCGGCTTTCCTTCGGCCAGGTGCTCTCCTACAAGGAGAATGGCGCCGAAGTGCCGGCTTTCACGCAGCTGGGCGGGATCTTCGGGCGCTCCGCCGAGCGCAAGAATGCCTTCCCCTTCGAGTTGCCCAAGAGCTGGGTCGCGGCCAAGTCGGCGATCGAAGCCAAGACGCCGTTCAATTTCGTCTCGACCTGCGACATCATCGGCGGCAACTCCGGTAGCCCAGTGATCAATCGTGCCGGCGAAGTCGTCGGCTTGATCTTCGACGGCAATATCCAAAGCCTGATCGGCGACGTGGCTTACACCGAGGAGCAGGCGCGCGCCGTGTCCGTCGACAGCCGCGGGATGATCGAAGCGATGCGCAAGATCTACTCGGCCGGAAAACTTGCCGACGAATTGACCGGAGCCGGGGCTGCGCGCAGTCCGGGCAATTGAGTTTCTAGACGATCGCTTGCGGCGGCCGCGCTGCCCTCACTGGAAGCGCGGCCGCGAGAGCATCAGGAAACAGCCCGGCGGAACTTCGGATCCCAGGCTCGCGACGATCTGGATGTGGACGTGGCCGTACAGGTCCACGTCGAGGTCCATCGATTTGCGTTCGGCGTTCAAAACTTCGCGCGCGACTTCCTTGTGGTCCACCAGGACCTTGAACTCGATTTCGGGCGGACCGACGTAGCCCACGGGCCAGACGATCCGAGCTCCAGCCAAGAAGCGCCGCGACGGCCGGCTGAGCATGCAGCCGACGCTCGAGGGCCGCTCGGGCAGCGGATTCATCAAGATGCGTTCGCGGTCGGCCGGATCGGGAAAACGCTCCGACCAGCCGCTCTGCAGGCGCACGGTCGCCGGCTGCCCCGGGCGGCGGCCGATTTCACGCAGGTCCGTCGGGTGCGGGGGACTGTGCCAGAGTTCGCGGTCGGAATCGCCGTGCAGGCCGCGCAGCAATCCGCGAAAGGCGACCTCGTTGCCGTCGGGATTCAAGTGTTCCGAGAGCGCGCCGTGCGCCCCGTAGTACTCGATCGGGTGACGGCCTTCGGCCAGCGCCGCGCGCAGGATGTCGTGGCGCACATGGATGTAGCGCAGCGAGCGCGCGTCGAGCCAGTCGAGGGCGAATTGCTCGCGCCAATCGTCGGCGTCGTAGTCGTTGATGTTCGTGACCGCCGGATAGAGCATGTAGAAGTGCTCGAGCCCGTCGGCCATCAGGCCCGCCTCGATGCGCGTGAGCATCTTCTGACCGAGCAGTATTTTCTCCTGCTTGCGCGCCTCGACCCCGGTGATCCAATCGCGCAGTCCTTCGGGCATCAGGTCCGAGCCGTGCAGCAGCCAGCGCCAGGCATAGAAATGTCTCCAGAGCGGGTGGCTCGCGGCGTATTCCTCCGGCGTCGGCAGCGGCCCGCTCGTTCCCAGGCTGCCCTTTTCGCCGATCTTGAAGCGCGGCTTCGGCCAGCCGCGGAAGTCGAAGATCGCGCGATCGAAGTCGTCGTCGAGATAGATTCCGATCACCACGATCGGATTGAGCGAGCGCCAGCGTTCGATCACCAGACGGCTCAAGGTGGCGATCTGATCGATACCGTAGGCGCGCACGCCGTAGTTGAAGATCTTGTAGTTCGCGTTTTCCTCCGAGCGCTCCATCCAACCCTCGAAGCAGTTGGCGGTGTCGGTCATGCACTTGGTGTAGGAGTCGCCGAACAGGAGCACCGGCCGCCTGCCGCCGAGCTCGTCTTTTCCAGGCAACTCGAGTGTCTTCGGGTCGATGCCCTCGCTCAGCCAGCCGACCGAGGGATGGCGAAAACCCTCGGGCATCGGGCCGGGCTCGTGGTTCCACAACTGGTGCAACTGGAAGTACAGCGGTTCGTTGCGCACGTCGCAGTACAACCAGGGCCGGCGGAATTTGTCGCCCCAGGCCGCGCCGCTGAACATCGCGCAACGCAGCGCCACTTCGAACAAGGCGATCGAGACCAGCGCCACCAAGGAAATGGCCAGCACCCGCCGCATTTTCGAGGGGCCTCGCTTTGTCTCGCCGTCTGCCATCGTTTCGACCATTCCGCTTCTTCGAACCGTCTTGTGCGCGAACTTCAGCGCTTGGCGTCGGCCATGGCCCGCGGGTTGTGGCGCGAGCGTAATTGGCCGCAGGCGCCGTCCACGTCGACGCCCGCCGAGCGGCGGATCGTGGCGAATACACCGCGCTGCT
>JAYUUV010000252.1:0-17950 GCA_043754695.1 Planctomycetota bacterium
CCTCGGCCCCTTCCTCGACCGCACCTTCGGACTCATTGGCTTCCGCGTACTCGTCCTCGATCGGCGGCGCAGCGTACTCCTCAACCGCTTCCGGGGCGGACTGCTCGGCTTCCATCAGCCAGCTGCTCGAGTCATGCGCGGGCTTGCCGAGCGCTGCGGGGTGCTGCGCGGCGATGGGCGCTGCAGGCTGCATCTGCGCCGGTCCTTCGTTCAGCCCGAGGAAGTCCGCGGCCTCGTTGCCGCCCTGCCAGTTCTTCTGTGCCGAAATGCTCGAAGCGGTAGCGTGCGTCGAGTTGTCGGCCGGGCGATTGCCCTGTGCTCGCCGCGCGTCGTTGGATTTGTCTGCCATGGGAAGCACGCGTGATTCCTGTGAGGAGTCGCCGCGAACCTGGGCGAACTGAGCGCGCTGCGCCGTCCGAACAGGCCGCGCGCGGAGTCCGGAGACCACGGGCGTGCGCGGGCTGTATCGGCCGCGGGCCTCGGGGATCCGAAGGCGGTCCTTGGGAACGGCCGGCCTGACCCACCCGGCCCCTACAGGCATACTGTCGGGGCCTATCCAGGCACCCTATGAAGAGACTCGCCCTGCTGTGCCTGACCCTGCTGCTCCAGACCCCCACTCCGAGCGCACCCAAGCTCGGGCCCGGGGCGGAAGAAATTGCGCTGGAGGCGCGCCTTGCCGCGCTCGTCGACGAGCAGGCGCTACTGAAGGAGGTGCGCGAGCTGTGCAAGCTCGGTCCGCGCATGGGCGGCACGGAATCGGGCGACTTGGCCGCGGAGTACTTGAGCAAGCGCTTCAAGCAGCTCGGCCTCGACACGCGCATCGTCGTCGATCCGCCGCATTGGTGCCACGCCGAATCGAACTGGAGTGTCGTCGCTGTGCGCGGCAAAGAACGTCATGCGCTCGCCTCGGCCTGGCCCTATGGTTTTTCCCCGACGACGAAAGGCCACGCGACGTTGTCGAAAGAAACGAAACCCGGTGCGGCCCTGTTTTGCGATCGCATGCCCAAGGCGCTCGACAAGGAGAAGTCGCCCGCGCTGATCCTGGTCGGCAAGAACACGACAATCGACGGGACGTATCCGCGCATCTCGCACTTGCGCGAAGGCGCCGACAATCCCGCGGCAGTGTTCGGGCTCTCGAAACCGGATGCGGAATGGCTCGAAAAAGCGCTCGCGAGCGAAGGCGCGATCGAAATCGAATACGCGCTCGAAGCCAAGATCGCGAAAAGTTCGCCGAAGACCGTCGTCGCGCGCATTGCCGCGCGCGGATCGAAGGCGCCGGCGTGGAGCGACGAACACCTGTTGTTCTGCGCCCACGGCGACAGCGACGCCGGCGGTCCGGGCGCCGACGACAACGCCAGCGGTGTCGCGACATTGATCGGGATCGCCGGCGCGTGGCAGAAAGCGATCGACACGAAGCTTGTCGAAGCGCCGGAACGCGAAGTGCGCTTCGCGGTCTGGGGCTCGGAGATTTTTTCCAGCAGGAATTTGCTCAAGGTCGGCGACAAGGACGGTGCGTTGCTCGCGGTCCTCAACTACGACCAGGCCGGTTTCGGTTCGGGCGCCGATCAGTTCAACATCGAGCCTGACGACGTGGCGGTGAATGTGCCGCTGGTGAAGACCGTGCTCGCGGTGCTGGCCGACCACGGCGGACACGAAGGCTTTCCGAAACGGTGGGCGACCAACAAAAGCCTGGGCGGGACCGACAGCTACGTGTTCAGCGAGAGCGAACTGTTCAAGAAAAGCGCGCGGCCCGCGCTCACGTTGTTCACCAGCGCCTGGGACAAACCCGACGAGCAGAAGCGCACTCCCGGCATGCCCGGCGAATCCTGGCAGGATCGCGACAAGGTCAATGTCGACTACGACAACTACTATCACTCCGCCGGCGACACACCGGAGAACACGACCGACAAGGAGCCCTGGAACATGGGCTGGTGCGCGCGGATCGGCATGCTCGCGGCGCGGCGCAGCGTCAAGGAAATGGCGGCCAAGAAGTAAGTTGCGTTCGGCGGCCCTGGGATAACCAGGTGCATGAAAGTGAAGGGAATTGACGCATCGGCATCGCGGTGTCTCGTGCGAACGAGGCGATTGGCCAGCTGGTTGGGCTTGCCGCTCTGCATTGGCATGCAGCAGAAAACGCCCTTCCCCACGCGACCAGAGCCGGTCGATCACTCGGCGGAACTCAGCTCGATTCTGTGGCGAAAAGAACAGGAAGATGCTCTGCGAGCCACGGAATTCGGTGCGTGCGTGGCTGCGCTAGGTGACCTCGATGGCGATGGAAGCGATGAAGTCGCAGTCGGAGCGCCGTTCGCCTGGAGTCCGCGGGGGCGCACCGGCGCCGTGCTGATCATCAACTCAGCTACTGGAAATCTGGTGGGGACCCTCTTCGGCGCGGCCAGCGACCGTGGATTCGGAAAGGCACTTCAGACGATGCCATCCGCGGATCCCAAGCAGCATCCTCGGCTCGCCATTCTCACTGATTTCGACTTGCTCACCGTGATCGAACTCGACAAGTGGACCACGGTCTTCACTCGCAACGAGATCTTAAAGCTGCACGGCACCCAGCCGGATCTGAACCAGGATGGCTACGAGGAACTCGTAGTCACCAACGCGCAAGGCGGGCGCCAGATTTCAACCCTGTCGAGCGTGAATGGCCAGCCCATCGAAAAGCTGGCGCTGAAAGTCGAATGCATGTGGCTCGGCATGGATCTCGATGGAGATCACTTGCGCGACTTTGCGTTGCCCCTGTCCGAGCGCGGCCCCACGATGGCGCTCATCTCAGCAAGAAGCCGCATCGAATTAAGCACTCGGCTGGCTGTGCGCGACGCAGAAGGAACTGACGGAAACTGGTGGTTTCATCCGATCGCGGCCAACCTCGATCGAGACGGCAAGCCCGACATCGTCACGGGGATCGATCGCTCAGGGCACTTGCGTGTGTGCCTTGGCGGAGCACTCGACAAAGTGCTCGAGTGGCAAGTGCCCGATGCTCCGGCAGCATCGGCGCTTTCGCCCGAGGCAGGCTACTTGCGCAGAAAACTCTACGCCTGCGGCGACCTGGATCACGATGGGTGTGATGAAGTCCTGGCAGCCGAGATGAACTTCCGCGAGGAGTTGAACGAAGCCGCACAATCCAACGAACTCGTCTGCTACTCAGGCAAGAATGGCTCGATGACGTGGCCGGCCCCAGGAGCTCTAGGGTCAGCGGAACAGTCGGTGATCAGGATTCGCGATGTCGATGCGGATGGCGTCGACGACCTGGCCATCGGACGGGTGCTCAGTCCGTACTACGACATCGACTTCATCCTCTCTCGCTGCGTGAACGGACGATTGAACGTCCTGTCCGGAAAAACGGGATTGCCTTTGCGCTCGTTCGAAGAGAGCCGCTACCCCGCGATCGCCTTTCAGCTGGAGCGCGATTCGAAGTGGGTGTTCATCAAATAACGAACTTCAGCGCTTGCGCAGCACGCGATTCGCGCCTTGGCGAATCGTCAATCCCTGCGTGTCGAAGTACTCGAGCAGTGGAATCAGGTACTTGCGGCTCGTGCCGAGTTCGTCGCGCAGTGCGGGGATCTCGAGGTGTCCGTGCTTTTGACAATTCGCGGTGATCGAAGCCTTGGCTTGCTCGATCCTCGCGCGCGGAAGCAGGATCTCCTTGTTGACGCGCACGATCGCGGACTCGTCGACGAGCATCGACAACAGACGTGTCAATTCCTGCGGCGCGATCGCAAGCGACGCGGACAATTCTTCAGGCGACGGCGGCGCGAAGCCCGCGGTTTCGAAGGCGGCCACGATTTTCGCGCGGCGTTCGACCGTCGCGGCATCGAGCTTGAGCGCTCTGCCCGCCGGACGCACCAGCCCCCCCGCTTCGACGCTCAGGGTCTTGCGCGAAACTTCCTGCGCGAGCAAGGCACCGAGCAGATCGGCATCGAAGTCGGTGACACGCTTGAGCTCCAGTGTCTCGACCACCTGACGCAACGGATTCTGCGAAAACCACTCCGCGATCGCCGTCTTCAACTTGGCCAGCGCTTCGCCCAGACGATCGGCGTGCATCCAGCGCCGGCGCTCGGCGCCGCCGACGTCGAGCACGACCACGCGTTTCTGCGCTTCCAATTCCGCGAGATACTTCGCCGTCTCGACGTCCGAGCGCTTGATCGCCTGCGACAACTCGTGCAGCCCGGGCGGATCGAAGCCGGCGCGCGCGAGCACGCTTTCGAGCAGCGCCACCGGCGTCGAAAGGCTCTGCTCTTGATGCGAGAGTTCGTCGATCACGAAACCCTTGAAGCGCTTGAGCCTGTACTTCGACTCTTCGAGAATCACGCCGCCGCCCAGCGTGATCGAGGGTGAAGCCAAGCGCAGGATGAAGCGATCGCCCGGCGCGCAGACGATCGGTTCCTCCAAGCGAAGTTGGACCAGGCCAGTGGATCCGGGCTCCAACGCTTGCGCGTCGAGCAGAACGATCTCGCCCAGCGGATCGGCGGTACCCGTGTGCAGGCGGATCGGCGTGCGGTCGGCGAGCGGCCGGTCGAGATCGCGCGAAACCGCGAGCCGCGCGCCGACCATTCGCACCGGCGCAAAGAAACCCGGCGTGGCGGCGACCATGCCGCGCGCAACAGCGTGATGATCGACGTCGGTCAGGTTGAGCGCGCTGGAGTGGCCCGTTCGGGCGCGATCGGTCGTGCGACCGTAAGCCTGAATTCCGCGCACGCGACCCTTCGTGCCCGCGGGCAGAATCTCGATTTCTTGACCGATGGCGATCTCGCCGCTGGTCGGAATGCCGGTGACGATCGTGCCGAATCCCTTGGCGCTGAACACGCGCTGGATCGGCATGCGGAAGATGCCGGCGCTCGAGCGCGGCGGCGCGGCTTGGATGCGCTCGAAAAGCACGCGCTTCAATTCCTCGATGCCCGTGCCCAGCGTCGCGCTGACGCGCACGATGGGTGCGCCCTCGAGGAAAGTTCCCGCGACGGTCTGCTGAATGTCCTCCTCGGCCAGGTCGGCTAGATCGCTTGCGACCATGTCGATCTTGTTGAGCACCACCAGGCCATGCTGCACGCCGAGCAGACCCATGATCTGCAGGTGCTCGCGCGTCTGCGGCATCACGCCGTCGTCCGCGGCGACGACCAGCATCACCAGGTCGATGCCGGTCGCGCCGGCGACCATGTTGCGAATGAAACGCTCGTGACCGGGCACGTCGATGATGCCCACCGTGCGCCCGTCGGGCAGCAGGAGCGGCGCGAAACCCAGGTCGATGGTCAGCCCGCGCTCCTTTTCTTCCTTCAAGCGATCAGGGTCGATGCCGGTCAGCGCGCGCACCAGGCTCGATTTGCCGTGGTCGATGTGACCCGCGGTCCCGATCACGATCGGCTGGATCTGAAAGTCCGCGGGGCTCATGGGGCTTGCCGAAGCAGGAAGAGGATAGCCAGCGAGTATGCTGGGCCGCGATGACCGAGTCGCTGCCCTTTCGCACACTTTCGCCCTGGCTCGAGGCACAGTTCGGCCGGCCCGTGCACAGGGTTGCGCTCGATGCGGGCTCGAGCTGCCCCAATCGCGACGGAACGAAGGGCCGCGGCGGATGCATTTACTGCAACGTCGAGGGCTCGGGCACCGGCGCGCTGCGCGAGGGCAAGGATCTCGAACTTCAGTTGCAGCAGGGCCTCGAGCGCATGGCGGTGCGCGAAGAGAATCTTGGGGTCATCGCGTATTTCCAGTCGTATTCGAATACGTATGTCGAGCCGGCGCGGCTCGAGGCGGTGCTTTCTATTCTCGAGCCGCATCTGGCGGAGCGTGGTGGACCGGTGGTCGCGATTTCGGTGGCTACGCGGCCGGATACGTTGTCGGAGGCTGCGCTGGAGATTTTGGCGCGCTGGAATCGGCGCCTGCCGGTGTGGGTCGAATTGGGGCTCGAGGTGGCGGACGACGAGTTGCTAGCGCGGATCAATCGACTGCACACCGTGAGGGATTTCGAAGTCGCGGTGGCGAGGGCGAAGTCAGCGGGATTGACGGTGATTGGGCACGCGATTCTCGGGCTGCCGGGCGATGGACGCGAGGGCGCGAGACGCACGGCGGCGGTGCTGGCGAGCAGCGGGGTGAGCGGGGTCAAGGTGCATCAGTTGATGGTGCTGAAACGCACGCAGCTGGCGCGTGATTGGAAGGCAGGGAAGGTCGAGGTGCTGACGGTCGAGAGGTATGTGGAGTGGCTGGCGGATTTCGTGGAGCGACTTGGGCCGGAGCAGGTGCTGCATCGGATTACAGGGGATGCAGGGAGTGAGGAGCTGCTCGCGCCGAAATGGGAGGTGCACAAGAATCAAGTGCGCGGGAGACTCGCGGCGGAGCTCTGGAGGCGCGGGAGTGAACAGGGGAGGTGGGTGGAGAAGGATCCGTTGTTCAGTCGGGGATGAGGTGGGACGCGCAGACGTGGCGAATGTTCGGAGGTTGACGCGAGACGGCCCACGTACGGTGCCAGGCACCCATCCGAACTGTTGCATCGACGCAACGGCGCTGTGAGGGCAACGGCTACGTCGAGGTGGACCGGCAACGGCGCTGTGAAACCAACAGCGGCACCAGTTCGGACAGGTGCCAGGCACCTCGCGCGTCGCGCGAACTTACTCCCGCATATAAAAGATGCGGTCGCAGCTGGGGCACTGGACCAGGGCGGTGCCGCGCAGCACGCGGACGGAGACGTTCGGCGGGACGGTGATGTAGCAGGCTTGGCAGACTTTTCCGTCGAGCTCGGCCAGGGCGACACCTTCGCGAGCGAGGATCAGGCGCGAGTAGAGCTCCATCGCGTCCGGGGCCACCGAACCGGTCGAGCGCGCTTTGCGCTTCTCCAGCAACTTGGCCAGTTGAGCATTGGCTGCGGCCATCTCCGACTCGACGTTCGCGGCGAACTCCTTGAGCAGGCGCTGGGCCTCGAGAATCTCAGCGTCCATACGCGCCACTTCGCGGCCGGTGGTCTCTGACTTCTCGACCAAACCAAGCCCCTCTTCTTCTGATGCCGAAATGTCGCGCTTCAGGTTGCGCGCCTCGATCTGGTAGGCGGCGAGCGTCGCGGCATCGCCGCGCGAGGAGTTGGCTTCGTTCTCGACCTTGCGCAGGCGCTGGCGCGAAATCGTGGTCAAGTCCTCGATCTCCTTCACCTGGGCATCGACGGCGCGGGCAGCGCGGGCCGATTCTTCACGGCGCGTCTTGTGGACCTCGATTTGTGCCTTGCGGCGTTCCAGCTCTTGAGGCAAGCGGCGCAATTCATCGCGCAGCTTGAAGATCTCGGTGTCGAATTCTTGAAGAGACTGGAGCGCCTTGAGGGTTTCGCGCATGGTTCGCCCGGGGGGGAGGGCGAAGAGTGTAGCGCCCAGTCTGTGCCGAACAAGCAAAGGGGCCGCGCACACGGGCGCGGCCCCTCTGGTTTCTGCAGTTTTCGCGGGGCCAAGGCCCCCAGGTCCCTGGGCCCTACATCGGCCCGGCAGTTTCCTCGGCGTCGTCGGGAATCGTGACGCCATCGAGGAAGCTCGCCAGCGCGCGGGCGCGGACGGGGTGACGCAGCTTGCGCACCGCCTTGGCCTCGATCTGGCGCACGCGCTCGCGGGTCACGCGGAAGATGCGGCCGACCTCCTCCAAGGTGTAGGTGTAACCGTCCCCGATGCCGTAGCGCAGCTTGACGATCTCGCGCTCGCGGAAAGTCAAAGTCGAGAGCACCTCGTCGATGCGCTCCTTCAACATTTCATGCCCGGCGGCCTGCACGGGCGACTCCGCCGATTCGTCCTCGATGAAGTCGCCGAAATAACTGTCGTCCGATTCGCCGATCGGGCGGTCCAGTGAAATCGGGTGCTTCGAAATCTTGATCACGCGCTTGGCTTCGTCGACCGAAATGCCGGTCGCTTCGGCCACTTCCTCGACCGACGGCTCGCGGCCCTTGGCCTGCACGAGTTTCTTGGTCGCGTTGCGCAACTTCGACATCGTCTCAATCATGTGCACCGGGATGCGGATCGTGCGCGCCTGATCGGCAATCGAACGCGTGATCGCCTGGCGGATCCACCACGTGGCATAGGTCGAGAACTTGTAGCCGCGGCGGTACTCGTACTTCTCGACGGCCTTCATCAAGCCGGTGTTGCCTTCCTGGATCAGGTCGAGGAACGACAAGCCGCGGTTGCGGTACTTCTTGGCGATCGAGACGACCAGACGCAGGTTGCCGCTGGAAAGTTGGCGCTTGGCTTCTTCGTATTCGGCGAAGTGCAGACGGATCTGGTCGAGACGGCGCTTCAGCCGCTCGGCGGGTTCCATGGCCAAGAATTCCATTTCGACGAGACGATCCTCGAGCTCCTTCAAAGGTGCGCCCGATTTCTTGGCGGTCTTCAGCGCCTGGATCTTGCGATCGACGGCACGCATCTCGCGATAGTGGCCGTCGAGCAGGTCGAGGTACGGACGCACCTTCTTGACTTGCAGGTGGCATTCCTCGATCAGGATGACGAGCTTGCGCCGCAGGTTCTGCACGATCTCGATCTGCAGCGTGCGCTCGTCCTTGCTCAGGTTCGGATCGAGCAGCAGGCGGTAGTGCTCCTTGAGCCGCGCGAGCAGCGTGCGGATCGTCACCAGGTTGACCGGCAGGCGCTTGGCCAAGAAGTTCTTGCCCAGCGTTTCGACGATCTTGGGATCGTCGTCGGGTTTCGGGTTCGGATTGACCTTGAGCGTGCGGTCGAAGGCCAGTTCGCCGCGCTCGACTTCTTCGAGCGTTTTCAGCGCGCTGGTCATGCACAAGCCCGAGCCGACACATTTCTTGCGGAAGCGCTTGCGCGTGATCTCGATCGTTTTCGCGAGGTGGATTTCCTGGTCGCGCGTCAAGAGCGGGATCTCGCCCATCTGCGTCAGGTACATGCGCACCGGGTCGTCGATCTTCTCCGGCATCACGCCGCGCGTGAACGCCGGCGACTCGCTGGCTTCTTCCTCTTCGACCACGGCTTCGGCTTCTTCGGCGACCGAGCGGTCGTCGTCGCCTTCGCCCAGCGCTCCGCCGGCCGCGGCGGCTTCCGAGTCGTCGATGATCTCGACGCCCGAGTCCTCCAGCGCGACGAAGACGGCGTCCATCTTGTCCGGCGGCAAAAACTGGTCGTCGAGCAAGCGGTTCATGTCCGCGTAGGTCAAGAAGCCCTTCTTCTTGCCTTCGTCCACGAGCAGCTTCAGCGTCTCGTCGACTTTTTCAGAAATCTTCACGGTGGCCATAGGTCCTTGCGGGAGGGTGTGTGCCGCCCGACCTGGGCGGCATGGTGATCTAGCGGTGTGCCGGCGAGCTGGCGGGCTCACCACTCATGGGATGCGGTACGACGAACTTCTCGCGACTCAAGTCGCGATGCAGTTCGGTGAGGCGTTCTTGGTGTTCGGCGGGGCTCGAGCGCGCGAGCGATGCGATTTCGGCGATACGTTTTGCGTGCTGCTTCTGCGAGGCGACACGCTTGAGGTGCCTGCGAGCGCCGTCGAACAGCACACTCGGGCTCTCAGCAGCGGCGGCTTCCTCGATCAGCGGCACGATCAGATCGCGCGCGGGATGTTCGCAAAGCTGCGCCAGGACTGCGTTGAGATCCGGCAGCGTGCCTTCGCGTTCGATGACGAGCAGCAGTTCGCTCACCAGCGAGGCGACGTCGGCGTCGGGACATGCGCTGCCTTCGAGCTCGAGCATTTCGGCCAGCGCCGGCGCCAGGCTGCCGTCGAGCAGCACCGCACCGACCAGCTGCCGCCAAGCCTGAACCAACATGGCATCGGCGCGCGAAAGCGGTTCAGTCCGCGCCGCGGGGCGACTTTGGCCGCGGCTTGCCTCGGCACCTTCATTCGAGGCAGCAGCATGACCCGGACTCGCGGTTTTCGTTTCGGCTCGCTGACGTTCCTGCGCACGTTCGCGCGTGCGCGTCGGCAGCGACTGGAATTGCTCGCGCACCGCGCTGGCCGAAAGTCCCAAGTGCGCGGCCAGCTGGGTCAGGCGCGCGTCGCGCTGGATCGGCTTCTGCAAACGCGTCAAGAGTTCGAGCACCCGGTCGACGGTTTGCCAGCGCTGCTGATCCTCGAGCGGATCGATCGAGGCCAGCAGGAAGTCGAACCAGTTCGACGCGCGATCGAGTTGTTCCTGGAAGGCCGCTGCGCCGCGCAGCACGAAGAGATCGCAGGGGTCCTTGATCAGCACGGCATCTTCGTCGGCTTCCGAGGGCGGATCGAAGGCGAGTCTCACGACGTCGATCTCGATGTCGAGCCCGAGCAGCCCGCTGAGCGCGCGCCAGGTGGCCTGCTGTCCGGCCACATCGCCGTCGAAGCACAAGGTGACGCGCTTGGCTCCGCTGCGGCGAACCAGCGCCGCATGTTCTTCGGTCATGGCCGTGCCGAGCACGGCGACCACGTTGCGCACGCCTGCCTGGTGCGCGGCCATCACATCGGTGTAGCCCTCGACCAGGATCATGTGCCCGCTGCGGCGGATTTCGGCTTGGGCGTGATCGAGCGCGAAAATCAGCCGGCCCTTGTGGAAGACTTCGGTCTCGCTCGTATTGACGTACTTGGGCGAATTCTTGTCCGCATCGTCGAGGCGTCGCGCGCCAAAGCCGACGGTGCGACTGCGCTCGTCGCGGATCGGGATCATCAGACGGCCGCGGAAGAAATCGTAGGGCCGACCTTGATCGTTGCGCCGCGCAAGACCGGTGGCTAGCAAGGGCTCGATCGGCTGTCCTTGGGCGAGCACCTTGCCGACCATGATTTCGCCGCCGGGCGCTGAATAACCCAGGCCGAAGGCCTCGATCGTAGTCGCGCTCAAACCGCGGCTTTGCAGATAGCCCAAGGCTTGCGCGCCCTCGGGGCGATGCAGCAAGCGTTGGTAGTACGTGGATGCGCGCTCGAGCACTTCGTAGAGCGGATCATCCGCGCCGCGCGCTTTTCGCTGCGCAGCTTTCGCGAACGAAGGAATCTCGACGCCCGAGCGCGCGGCGAGCACGTCGAGCGCTTCGCGAAAATCCAGGTGGTCGTGTTTTTCGAGGAAGCTGATCACGTCGCCGCCAATGCCGCAGGCCCCGTAACAACGCCAAGTGCCGCGCGCCGGATCGACCTTGAACGAAGGCGTGCCCTCGTCGTGGAACGGGCAGCACGCCGTCCAGAGCCGACCGCTCTTGCGCAGACCGGGAACGCGTTCCCGAACGAGTTCTTCGATCGGGACGCGCAACTTGATCTGCTCGATGGCCTGTTTGAAGTCGTCGGGCACTGGGGAACTGCGAGGCGCGCTGCGGATGGGGACCGCCGGAGATGGAAACGAAAAACCAAAGTCGCCTGAGGGGACTGCCGCGAGCCCTCGAGGTTTCCTCGACCGAAGCCTACCCCAGGCACGCAGGGCGGGCGTCCGCACGCACTGGCTGTAATCCAGAGAGCGCGGTCGACAGCGTTTTCCGTGCAAACTGGCCAGGACGCGTGAAGAAAACCGAGCGAAACGCAGTTCGTCAGGTCGGGCTGGAGGGTTACCTGGTGGGGCCCGAGGGCCAATCGCAATCCAGGGAGTCGCGCCGCGCTGACAAGAGTGTCCGAACGGCGGACTTTCTAGCTCCCGCTGGGGCCCGTGCCAAGGGCCCAAAGTTCGGGCCAGCGTAATATTTTAGTGGGATCGCCTACGTTCTTCACGGGGCCTCGATCGCCAGCGCGCGTCCCGGCTGAGGGCCAGGAAGGTCTGGGCGCTGAGCGTCTCGGGGCGGGCGGTGGGCTCGATTCCGTGGGTCCCGAGCAGTTCCAGGGCCAGTGGCCGCGAGCCCAACGCCTTGGTCAGCAGCCCCCCCAGTGCCTGTCGCCGGTGCTGAAAAAGGCCATCGATGAGCGCATCGAGCTCCGGGCCGTCGGCAGCCGCTGGGCGGTTCTCGAGCAGTTCGAGCCGCAGCAGGCTCGAATCGACCTGGGGACGCGGCCAGAACAACTGAGCCGGAACGCTGCGCACGATTCGCGCCGCGTAGGCGAGCTGAATCCGAACCGAAAGCGGTCCCCACTCGCCGCCGCCGGGGACAGCGGAGATTCGCTCCGCGACCTCGGTCTGCAACAGCACGGTTGCGCTGCGCGGTGGATTCTCGAGCCTGGCGGCGACCGCCAGGATCGGCGAAGCCGCCGAGTAGGGAAGGTTGGAGACCAGGTGCCAGGGGCCCGTCGGCGGAAGCGCAGCCAGCAACTCGGCGTTCAGGGAATGCTTGGACGCCAGCGCGTCGCCGCAGATCCAGCGCACACGTGCATAGTCCTCCAGCATGCCGCGCGCGATCTCGAGCAGCCGCGGATCGATTTCGATCGCGATCAGGTCGACGCCGAGGTCGGCCAGATGGGCAGTCAAGAATCCCGCACCCGGGCCGACCTCGAGTACGGTGTCCCCCGCCGCAACGCGCGCGTCCCGCGCGATGGCGCGCGCCATGTTGACGTCTTGGAGCAGGTTCTGGCCCAGACGCTTCGATGGCCGAAAGCCACTCGCCTCGAGCTGGGCGCGCAGCGCGACGACGCGAGCTCCGGACAGGGCGGGCCGGGAGTGTTGGGCTTCCGCCGCACCAGCCGGGGCGGAGCCGGGATCGTCCGGCGGCGGACTTTTCGGCGCGGCACTCATTCTCGCGCGCCGCTCAGGATGGCCTCGAGCGAGTTTCGCGCCCCGGCCGAGGCCGAGGCACTGGCCAGTTCGCCGAGCAGCGGCACGGAGCTCGATCCCCAGCGCCGCCCCACGGCCCGCAACCTCGCGCGCACGTCGGCGCTGCCGGGAATCTCCGCCACGTGCGCCGACAGCCAGTCGCGCGCCGGGGCGCAGACCCGAAAACCGAGGTCTTCGCGTCGCTCCCCCGCCGAGAGCGACTGCGCGAAGAAGCTGCCCTCGCGCAGGATCTCGCGCTTGTAGCTGAGGTACGAACCACCGAAAGCCGTGGCGCGGGCCTCGTAGCCGGAGGCGCCGCCGGCATCGTCGGCCACCCACTCCCAGACATTGCCGAGCATGTCGTAGAGGTGCGTCGCCGTGCTGCCGCCTTCGAAGGTGCCGACGCGCGTCGGCGCGTACGGCCACAGATTCAGGTCGAGCGTGTTGGCTCGGCCCTGCTGCCAAGAATCCGCCCACGGATAGGCCAGCCCGCGCGGAGAAATCGCGCAGAACAACCACTCCGTGCTGGTCAAGAGCCGCACTCCCGCCCAACGCGCGTAGCCGATCGCCTCGTCGCGCGTGACGAAACTTGCCGGCAGCGTGCCGTCCGTCGAGGACCAGGACTCGGCCTGTGTCTTCAGCAACGGATCGAGCGTAGGCGCCGCAGCCTCGATGTACATGCGAAACTCCGTGCGCGTCACCTCGTACATGCCGACCAGCAGCGCTTCGTCGATCGAGATCGGATTGAGACCGGTGCTCGAGCTCGATGTGAGCTGCGAGCGGGCCTGGGGCACGAACGCAAATTGCTCGAGCAACGCCAGCGAGCCGACTTCCTGCGGTGCTTCGCGCTGCTCGCTGCACGCGCCAACGACAACGGGCGCCAGCAAGAGGGCGACTCGAAGTCGCAACCCGCTGGCGCCCGTTCGCATGTCAGAACTTTCAGGAAAGGATCGCGAGTGCGATCCGCGTACTCATTTCTTCTCGACGGTCGGGTCCGAGACGAAGATCTCGACGCGACGATTTTTCTGACGATTCTCCGCGCTGTCGTTCGACGTGACCGGCTGGCTTTCGCCGAAACCCATCACGACGAGATCGCTGACCGAGCTCTTCATGCCCTGCAGGGCGACCGCGACTTCGACCGCGCGCTCGGCGGAAAGTTGCAGGTTTCCGTGCGGAAATCGCTTCAATGTCTCAGGCCTGGAGACCGGCACGTTGTCCGTGTGTCCGCGCACGAACACCTGACCGTGCGGCTTGGTTTCGATGTCGGCAGCGACCGCTTCGAGAGCGTTCTTGCCGTCCGCTGTGAGCGTCGCAGAGCCCAGCGGAAACAGGATCGCTTCCTTGACCTGATAGAGGTTGCCACCTTCGACGGCGTACTTCGTCACGTCGCCGGGATTGCTGCCGAACTCGGCCAGCTTGTTCTTGAGTTCCGACAAGCGTCTGTCGAGTGCTTCGATGTTGCTGGAGGCCGACACGGGATTTTTCTCGCTGGCGGCGTACATCTCCTTCAAGCGCGCATTCTCGGCGACGAGTTCGCTGCGCTGGCGATCGGCTTCGAGATATTGCTTCTGCCAGTGCTTGGACGATTGGAGCGCATCCGTGTACTGCTCCTGCGCGACGCAGGAAGAAAAGACGATGGCCAGGCACGTTGCGCCGAAGGCCAGCTTCAAGATCGAGAGCTTCATCATCGGTAATTCCCTGCACAGACCGCTTGGGTCTCTTCGTTGCATGTCAAGCCGGCGGCGGAACACCTCCGGCAATTGGTTGTGATTCTTTCGGGGGTTCTGCGGAAGTCGGCTGCCTTGTGCGCGCCACGAACTCCGCGAGCTGAGCCCTTGGCGTGAGCGTAGTGAACGCAAAGTAGAAAACACGCATTTTTTGTGCGGAGCCAGGCACCTCCCGAACTGTTGCGTCCGATCAACCGCGCTCTGGCATCAACGGCCGCGTCGAGCTGAACAGGCGTACGGAGTCAGGCTCCACTCCGAACTATTCCGTCCAACCCACGGCACCCTGGGAGCAACGGCCAGCTCAGCTCAACCCGGCCCTTGCTCCCGCGAACGTCGCCGGTCTGAGGAAATAGTTCGGAGTGGAGCCTGACTCCGTACGCGGTGCCAACGACACGGCCCGCGGACTCCTCGCGGAGGCGGCGGGCCGTGGGCGGCGGGCTTGGCGAGCGCGGGCTAGTTGAACTTGGCGCCGAACATGCCGGCGATCCCCTTGGCCATGCCGCCCGCGTTTCCGCTGCCGGCTGAAATGACGATCGGGAAAGCGAGCAGCAGCACGACGGTGGTCAGGATCATCGCGATCCTGAAACCCATGCCCTCGGACGTTTCAACTTCAACGACCCGGGCGGGCGCGGCACGGCGAACGGGCCGGGCCTTGACCGCGCTGTCGACGCCGACGTCCTCGACTTCCTCTTCGAGGATCGTGTCGGCTTGGGCGATCTCCTCGGTGGCCATCCCGGCGTCGAGGTCAGTGTCGTCCTCGAAGACCAATTCCTCGCCTGCACCGCCGAGGTCGACGACTTCGCCGCCGGAGAGCTCGCCGCGCAGGTTTTGCACGTCGCTCTTGCGCAGCTTCATCGTGTCGCCCTCGCGGAAGGCGCGGATTTCGCCTTCGCTGACCAGACGCTTCAACTCTTCTTCCTTGAGGCGCAGTTCCTTCAGGGCGTCCTCGAAGGACATGAACTCTTTGTCGGCCACGGGCATTCGCTCCTTAGCAGGGGGGGGGTCGGTGGAGTCGGGGGACTCGCAGGGTTTAGTTCACGGCGCCGCTCGGCACCGCGGGATCAATGTTTCTCGCTGTTGGACCCGTTCTTGTCGGGAGCGGCGGCCGCGGCATTGCCGGGCAGCAGCCCCTTCTTCGAGAACTCGTCCTTCAACTTCTTGTAGGTCCACTCGGAACGGTCGTTCCAACCGTCGAGTTGCAGATCGAGGTCGATGCGGCGCGCTCCGATGAAGTTCACGCCGCGTGTACCGTCGGCACCGCCCTGGGCCTGATACACAGCCAGGCGATTGTTGACGGTGTCAACCAGGTACAGGATCGAGGCTCCGGTGATGTCCGTGCCCGTGACCGCGATCATTCGATTGTTCGAGTCCGCGGTGGCGGCGGTCGCGTACGGCACGGCCTGGGTCTTCGGCGCAGGCGGCGGCGGCGGCGTGGGTGTCTGCGGGGCCGAACTGCGCGCCATCCCCAGGGCGCAAAGTCCTAGTCCGGCTACCAGGAGCCAACCGGAACTTTCGAGGCGCAGCGGGGATCGCATTTCGTTGGGGGCTCGTTGGGGAAGCGCGCCACCAAGGCGCGGCTGTGGAGCGGGCTATCCTAGCGACTCCAAGCGGTTGCGGCCAAGCTCGGCGAATTCCTCACCCCTCACCAGCGCGAGAGTTCGCCCGAAATCTCCTCGACGATGTCCTTGAGGCTGACCAGGCCCAGGGGACGCGAAGGTTGACCGACCAGAGCGGCGCGCTGGCCGCTGGCCCGCAGCCGGACCAGGGCGGTGTCGAGGGAGACCCCCGGCTCCAGCGAGAGCAGCGGGCGCAGGTGGCTGGTGACCGGCACTCCGGGCCCCGCGCCGAGTGCTTCCAGCTGGTGGATGTAGCCGACCACACCACCCTGCTCGTCGACCACCGGCAGCCTGCTGTTGGGTGCGCGGGCGACCTGCTTGTAGAGCGCCGCCGGGTCCGCGCCGAGCACCACGTGCTCGACCTTGGGCCAGGGGACCATGACCCGTTCGATGGCCAGTCCGCGCAGTTCGAGCACGTTCCGCGCCATGCGTTCGACGTGCGGCATCGATCTGCTCTCGGTTTCGTGCAACAGCTCGAGTACGCCCTCGCGCCCCTGCGCTCGCGTCAGCGCCTCGGAGGTGATGCCCAGGACACGCTCGATCAGCCAGGCCATGCCGCGCACCGGCAGCGCCAGCGGCAGGAAAAAACCTTTGCAGAGGGCGATCACCGGCGCTGTGGCACCGACCAAGGCATGCGGGCGGCGGCGGAACAGGTCTTTGGGGAAAAGCTCGGCGAAGAACAGCGTGATCGGAGTGAGCACCGCGGTCACCGCCAACTCGCGCCAACCGAGTGGAATCCCGAAACCCTCGGCGAGCTGGCCGGTCAGGCGCGCCATAAGTTCGATGGCCAGATTGGTTCCGATCAGGATCGTCGCCAGCAGCGAGGCCTCGTCCTGGAGTAATCGCCGGATCAGCTTGCCGCGCCCCCGGCCGGCTCGCGCATCGGCTTCGACGCGCAGGCGCGAGAGCGAATAGAGGCCGGTCTCGCTTCCGGCAAAAACCCCGGTTGCGAAGAGGCACAGGCCGGCCAGCAGCGCCAGAAGCCAGGGGCTCATGCAGGTGCCCCCGACTCGGCGCTTTCGCGGGCCGGCGACAGGAAGATGTCGAGCACTTCGATGCGCCGCCCGCGCACCGAGTGCACGCGGAAGAGGAACGGGCCGGAGCGCGCCTCGTCCCCGGCGCGCGGTATGCGTCCAAGCAGAACGGTGACGAATCCGGCGACCGTCTCGAATTCCGTGGCCACGACGCGGTGGCCGAAAAGGTCATTCCAGTCGCGGATCGACAGCCAGCCTGCGACGCGGAAGCCGCCGTCGGGCAGGGGCTCGATGGGCGGTTCCTCGCGCTCACCCTCGACACGCAGGTCGCCGACGATCGCTTCGAAGATGTCTTCGATCGTCACCAGGCCGGCGGTCCCGCCCCACTCGTCGACGACCACCGCCTGTGCCAGATGCTGCTCGCGCAGAAAATTCAGCACGGCCAGTGCATTGGCCATCTCGGGCACGAAGCGCACGGGCGTGAGCAGTTCGGCCAGGGGCCGCGCGTCCGGTGCGAGCAGATCGCGCAGGCGCACGCGACCCACGATCCGGTCAGGATCGCCGTCGATGACGATGATCCAGGGCAGCTTGCCCGCGAGCCCGCGCGCCACGGCCTCCGCGCGATTGTCCTCGCTGCGGTCGAGGAACACCATCTCGACGCGCGGGGTCATGATCCCGCGCACGCGCACGCCTTCGAGCTCGAACACACCGGTCAGGAATTCCGCCTCGCTTCCGAGCAAGAGTCCCTTTTCCGCGCTGCGTTCGAGCGCCTGGGCCAGGGCCTCGTTGGTCACCCCGGCTTCCTGGTGGGCGGCCGGGCCCAGCGCGCGGTAGAGGATTTCGAGCAACCACTCGAGGCACACGCGCAAAGGCCGCATGAATCGCACCAACGCCAGCAGCACGCCCGCGGATCGTCTCGCCATGGCCACGCGCACACGCAGGGCAATGATCTTTGGGATCGTCTCGCCGAAGGCTACGAGCACGAGCACCGCGCCCAGGCCCCAGGCCGCTTCGACAAACGGTACTTCCGAG
>JAYUUV010000253.1:0-5236 GCA_043754695.1 Planctomycetota bacterium
AATCCCCCGCCCTTCGAGCGACTCGATCCAAACTCGACCTTCGTGTCCAACCACGCATCCCCGGCCGCCGGCGCATCCAGCATCGCCCGCTGCTGGCGCCTTTCCAGCTCGCCGACCTCCCTGCGACGCGCCTCCACCAGCCCGCCTTTCCCCGCAAAGGCCAGCGCGCGCTCGAGTTCGCCGTGATCGAGCCACACGCCGTGTGCCTTGCACACGTCGATCAAGATGCCGGAGATCGAGCCGAAATTCTTGCGGTTCATCGGCTGCTTGCAGCACGGGCAAGGAATGTACGCGAGCGCATTCTTGAGCGCGCTCGCCGGCCGCGGGGCGGACTCTCCAAGCGCTTCGCAGACTGACTTCGCCGCGCCGGCGTCCGTGCACAATCGCTCGAGCAATCGCGGCTCGACCCACAATCCCGCGCACGAGGGACATTCGACCAACGCCTCCGCTCCGACACGCCGCGAACGCAGCGCGACTTTGCAGCGCGGGCAACCGGCATTCGACGGCAGTGGCGCGAGCACCTGCACGTCGATGTGCACGCCGCAGCTCATGCAATAGTCCGCATCGCTCGACATGCGCGCGAAACACGCCGGACAGATCGAATCGAGGTGCCGCTCTTCGAGCGTGATCTGTGCCTGACAATACTCGCAGACCAGCGCGTCCGCTTTCAGATTGCCGCCGCAGCGCGAGCAGCACATCGCGCGCGGCGCGAGCGCACTCTTGCGCGTCACGCAAAAAGTGACGCCGCAGGAGCAAACCAGCGGGCTGTCCGCCGCCAGCGCAGCGACTTCATATTGCCGGGCACAACCCGGACAGCATTGGAGGACGCGAGCCATGCGCCCATTTCGGCTGGCCACGCCCGCCGGCCTTAACTGGAACCGGGGCTCTGCTCGGGCGGCGGCTCCCGCGCCAATTCCCGCAGGGTCAGGTTCGAGGGCGAGTTGGTCATTTCATGGTCGAGCTGACGGACATGACCCGCCAGACGCTCATCGGCCGCGGCGCGCATGGGCGCGTCGAGCGCTCCGGAGGAGCCCTTCAGCGCATCGATGACATTCTTGATCGTGATCTCGCCGGGATCGCGGCCGGGCAGGAAGGTCGGCACATCCTGCTCATCGCTGACCGCAACGAGACCGCGTTCGGCCAGCACGCCGAGCGCAGCTTCGACCGGCCGCGGCGGAACGCCGAGTGCGGCCGCAAGTTGACCCGCGTCCGGCCGCGGCGCACCGTTCTGGAATGCGCGCGTGATCCGCACCATCGCGCGCAGCGCGATGACTTCCTGGAGCGCGTGGTCCGTCGGCCAGTTGCGCGCGATCTTGCGGTACGCCGGTTCGGACTGGTGCGCAAAGGTCAGCTCGGCACCGGCCAGCACCGTGACCCAGGAGGCCTGGATCCAGGCCAGGAAGATCGGAATCGCCGCGAAGCCGGCATAGAGCGCGTTGTAGCGCACCATGCCGGTCTGGAACTTCACATGCAGCATCTGGGCCCCGTGCCAGAGCAGACCGGACACGAGCCCGCCGAGCAGCGCCGACGAAAACTTCGTGCGCGCGTTGGGCAGCGTCATGAACAGGAAAGTGAAGAAGATCCAGATCGCGAACACGCTGGTGAATTGCGCCAAGAGGTCGATCACGCCGCCTAGGTGCAGGCTGTCGCGCGCGAAGTTCGTCGCGCGCTCGGTTCCCGCCAGCGAAGTCAGGCTGACCGCGGTCAGGAAAAAAATCGGCGCCAGGATCACCATCGCCAAGTAGTCGGTGACCTTGCGCAGCAGCGAGCGCTGGCGCTTGACGCCCCAGATGTCGTTGAACGAACGCTCGATCGTGCTCAGCATCTGCACGACGGCGAAGACCAGGAACGCCAGCCCCGCCGCGCCGAGCTTGGTCACGTCGGTCTTGTTGACGAAATCGAGCACGAGGTCGAGCGCGTGGCGGATCGTGTCGCCGGATTCGCCGGTGCGCTGCGCCTCGCTGAGTAGCCAGCGGTCGAGCCAGTGGCGCACGCCCGTCATCAGGTCCTCGTACGCGCCCAGCCCCTTCACGACCGAGAAAGCGAAGGCCAAGAGCGGCACCAGACTCAGCACCGTGATGTAGGTCAGCGCCGAGGCGCGGAACAGGCAGTTGTCCTCGAGGAAGCCCTTCGTGGCCAGGTACAGGACACGCGCTGTCTTGTAGTAGAGCGCGCGCAGCGGACCGAGCTCTTCGAGGTTCGGCCGCCAGACGTCCTTGGCAAAATAGGTCCAGGCCCGCGCCAACACTGGATTCTTGAACGGCGCTTCCTCGCGCTCCTCGGCCGTGAGGCCAAGACCGCGCAGGTGTGTCAGATGTTTCCAGGGCGGCACGCGAAGCTCAGCGATCTTTCGGCCGCGCCGGTTCGAGGACATAGGTCGTTCCGCCGCGCGCCATCCACACGGTTTCGAGGTCCGCTCGCGTGTAGACGAGCTGCCCAAGCTCGCTCGTCGCCGCCGCGGGGTCGTTCACCAGCGCGTTGCCCCGTCTGTCGAAGCCGCACAGCACGAGCAAGTGGCCCGATGTCGTCGCGTAGGGCGCGTTGTGCAACTCGCCTGCTTTCGCGGCGATCGACAGGATCAAGGGCTGACCTTTGGCGAGCAGTTCCTCGGCACGCTCCCAACTCGCGATGCGCTCCAGATGACCGGGCACGCCGAACGAGTAGGCCGCCTGGATGGCACGATTCCAGTTGCCGTAGATGTCATGGAACGGATCGTAGGCGCGGCGCGCGACTTCGGCCGTGCCGGCGTCGACGCCGCGATAGGCCAGCAGCATAGAAACCGAGGTCGGGCTGCAAATGCGACCGGCGAGCGCGGCTTCTTCCACGCGTTGACTGCGAAACGGCACGGCCATGCGCGCGCCAATCGCGTGCGCGGTTCTTGCCGTCGCTGGATTCGCGCGCGCGCCCTTGTGCAGTGTCGGCACGAGCGCGACCGAATCGAGCGCGAAGCGCAGCTGCTTTGGATCGTTCGCGCGCACCCGCACGCGCACGCGCACGGCGCGCCACTGCGACTTCGAACTGAACGTGTCCACGTCGATCTTCGCGTCCTCGAAGGCGAGCACGGGTTCAGCCGGCCGCTCGCGCACGTTCCATTCTCCGATCCACATCCAGGGCGAGAATTCGCCATCGGCCCGGCGCGCGACGGCGATCTCGACGCCGAAACCTGTCGCCTGCGAGTGGCGCGCGTTCCACGACACAAGGCATTCGTCGAAGGGCTCGCAGGCGATCGCGGGCGAGCTGAAGACATATTCAGCGGAGTCAGGTGCGGCGAAACTTGCCGCGCGACCGTCTCCGAAGTCATCCGCCGTGATACCACTCGCAAAGGCCACGGTGTCCGTGCCGCATTCGATGCCCGGCGCGAGGATCAACGCGGAGCCGGACGCAGTCCATTCCCGCGGCGCGTGGCTGTGGCTCGTACTCGAGCAGGCGCACAGCAGCGCGCAGGTCGCGAGCAGTAGAATTCCAAGGCGCATCGAGCGGAGATTAGCCTTTCCGGCCGCGGGATGCCGCAACCCGCGCTCAACCCGCCGCCGGACCGCGCGCCTGGCTCACCAGATGCTCGGCTTCGAGCAGCACGATCTCGTCCATCGCAAGCTTGAGCGCCTTGGGCGAGCCCGGCAGCGCCAAAACGACCTTGCCAGCGATCAGTCCACCGACAGCGCGCGAGAGCAACGTCGCGCTGCCGATCTCGCGAAAACTCAGCCAGCGAAACAACTCGCCGAAGCCAGGGATCTCGCTGTCGAACATGCGCAGGAGCGTCGGATAGGTCACGTCGCGCGGCGCGATGCCCGTGCCGCCCGTGGTCAACAGGATCTCGACTTCGGCGTGGTTCAGCGCGCGGTGCACGGCCTCTTCGATGGCCGGAGTTTCGTCGAGGCTCCAATCGCGGGTCACGACGCGATGGCCGGCGGCGCTGATCGAGGCCACCAAGAAGTCGCCGCCTTGGTCGGGCGCGGCGGTCGTTTTTCCCGTGCGCGTGTCCGAGATCGTGATCACGGCAAACCCCAGCGCACGCTTGGGAACCTTGCGGTGTTGTTCGAGGCTCATGGTGTAGGTGGTGTCGAAAATGCAGACTACTCACCTCGGCGCGCTGTTCAAGAGCCGCCGCCCTCGAAGTGAAATCCGCTCGTCCCCTACCCGCTCGCCGCGCACTCGCAAGTTTCGCATTGGCGGGCGCACTATGCGCCTGCTCGGGCCAGACTTCAGGTTCAGGGGTTTCGGCTCGGGTCAGCGCGGTGCCCGTGAAGCGTGCAGCTTCACAAGACTCCGAGGCTCCGGCCTTGGCCGCGCGCGAGCGCCCTGGCGTGCACGTCTCGATCGTCTGGGAGTCGTTCCTGTCGGAGCACGGGGCTGCGACCGTAGGCCAGATCCCTGGGCCGGATGCCCGCGCACATGTGCGAGTGCATCCCGGACACGAACTCATATTTCCGTTCTATCCCTCGGTGGAACTCGAGTTCGAAGCCTCGCCTGCCGAACTCGACGAAATCTGCGCTGGCTTGGTGCGAGCCGCTGTGCAGGGTCCGGCCGACGGAGACGTTGCGAACTGGCCCGCGGCCGCATCCGGCAGCCCGTGGGATCGAGCAAGCCTGCTCGGCGTGTGGCCGGGCCCCGCGGGCGGTGGCACACGCTGGCACGCTTCGATGCTGGCTCGACCCGGAGATTTCGAACGCGCGAAACGTGCCCTCAGCACGCTGAAGCATGGATTCCCGGGCATCGAGCATCGCGTTTCGCCCCGCGCGGAGCGGCCTCTCGCCGACGACGAGGACGCAGTGCTCTTCGATTCGCGCGCGAGTCTGCCGACGGAGATCCGCTGGGTCCCGCCTGCGCAAGCCCTGTCGCAGTCGAGCGCGCAGTCGCGTGCACTGGAGTGCGTACTCGTCGCGGCCCTCGCGCGCGAACTCGAAGGCTGGAGCTTCGTTCCCGCGAGTGTCGATCTCGGCGGCCGGATCGAACCTGCCTACCTCTACACCTGTGCGGATTTCGCCGCGGCCAAGCAGAGGTTCGATGCATTGCGCGCCGCGATCGCGACCGCACACGTGCCGAAGAATGCGAGCGCGGTGCTGGCCGAGCGCATCAAGTTCGCCGGCGCGCAGTTGCAACAGGAAGAGTTTCGCCTGCATGCGATGCATGGGAGTGAACTCGAACGATTCGAAGCGGAATTCGTGGCCCTGCGAGAGTTGCGCCTGGATTCCCTGCTGCCGCCGGACTTGGCCGCGGGCGATTGGTGGAGCGTGGT
>JAYUUV010000254.1:0-23015 GCA_043754695.1 Planctomycetota bacterium
CCCGGCGCGAAGCGTTTCAATTGCCGGCGTGCGACGAGCGACTCGAGCGCGCGCGCGCGCCGGCTCACGGCCCAAAGACCCAGCGCGAGCAGCAAGACGGCCAATAGCGCCCACCAGGCCGCGCCGGGACGCAGCCAGCCGAAGCCGAAAAACGCGGCCTTGGTCACAGGATCCTCCGCGCCCAGGTCGCTTGGCACAGCCACGCGGTCGCATAGCAGAACAGCGCGATCAAGAGCGCGCGCGGATAGAGATCGAAAGTGTCGACGCGGCGTTCTTCGGTGCGCGGTGTGCGCTCCAGTTTCTCGATCTCGCTGTAGACGCTCTCCAGCGACTTGCGATCCTTCGCGCGGAAGAAGCGCCCGCCCGTGCGTGCTGCAATGTGTTCGAGATCCTGCGTGTCGAGCTCGCGCGAACTAGGCGACACGCGGCCGAACAGATCCTGCTGATAGACGAACTTCCCGGCCAGCACGGTATACACGCGCACGCCCTTCTCGGCCGCGAGTTCCGCCGCCGCGGCGGGCGTGATATCGTCGACGTTGTTCTCGCCGTCGGTCAAGAGCACGACGACCTTCGATTTCGACGAACTCGCGCTCAAGCTGGCGACGGCCTTGGCCAGGCCGCGGCCGATCGCGGTGCCATCCTCGGCTTCGTATTTCACGATCTCGACGTTCTTCAAAAAACCGGTCAGCGCTCCGGCGTCGAGCGTGAACGGACACAGCACCTGTGGATAGCGCGCGAATACCATCAAGGCGCACGAGTCGGCGGCACCGACCCGATCGCCGGTGCGGCGCACGGCGAAGTCGCCGACCCTTCCTTGACCACCTCGAGGCGCGATTTCGCAGGATCGAGGTCGAAGTACTGCATCGACCCCGAACGGTCGATCGCCAGCACGATGTCGATGCCCTCGCTGGTGTTCGTGCGCAGCTCGTTGGCGCGCACGGGCCGCGCCATGGCCAGCGCGACGAGCAGGAAGGCCGCCGCCTCGAGCACGAGCGGCACGAAGGCGAGTTCTTGGACGAACGAACGCGGCAGCGGGACTCCGGGCAGCACGCCGACACGGCCCGCGTTGCGCCCAAAGCGCGCACGGCCGAGTGCGATGGCGACAAGGCCCAGCGGAGCGATGATCAGGAACCAGGGATTGGCGAGGAAGTAATCGCCGAAAAGGTGCAGGCGCGCTTCGGCGACACTCTGGACCGCATCGCCGGCTGCTTGGACGAGCGCGAAGTTCATGCGGCCACCTCGCGCGGACGGTCCTTCGTGTCCTGGAGCGCTTCGACTCGCGCGGCGAAACCGCGCGCGCTGGCCAAGGCCTCGCGCGTGGCCCAGTGCGTCGGCCGTTCGCTGCCGTACTTGACCTGCGCGGCGCGTTCGAGCAAGGCTTCGAGCGCGCCCAACTCGCCGGCACTGATTCCCGCGGCCAAAAATTGTTCGCGCGCGGAGCGCTGCCATTCTTCGTCGGTCATGCCGCTGCGATCGCGGCCGGCGGCGAGATCCGCGGACTCGCGCAAGAGACGCGTCAGGGCGAAGTGCGCCGCCTGGACATCCTCCGGCGTGTCGAGCGGCCGCGTTTCGAGCACGGCGAGGCGCACGGAGGGCGCGGGCGCGCCCTCGGCCACGGAACGCGCGCGCTTGCGCCACCACACGAACAGCGCGGCGCAGAGCAAGGCCGCGCCGCCGAGCGCCACGGCGAGCACGAGCGAAAGATTTGCGCGCTCGTCCAGGCTTTCGATTTCACGCAGGCCCTGCATGGCGCGCGGCGCGTCCTCGTTTTCGGCCAGCACGCCTTGCACTTGCAACGTGGGCCCGGCGACAGCGAGTTTCTGAGCGCTGCCGGAAATCGGGATTTCTGCGATCGCGCGCTGGCCGGGTTCCAGCGAGGCGATCTCGAATTCGAACGTGGTCGTCGCGCGGCCCGTCTGCGCCGGCAGGGCAAGCGTCGGACCGGCCTTCGAAGCGAAAACGACCCACGAATCGTCGAGCCCCAGCGAGTCCAGCTTCGGACGGCTGCTCGCGTCGTGTTCGACGGTCAGCGTCGCGCGCACGGGCTGTCCGACTTCGGCCTGCACGCGATCGAACTCCAGACGCGCGCTGGTGCCCTGCGCGCCAAGCAGCGCTGCGCAGGCCGCGATCGCCAGGGCACTGGCGCCGATTCGACGGGCGAAGTTCACGGCGCTGCCCGCCTGCGCCGCCCGCGCGCGCGAAAGAAACCGGCGATCGGATCGGCGACAATGCCTTCGGTCGAAAGCTCGATCAGGTCCAGCCCGCTGCGCGAGGCGATATTCGAGATCGCGGCCTGACGCGCCGCGGACGCTGCGCGCCACGCTTCGCGCACGCGCTTGGAGCGTGTGTCGACGTCGATGCGCTTCGCCGAGGCGGCGCCCTCGAAGGCCAGCCAGCCCGCGGGCGGCGGCTCGGTCTCGAACGGATCAGTCACGCGCGCGAGCACCACGTCGTGACGACTGCCGAGATCGAGCAACAGATGGCGCCATTGCGGCATTTCACCTGGCTTGACGAATTCGCCGCTGGCGAAATCGCTGATGAAGAACAACAGGCTGTGGCGATGCAATCTGCGCTGACAGTGCTCGAGCACCTTTTGGAACGACGTCTCGGCGTTGGTCGGGCGCGCGGCGAGAACTTCGCGGATCACGCGCGCCACGGCGGCCGCGCCCTTGCGCGGCTCGAGCGACAAACCGACCTCGGGGCCGAACAGGGTCAGACCGACGCGATCGTGCTGGCGCGCGGCAACGTAGGACAAGAGCGCCACCATCTGCGCGGCGACTTCGCGCTTGCTGAATTCGCGCGAGCCGAAGTCCATCGTGCGGCTGGTGTCGACGGCAAAGACCAGCGAAAGCTCGCGTTCCTCGATGTAGGTCTTGATGAACGCGTCGCCGGCGCGCGCCGTGCGCTTCCAATCGATCGCGCGCACGTCGTCGCCGGGTTGATAGGGACGGATGTCGTCGAACTCGATGCCGCTGCCGCGAAAGGTCGAGCGATAGGCGCCGGCGAGCACTTCGCTGACCATGCGCCGGGTACGCAGCTGGATCTGGCGCACGCGCGCCATCAATTCCGGCGCGATCACGTCCTGCTGCGAATCGTCGTCTTCGAACACGGCCAGGAGCCTGGGTCAGGGAACCGGGATGGTCTCGAGCAGCCGTGCGACGAGCCTGTCGCTGGACAGTCCTTCCGCGTCCGCCTCGTAGGTCGGAATGACGCGGTGACGCATCACCATGGGCGCGACACGTTTGATGTCCGCCGGGGTCGCGAAGGCACGGCCTTCGAGGAAGGCATTGGCGCGCGCGCACAGGGCCAGATAGATCGTGGCCCGCGGACTGGCGCCGTAGTGCACGCGCCCGACGAGGTCCTTGAGCCCCGCGCGCGCGGGATCGCGTGTGGCCTGGACCAAGGCGACGATGTACTCGCACAATTTGGGATCGAGCGTCACCAGGTCGACCGCCGTTCGCGCGCGTCCGATTTCGTCGAGCGTGACGACTTGTCGCACGGAGAGCGGCGGAGCGGTGCGCGCCATGCGGTGCAACACGGCGAGCTCTTCTTCCTTCGAGGGATAGTCGACGACCAGTTTCAAGGCGAAGCGGTCGACCTGCGCTTCGGGCAAGGCATAGGTCCCCTCCTGCTCGAGCGGATTCTGCGTGGCGAGCACGAGGAAGGGCTCGGGCAGCTTGAAAGTCACGCCGCCGATCGAGACCTGGTGCTCCTGCATCGCTTCGAGCAGCGCCGACTGCACCTTGGCCGGCGCGCGGTTGATCTCGTCGGCCAGCACGAAGTTGGCGAAGATCGGCCCCTTGCGCGTCGAAAAGCTGGCTTCCTTGGCGTTGTAGATCTCCGTGCCGACCAGGTCGCTCGGCAACAGGTCGGGCGTGAATTGCAGACGCGCGAAACTGCCGTGGACCGCCTTGGCCAGCGTCGATACGGCGAGCGACTTGGCCAGGCCCGGCACACCTTCGAGCAGCACGTGGCCCCCGGTCAAGAGACCGATCAGGAGGCCGTGTACCAGGTCCTTCTGGCCGATCAAGACCTCGCCCAGGGCGTTTTCGAGTTCGCCGACCCACGGCGCGCCGCCGCGCATCAAGGCGTTGGGCGCGCCGGCGGGCGCGGGCTGTGAATGGGCGGCAATCGGCGGAACGGAACTCGGGGCCTGGCTCATGTTTGGGCGGGTGGGTTCTGAGCGTCTACGGAGTGTTCAAGAGTGATGTTGGTGCCAGTCGCCCTGGGCTCAGGGTAGAAAGCGGCCGTGGCCGGCGTCGTCGGCGTCCTGGGTGTCGAAACGGATCGGCGGCGGCTGTTTACCCGAGTAGTAGCGCAGGGAGCCGTCGGCGATCTTCGAGGCGTCGGCACGGCCGCGCTCCACGGCTTTGGCGAGTTCCTCGGGCGAATCATCGTGGCCCTGGCGCCTGCTCGCGCGCTCCCAGCGCACGGTCTGCGTGGGGAACGCGAACGAGACGTTCAAGCTTTCCGCAAGCCTCAGGATGTCGAGGAGAAGCCGATGGCGCTCGCGCGACTCGGTCGCCCAGTCGGGGACTTCGTAGAACAACGTCAGCTGCAGATCGAGCGAACTTGGCCCGTAGCCCGTGAGCCAGACGTGGTAGTCGCTCTTGCGCGTGTAGGGATGGCGGCGGATCAATTCGCGAATGCCCTCGCAGAACGCCTCGATCTTTTCCGGTGGCGTGTCGTAGGTCAGGCCGATCATGGCGCGCACGCGCCGATAGCGCCGCAGCCCGCGATTCTCGACATGGGCGGCGATGAAGCGCGAGTTGGGAATCGTGATCAGGCTGTCCTCGCCGGTGCGCACGCGCGTCGAGCGAAAGCCGACGTCCTCGACCGCGCCCTCGATGCCATTGACCAGGATCAAGTCGCCCAATTGAAAGGGCTTGTCCATCAAGACCGTGAACGTGCCGAACAAGTTCTCGATCGAGTCCTTGGCCGCGAAACCGACCGCCAGAGAGCCGATCGAGAGTCCGGCGACCAGACCCCACAGATCGCTGTTGAGGCGCGTGATGATCAATACAGCGCCGAGGATCACGACCACGAACTTCAGCGTGCGCCGGACCAGCGGCACGAGCATGTCGTCGAACTTCGTGTCGGTCGCCGCCGCCTTCTGCGCCATGACCCACGACAGCACGTCGACGAGGCGATAGGCGGTCCAGACCACCGCGATGGTCAGGCCGATGTTCGCCAGCAAGTTGACGACGTGGTACGCGCCCGGCTCGAGATCGAGCAGCGGAACGCCCAGGAAAAATGCGATCGAGGTCGCCAAGAGCGCCACGGGGCGCGCGACGCGGGCCAGCAGTTTGCTGTCGAGCGCCAGGCGATCCGAACTGGCGATGTGGGCCACGAAACGTGCGAAAAAGAACGTGGCGATGCGCTGGGCGAGAATGCCGGCGAAGATGAGCAGCGCGAATCCGATCCACTGCCAGGCCTCGAGCAGCGCCACGCGCCGCTTCATGGGAGCAGGCACGGTCGAGCGCACCCACTCTTGGAAAGTGACCGGCTTGCCGCGCTTGACCAGCGGCGCGACCTCGTCGTAGCTCTTGTGCCAGCCCGAGATGCGCTGCAGGGTCGAGTTCGCGATCAACCATTCGCCCTCGCGCAGGCGCGTGAACTCGAGATCGATGGCCACGACCGGAGGCTCTGGGCGCGTGAACCGGTGCGCGAAGGTTCCGCTCGCGAGGGCCGCGGCGTCCGCCGTCAGCACAGCAGGATCGATCGCACCGACCTTGTCGAGCAGCTCGAGCAGATCCCCCGCATAGCGCGGTCCGAGTCCAGCGCGGTCGGCGACCGCGGTGGCGCTCAGGTCCAGCGCGCGCACTGCGCTCTGCAGCGCCTCTTTGTCGCCCGTCTCGCGCCAGCGCACGATGTCGCGCAAATAGCTCTGCAGCGTCTCGCGTGGACTGGCGTAGCCCGGCGCCGGCGCACGGGGCGCTTCCTTGGCGGGCGACTGGATCTGGATCGCCGCGGAAGCGCCGACGCAAAACCAGGCCGGTCCGCTGAGCAGGAGGGCCAGCGCCAAGGCGGCGAACGACGACTTCGCGCCGCGGCCGAACCTTGCTTGGAGCTTTCGAAAGTGGTTGGTCATCGCTGAGAGTGCAAGGCAGGCTGCCCAATCGTGCCAGGAACGAGTTCACCATCCGCGCCGGCAGGCAGGTCGGGGACGGGCGAGTTCCCGGGACCCGCTTGCGCTCCTGGAACGATCACGCCCCGTTCGGCAAATCGATGTCGGTAGTCTTGGACGTCGCGCGCGTAGGCCAGCACCTGTGAGTTGCCGGCGGCTTCGCGCGCAGCGCGCCACGCAGCATAACTTCCCGCCTCCTCGATCCAACGCTTGAGTCGCCCAGGACCCGCGTTGTACGCAATCAAGACGCGCTCCACGTCGCCGTCGAAACGCGGGAAGAGCCAGGCCAGGTAGTGGGCACCTAGGCGCGAATTCAGGCGCGCGTCAGTGAGCAGCTGCGTCTTGGAAGGCGCGGGCAGACCGAGCAGCTGCGCGTGCTCCACGGCGGTCGGCAGCATCAATTGAAACAATCCCAGGGCTCCTGCCGGAGACTCCGCCCCCACGTTGCCGCGGCTTTCGACCATCATGACGCCGGCGAGCAGATTCGGATCGAGCCCGTTCTCGGCGGCCGCGGCGCGGATCAACAGCGCGTGGCCCTCGACCCGCTCGAAGCCCTGGCGCTCGCTCCACCAGTGGCGCAGCGGCTTGTCGGGAACGACGCGCGCAAAAATCAGCAAGAGCCCCAGGGCGAGACCAATCTTCAGCCAGGGATTCAGCCCGGCTGATTTCGTTCGGCGCCGATTCGACGACCGTTTCCGCGCCACGCTGCTACTGCGGGAAGCGCTTGGCGATCTCGCGCTCGAGGTCGGCGATGAACAGGTTGCGGTCGTCACCAGGCACCGGAAGGGCGCCGAGTTCGCGACCCAGGAGCCGGCCGAGATCACGCCGCGCTCGCTCGACCAAATGCGCTTCGGGACGGCGCATCACCAAAGTCAGGAAGCGCATGCCTTGGCGCGTGCCGGGCCTGGCGAGTTCATCGGGCTTGGGTGCGCTGACCCCCAATCGTTCGAGAGCTGCGCACAACCACGCGTTGGGTTTGTCGTGGACCACGCCTTCCCACCAGTCCCACCAGGCGACGGAAGGGTTGCCGCTGGCGCGAAGGTCAGTGCAGGTGCCCACCGCAAGTTCGCTGGCGAGCAGAGAATCGTTCGGATTCTCGGTCAGCAGCGCGAGCAGCACCGGAATGGCCTCGGGCACTCCTTGCTGAGACAAAAGCAAAGCGCCCTCGCGCCGCGCACGACTGCCCGGCGTGTTGACCGCGCGCAACAGATCGGAGGTCGCGGCGTCGCCCATGGCGATCAAGCCCTGGCGCGCGGCTTCGAAGACCTCGGAACCGCGGCCCTGGCCGAGCAATGAAACCAAGAGCGGCGCCGCCGTCGGATCCCCGATGCGCGCGAGCCCGCGCGCGGCGGCGACTTTGATCGCGTGAACAGGACTGGAGAGCCCGAGCATCATCGCATCGAGCACGCCTTCGCCGCCCAGATTCGCGACCGCGCCCAGCGCCGCGGACCGAATCACGGGATCGTCGCCCAAGCGTGCGCGCAACAGGAGTTCGACGCGAGCCGCTTCGACTTGCTTCAAACCCAAGGCCTCGATGGCTGCGACCTGAACCTGAATCAGCGGGTCGTGCAACATCTCCATCGCGCGCGCCTGATCCTCGGCTGCGCCGATTTCGAGGATTTCGCCGACTGCCACGGCCCGAAGCTGCGGGCGCGGATCGTGCGTCGAAGCGCGCGCGACAATCGGGCCGGCGGCGCGCAGGATCCGCCCCATGGCTTCGCTTGCCCCTTCACCGAAGTGCTCGATGGCAAGCCCCAGCAGGATTTCACAGCGGCCGTCCAGTTGCGCGTTCGCGGTGTTGAGATGGGCCAGCGTGAGCCCGAGCAACACGCGCGCTCGCGGCGTGTAGAAGGGCTCTTCGCGCAGCATCGCGAGCAACACGGGGAAGTCTGAGGCCTCGATGTTCGAAGCATCGGCGTAGATCCCGATCAACTCGGTCACCGCGGCGCTACGGCGTTCGAGCGGAATTGCCGGCAGGCTCTCGAGCACCAGCGACTTCATGCGCAGCGCGCGCTCGTGTTCGGTGTGTTCGCCGTCCCACCAGGTGCATTGCTCGAACCACAGATCCGCCGCGTGCGCGTGGCGCTTGGGCGAGGGATAGCGTTGCCAGCGGTTGCGATCGCGCACAGCGCGCAGCGACGCCGCGACTGTTTCGAACCAGGCTTCGCTGGTGCTGCCCGCGAAGCGGAACGACTTGCCCTGCTTGCCGATGCCGATCTCGAGCGCACGGCCCGGCAGGTTGCTCGAACCGCGCACACCCGGCAGGCGTTCGGCGCTGAAGACGCGCGTCTCCTGCAGCATGGCGAAGATGTCGCGAGCCTGCAGCTCGGTGATCCGAAACACTTCCGCGCTGTCGGGGTTGGCGAGATCGGGCGAGACGCCCGTCACGGTCGGCCCGATGATTTTGAAACTCTCGAGTTCGCCCACATCGTCGCGCCAGGAAAGTTGCAGGGAACCCGCCAGCTCCGGACCGGCCTCGATCACGGCCCGGCGCGCGCGGAAGTTGCCGCGCGATTCGCTCCACCATTTCATCCAGGACGGGCCGTCGTTGGCGAAGGCCTGGCCGGAGATCAGCGTCAACCGCCGGCAGACGGGCCGTTGCAGCGAGCTGAAATCGTTGTGGAATTCCAGGCCCGAAATGGAGCGCACGAGTCGCTCGGGAACGGCGCGGTCGATCCACTGCGCATCCGCGAGCGTCGTCGAGCGAAAGCCGATGCCGGCGAGTGCCGCGGCGCAGGTTCCTGAAATGAACGGGTCGGAGCTGCCCAGTCCTTCGAGCAGAATGGGCACGTGTCGGTCGTCGAAACACGCGATCACGCGCGCGTCCTCGCGCTCGATCAAGGACAGGATCGCATAGGCGCTATCGCGCAGGATCCAGGGCTGATCGAAGGCGCGCGTGCGCAGGATACCGACGATGGCGGGGTCTTCGCGCGCGGCCAGCAACAGCGAGGCGCGGCCGGCCACCAGGGCTGAAGGATCCTTGAGTCTTGCGAGCAGCTGATCGACGACGCCCTCGCCTTCGAAGCTCGCCAGAAGGTCCAGCGCGCGCAGCCGCGTGTCCGCGCGCTCCGATTTCATTTGTGCTGTCAGCGCCGGCAGCAGGGCCGCGTCGTGCACACCCGCTAGATGTCGGCTCACGGCTGCGCGCACGCCGACCAGCGGATGGTCGAGCAGGCCGGCCAGTACCACGGGACTTGCACCGACCGGATCGAGCGAGACGAACGCTTCGACCAGCGGACCGCCGACACTCGCCGGCAGCTTCGAATTCAGCCTGCGGCGCACGAGCTCGCGGTCCTGGGCCGAACTGGAGGAGAGCAGCACTTTCGCGCTGGCGAGGATCGTCGGCGAACGATCCTCCATCAGGCCCCTGCGCGCGGCATCGCTGCCCTCGTCGCCCAGGCCGATCAGACTCTGGGCCGCCTGGTCGACGAGCACGTTGTGCACGTCGTCAAGACGCCGCAGTTCGGTCAGGATGAACTCCGCCGCGTCCTTGCGCCCGGGCGGCATGTTCTCGAGCGGTGCGGCGTCGATCCGTCCAGGCGCCGCGGTTGCCGAAGCCTTGGCCGGATCCTGTACGGACGGTGGTGCGAGCGGCAACTCCAATCCGCCGGCGGGCTTGGCTTCCTGCCCGAGTTCCTTCGGGTCGGCGAATGGATTCTTGCCCGTGACCTTCTGGATCAGGTCGCCACGCGGTAGTGGCGGCAATTCGACCGGCGGAGCCGGCGTCGGATTCGTGACCGGGGTCGAAGGCAGTTCGATTTGGGCCGTCGCGAGCGAAGCGCTGACGCAGACAAGCAAGAGCGCGCACGATAAAACGGCAGGTCGATGCATGGGATCCTAGGGGTCGGGGCTAGTACCTAGCCGCAGTCGCCGGGCAGGATACGCGATTCGCCCGCGCGGCGCGCCTGAGGGTCCACGGCGTCGTCGCAAGCCGGCCCCCGCCAGCCCCCTGCCTTCCCGGAATCACTTTGCCCTCGCTAGAGCCCCCAACCAGCGCATTGCGAATCGTCAGCCTGCTTCCAGCTGCGAGCGAAATCGTCTGCGCGCTCGGCTGCGAAGCCCAGCTCGTCGGCGTCTCTCACGAATGCGATTACCCGCCGTCGTTGCGCAGCATCCCTGTGCTGACGCGCAGCAAGCTTCCCCTGCTCGGAACAAGTCAGAAGATCGACTTCGACGTGCGCGACATCTTGCGCAGGGCGCTCGCGATCTACGACATCGACAGTGTCGCGCTGCAACGCGCCGCGCCGGATGTGATCGTGACGCAGGACTTGTGCGAAGTCTGCGCCATCCCCTTCGGTGACGTGCAACGCGCAGTGCGCGAATTTCTGCCGCGGACGAGGCTCGTCAACCTGCGGCCCACACGGCTCGCGGATCTGTGGAGCAACATCGACGAAGTCGCGGCGGCGCTCGGCGTGTCGGAGCGTGCGAAGCCGCTGATCGAACAACTGCAGCAAAGACTGGCGAAGATCTCGCAGCGCGCGCGCTCGCTGGCGAGCCGTCGCCAAGTGTTGACGATCGAATGGATCGATCCGCTGATGGTCGGCGGTCTGTGGATGCCGGAGCTGGTCGAAATCGCGGGCGCGCGCGCGCTCGTGACGAAGGCGGGCGAGCATGCACCGACGCTGAGCCGCGCAGCACTGCGCGAGCTCTCACCGGCTCCCGACATGGTCTTGTTCAAGCCCTGCGGGATGCGCCTGGAGCAGTCGCGCTTGGAACTTGACGCCATGCGCGAGCTGCTTCTCGAACAGAGCTGGCCGGCGCTGACCACAGGAAACGTTTTCCTCGCCGACGGCAACGCGTTCTTCAATCGGCCCGGGCCGCGGCTGGTCGAGTCGGCGGAGATTCTGGCGGCGCTCGCGCATCCTGAAGAATTTGACGACTTTGCCGTCCGGCATGCGAGCAGTTTCATGCGTCTCGCGCTGCGGTAGGGCTTGAAGGCGCGGGCGAGAGTGTTCCTCGCGCCCACAGCGATATCGGCGACTGGTTTATCGTTTCAGCGGCCATTCGAAGACCAGTTCGCCCCATGCGACGATCCCGGTCTACGCCGATGCGTGTGCCAGTGTCGCCACGAGAAGGACGGCGGCGACGAGAGCGCAACGAAGGCCAGAAGTCATCAGAGCGCCACGTCGCCGCAGCGCCCCGCGGGGGCTCGAACAATTCCTGGATTGGGCATCAGACGTCGGATCCCCCTCTAACCCCAGGCTGTGCTTCTAGCTTGGTAGGTGGTCTCAATCAGCTCAGCGTGAGCGCCAACGTGGAGTTGACGAGTCAACCCATTTCAAGGTCCTACGACGTACTCGAGCGCGTTGCTCAGCGTCGTGTTGTTCGGCGCGGCGAAGCCGGGGTCTCGTCCCCACCATTGGCAATCGACCACTGTCCCTGCGACTGCGAGCGCGGGGTGAGGTGAACCGCCACATGCTCCGACCGCGAAGCAGTTCATGTCGATAGCGTAGATGCCTGAGCAGTCGTTCGCCGGCGACGGAGTCCCTCCCGAATTCGTGCCAGGTGTGCGCTTGACCGGACTCATGACGCAAAGAGTTCCGCCTTGGAACGGGGCCGCCGTCCTGCCGCTCAATCCGTAAAAGAGCAGGCCTGCCTTCTGGTTGCGCGTGTCCGAGCAAGAGACCGAGAATCCGCTTATCACACTGCCGCTAGGGCAACCAACTGATTCGATCGAAGGGACGCAGCCGAGACTGTTGGTCTTCGCCGTGCAGTAGATTGCCGGAGAGGGACATCCGGTGCGACCGACCGAGTGAACTCTGCCTGCGGCCATCTCCACATAGGGCATTCCCGGCGGAAGGAGGGGTACATTGCACTGGCCATAGATGTTGTATCCCCACGCCACCACGGTGCCGTCGCTGCGCAGGCCCAGACTATGACCTGGGCCTGCCGCGATACCGACATAGGAGAGTCCGATAGGAAGTGTCGGAACATTGCATTGACCGGCACTGTTGCTCCCCCACGCCACGACGGTCCCATCACTGAGCCGCGCGAGCGTGTGGTCATATCCAGCCGAGATTTGGACGTAGGTGAGTCCTCCGGTGAGAGGGGGCACAATGCACTGGCCCCAGTAGTTGTCGCCCCAGGCGATGACCGAGCCATCGCTGATTCGTGCGACGGAGTGCAGACTACCCGCCGAAAATTCGACATAGGTGAGTCCGCCTGCGAGCGGAGGTACGTTGCACTGACCGGAGAAATTTGCCCCCCATGCGATGCCGGAGCCATCGCTCCTCTGTGCCAGGACATGCTGCACGCCGGCAGAAATTCCGACATAGGTGAGTCCGCCTGGGAGCGGAGGCACGTTGCACTTTCCGTAACTGGGGTCTCCCCAGGCGGCGACCATGCCGTCGCTGCGTCGTGCTACGGTGAACTTGCCGCCGCCCGCAGCAACCTCGACATAGAAAACCCCGATGGGTGGTGTGGGCACGTTGCACTGGCCGGATGAATTGTCTCCCCAAGCGATCAGCGAACCGTTACTCAGCCGCGCTACCGTATGGGAGGATGCATCATCGGCAGCGGCGATCTCAACGTATCCAAGTCCGCTCGAAATTCGAGGCACATTGCACGCCCCGTATTGATTGATCCCCCAAGCGAACACCCGCTGGTCACTTCGCAGCGCGACGACATGCTGGGACCCAATCGCCACTCTCAAGTAGGACATTCCGGGCGGAAGACCAGGGGCAATGCACTGACCGAAGCCATTGCTTCCCCAGACCCTTAATGAGCCATCGCTGATCCGCGCCGCAGAATTCCAGCCACCAGCCGCAATTCCAACATAGGACAGACCGCTGGAAAGTAATGGGACATTGCATTGGCCACTCTGGTTCCATCCCCATGCAATGACGGTCCCGTCTTTCCGCATGGCTACCGTATGCAATACGCCCGCCGCGACTTGGCCATACGACATTCCAGGGGGAAGAACAGGGACATTGCACTGACCGTATGAGTTGTCTCCCCAGGCCAGTACCTTTCCATCGCTGCGCAATGCCGCCGAGTGGGACAGACCGGCAGCTATCTGGAGGTAATACACTCCTGTCGGAAGAGTCGGCACATTGCATTGACCGTAGCTGTTGCTACCCCAGGCCACTACCGTCCCATCGCTGCGCCTCGCAATCGAATGGTTACTGCCGACGGCGACCTCGACATAAGAAACGCCGACTGGAAGAATCGGCACGTTGCACTGGCCATAAAAGTTGTATCCCCAGGCCGTGATTGTTCCATCGCTAAGCAGCGCGACCGTGAAATACCCCCCACACGCAACTCCCTTGTACACGCGCCCGACTGGAGGTACTGGAACGTTGCACACTCCGTACTCGTTGTGCCCCCAAGCGGCTAGGGTTCCGTCGCCGCGAAGGGCGAAAGTGTTCCACGGGCCCGCCGCGATATCGGCGAATGGTTCATCGTTCCAGCGGCTATCGAAGACTTGATGGCCCCAACCGACGATCGCGGACTGCGCCGATGCGTGTGCCAGGGTCGCCACGAGCAGGACGGCGGCCACGAGAGCGCGACGAAGACATGAAGTCGCCAGAGCGCCACGCCCGCGCATCGGCTCGCGAAGGTTCGGACGCTCACTCCATTGGGTGTCAGGCATCGGGTCCCTCTTCAATTTCTGCTGCTCCTCACCTGGCACGGGCATCGCCCGGGCCAACGCATTCTACGTGGTCGCTTTCCAATCTGAGCCTATCCTCCAGTTCCCCCCGGGAGTTACCCAGCCGGGCGTGTCAAGTGACCCCCTCATGGAGATCCGGCACCCTCAAATTGCCGATCGCGGGGCTGAGACCCCGGCATCCCGAGCCCAACAACTCGATCCTCAGCAACGGACTCGAGTTCGTGCTCGCGCCTTGAAAACGCGCACGGAGTCAGGTGAATTCGTCCGGGGTTGGGGCACGCAACTGTGGACGAATTCACCTGACTCCGTACGCTGGTGAGCGCTATCGCCCCGATCCTCAATATCACGAGCACAGCGACGTCGACAGCGGATCAGGCGCGAGCGCGCTTTCTGAACGGCGGGCGCGCCGGACTGTTCGCGCTGCTGGTCCTTTTCATCGGTTGGAAGACCTACAGTCTGCGCAGCGGAAACTATCGCGTGCAGGAGGCCTGGACGGCGTGGCAGTACGCGACCACGTTCCCCCAGGACATCTGCTTGCTCGCAGCGGTCTATGTGCTCTGGGACCTGCTGCTCGCGAAGCGCGGCCGACGCGGGCTGTGGATCACGATCGTCGTGTGTTTCTTTTTGCTCTTGTTTCAGTGCGCCGACGCGCGCATGAAAGTGCGCTTCCTGCATCCCTTGTCGTGGCAATGGCTGCGCTACGCGGTCGAGGAGGCCAGCACGATCGGCCCGGACTACCAGGTGTTCACCGGCAACGGCTATTGGATGGTCGCGCTCGGATCGTTCGGCGTGCTGCTGCTCGCCTTCCTGTCGCCGTGGATTTTCTTGCTGCGCCAATTGGCCGCCGGCCTCGGAGTTCTCGAGCGCTGGCTCAGAGTTCGACTTGTCGCGCGTTTCGCCGTCGTGCCGCTGTGCATCCTCGTGTTCATTTCTCCCGCGCAGCCCTATGGCCTGCACCGCAACTTCGTGCTCGCCACGTTGCTGCCGGTCGACAAGGCGGTCGTGGGCTACGACCACCATGAAACGCGCGCGAGCGAACAGCCCGTGCGCTTCACGACGGCCGCGAGTTACGCGCACACGGCCGACCCTGCGCTTGCGTCCTGTCGCGGACGAAACGTCGTCCTGTACGTGATCGAAAGCCTGGCGCGCGAGCAGACTTCGCTGGGTTCGAAAAAGCTCGACACGACGCCGCTCTTGTCGAAGATGCTCGCGCAAGGCGGCGTGGAAACACCGTGTTATGCACAGTTCGCCAATTCGTCGAAGGCCACGTTCGGTTTGTTGAGCGGTGTCTATGCGGCGCAGACCATGGAAGTGCTCGAGTGTGAAATGAGCGCCATGAGCGGGCTGCCGCGCGCCTTGTCGCAGGCCGGCTACTACTCGGTCTGCGTCACGCCGCAAACGCTCTACTATCAGGGCCAGCGCACCATGTTCCAGAAGCTGGGCTTCGATGAAGTAGTCGCCTTCCTCGACCTCGAAGCGATCGCCAAGCAGCGTGGGATTCCGTTCGCGCAAACCGGCCCGGCCTCGCGCGACGACCGTTTGATGTTCCTGTGGGATCACGCGCAGCTCGAGCAGAAGAAGCCCTTTTTCGCGACGTACTACACGATGTCGTCGCACTACGCCTACGAGTTCCCCGGGCAGACGAAAGGGACCGAGGAGGAGCGCCACACGCGCGCGGTGCGCTACACCGATCAGGTGCTCGGCGAAGTGCTCGAGGACTACAAACGGCGCGGCCTGTACGACAACACGCTGTTCGTGATCACCGCCGACCACGGCGAGGACTTCTTCGAGGACGGGCGCTTTGCGCCGCGGCACAGTTCGCTGACCGAGAACGCGCACGAGGTGCCGCTGCTCTTCTTCGCCCCAGGCGTCGATCTTTCGCACTTCAAGTTCGGCCGCGCCCGGCAGGTCGACATCATGCCGACGATCCTCGATCTGGTCGGACTGGCGCCGCAAAGCCTGGCAAATTCAGGCGAGTCGCTGCTCTTGGCCACACGCGAGCGGACCATGTTCTTGCAGTCCTACGGCACCGAACGCACCGCCGCGTTGATCGATGGCCACATGAAATGGATCTGGGACCTCGAGAGCGACACGCGCTGGAGCGTCGACCTCGCCGTCGATCCACGGGGAATCTCGACACAGCGCATCGATGAAGCGAGCCCGGCGAGTGAAGTCGAGGCCGCGCAAACCGCCACGCAGCGCATGCTCGACTTCGGCATCCACAACGAGGCCTTTCTGCGCGACGTGGTCGCGGGGCGCGTGAAGGTCGGCTCGCGATAGTAGCGGCGGCCGCGGCGCCTACTCGGCCTGCTTTGGCAGTTGGTGCGCGCGCTTCTTGACGTGCGCGCGGATGTTCAGGATTTCCACCGCCAAAGCGAAGGCCATGGCGAAGTAGATGTAGCGCTTGTCGACGTGCTGGCCCACGGATTCAGCCAGCAGCATGACGCCGATCAGGATCAGGAATGAGAGCGCCAGGATCTTCAGCGTGGGGTGGCGCTCGATGAAGGCCGAAATCTTGCCGGAAAAGACCATCATCACGAGCACGGCGATGACCACCGCGACGATCATCGTGCCGACGTGCTGGGCCATGCCCACGGCGGTGATCACCGAGTCCAGCGAGAAAATGATGTCGAGCAACATGATCTGCACGATCACGCTGACGAAGCTTGGGTGAGTGCGCTTGCCGCCTTCCACCGCGACCTCGCCTTCCATCCGTTCATGGATCTCGTGCGTCGCCTTGGCGACCAGGAACAACCCGCCGACGAACAGGATGATGTCCTTGCCCGAAAAATCGTGCTCCACCAACGTGAACAGGACTTTGGTCAGCCCCATCACCCACGTGATCCCTAGCAGCAGGCCGATGCGCATCAGCATGGCCATCGCCAGGCCCAGGGTGCGCGCCTTGGGTTGCTCTTCCTTGGGCAGCTTCCCGGTGACGATCGAGAGGAAGACGATGTTGTCGATCCCGAGCACGATCTCGAGCGCGGTCAGCGTCAGGAGTGCGATCAGGTTTTCGGTCGTGAAGAAGGCTTCCAAGATGGCGGGGTCCGGTGAGGAACTCAGGAATCGAAAACGAACGGCGGGCTTGGATACAACGCGTGCAGGCTTGGATTCAAGCTGAATAGCGAACGGGCCAGTGTGAGCGGTTCGTCGGGCGAAAGTCCAACCCCGGCCGCGAAGTCGGACAGGCCGGCCTGGCGGATTCCGCACAGTTCGCCCATTCCGCGCGCCGCCAGGTCGGCCTCGGCGATCGAAAAACCGTCGCTGTCCCGCTCCAGGCGCAAGAATCGCTCGGCGGCCTTGGGCTTGCCGTAGAGAAAACACGCGCCGGGTTGCCGGCTGCGGCCGATCCTGCCGCGCAGCTGGTGAAGTTGCGCCAGGCCCAGGCGCTCGGCGCCTTCGATCACCATGACGGTGGCCTCGGGCACGTCGACGCCGACCTCGATCACGGTCGTGGCGACGAGCACGCGCACTTCGCCGCGGCGAAAACGCTCGAGGCGTGCCGCGCGATCGGCGGAGGCCAGCCTGCCATGAACAAGTTCGACGCCGAACTTCGCCAGTGTGGAACGCGACAGACGTGCGAAGCGCGATTCGGCGCTGATGCCCTTCTCCGCCGGCGTTTCGTCGCCCTCCACGGCGGCCTCGCCGATGCGCGGAACCACCCAGTACAGGCGCTCACCCGCCTCGAGTGCAGCATGCATGCGCGCGAGCGCGGCGGCGCGCTGCTCCTTCTTCACCCAGACCGTCGTGACCGTACCGCGACCCGGCGGTTTCTCGCGCAACACGGAAACATCCAGATCGCCGTACACGGTCAGTGCCAGCGTGCGCGGAATCGGCGTCGCGGTCATCAACAGGACGTGCACATCTTCGCCTTTGCCGGCCAGGCGTTGGCGCTGCTCGACTCCGAAGCGGTGCTGTTCGTCGATCACGGCTAGACCCAGGCGCGCGAAACGCACCGACTCCGAGAACAATGCGTGCGTGCCAAAGGCGATGTTCGCGCGGCCATCCTCGAGTCGCGCGAGCGCGTCGCGACGATCCGCGGCGCCGAGCGAAGCGCTGAGCAGAACGCACTCGAGTCCGGCATCGGCGCACAATTCGCGCAGTCCAAGGTAGTGCTGTTCGGCCAGCAATTCCGTCGGCGCCATGAACGCGGACTGGAAGCCGCCCTGCGCGCACAACAAGCAGGCGTACAGGCCCAGCGCAGTCTTGCCCGAGCCGACGTCGCCCTGCAAGAGCCGGCGCATGGGAATGGCGCGCGCCAGATCGTCGCGCAACTCGGCCGCGATGCGCAGTTGACCACTGGTGAAAGCGAAGGGAAAGCGCGCGGTGAGGCCGCGCTCCACGCTGTCCGAACAGGAGATCTTGGGCGCGCGTCGCGCCGCGTTCTCCGCGCGACGTGCGGCGATTCGCGCCTGAAGCAACAGCGCGCGCTCGAGCGCACTGCGGCGTGCCGCGCGCTGGAATTCTTGCATGTCTTTGGCCTGATGCAGACCGCGAACGCACTGCGCGAGCGCCGGCAGATCGTGCTGCTCGAGCCAGTCCTGCGCGAGCGGATCGCTGAGCAGCGCGGCGCAGCGTTCGACCGCCAGACGGCACAGCTCGGCGATGAAGGCCTGCGAGACTCCTTCGATTTCGGGGTAGAGCGCGACGAGTTCACCCGCGACGGGCAGCGGGTTGTCGGCGGTCCCCAGTTGCCGGCAGGTCAACGCGCGCCCCTTGGCGTCCAGCGTCCGGCCAAAGACGTCGATCGCGTCGCCGACCTTGAATCGATCGCGCAGCCAGGCCTGGTTGAAGAACAAGACGTCGATGCGACCCGTGCCGTCCTCGACGGCGACGCGCAGCAGCGAGCGGCGGCCGAAGCGCGAAAAACTCATGCGCGCCACGCGGCCGGCGATACGCGCCTCGACGGTCGCCGACGGATCGAGCGAAGCGATCGACTGCGCGGCCGCGAACGGTTCCACGCTTCGAGGCGCGAACAAGAGCAAGTCGCGAAGCGTGTGGATCCCGCTCTTCGCAAGCGCCGCGGCGCGGCTTGGACCGACACCCGCCAGCACGGACGGCGAGTCCTCGGGGCGGATTTCCCCAGGCGCTGCGCGCGATTTCACGCGCGCACTCATCGCACGTGAAGCGCGCGAGCGAGTGCCGCTTCCGCCGGCTTGTTCTGCGGCGTGAAGCCGCGATCCATGGTGCCCCCGCTTTGCGGATCGCTCCACCAGCACCAGGTGAACAGGCCCGCGGGTGCGATCGCCTGTTTGCGTCCGATCTGCAGCGCGCGCAGCAGGCCGTCGTAGAAGCGAACCTGCAGCTCGAGGTCCACGCCACCCTGCGGCCGCGACGGTTGGGCCCAGCCGTCCGCGCTCGAACTGATTCCGATGCCGCAGATCAGCGGGCGCACGCCCTGCTGCTTGGAAAGTTCGGCAAGGTGCGCGAAGGATCCGACGATGCGCTGCGTGATCTCGGCCGCGGCGGGCGATTGTGCTTGCTTGGCTTCGCCGAAGGGCACGAACACGTTCTGGCCCAGGAAATCGAGCTCTTTCCAGAACTCGATGCCCTGCGCCTCGCCGTCCCAACGCGCCGCGTAGGTCAGGCCGCCGGCAAAGGCACTGCGGCCGGCCTCGATCAGGAAGCGCCAATTCGCACTCAGTGTCTCGAGGTCGTTCGCCCGGCGACGATTTTCGTTCGAAGCGCGTGTGACCGTGCTGTCGGGAGATTCCGTTCCCAGCGCGAGCACGTCGACGCCGGCGAGTTCCGCCAAGAGCCCGATGTGCGTCAGGAATTCGCCCCAGCAGCGGAACAAGTCGCGCTGCGTCCTGGCTGTGGTCAACAGGACCTGGCCCGCCCAACCGCCGCTCTCCGAGGCGACCAATTGCGGCAACAGCGTGACGTCGAGCCCCAAGTTCCTGGCGCGCAGGATCGTCGCATACAACGCCGCATCGTCGGCCTGGGTCCACAGCTGTGGGCCGGCTCCGAAGCAGCGCGGCTCGCTCGCTTCGAGCGCGCTGCACCACGAAAGCGCCACGGCGCTCGCGCCCAGCTTGCGCAACTGTGCGAGACTCTTTTCGCAGGCGCGCGAACCGAACCCCGGGGAGATCGGATCCGACTTGGGCCGGCTAGGCAGCAGACACGCGCCGCGCCGCGCAGGCAACTCGACTGAAACCCGATGGCGCTCCACGCGCGCATTTCGGGCGGCTGCCAAGTCGCCATCGAGCGCGCGCGCGAGCCAGGCCTGAAATTCGTCGTCGCCGGGCAGCACGGTCGTCTCCGGCTTCGCCGCCCACTCCCGCGCGGCGAAGTCGGCGCCCTTCAAGTTCTCGCAGCAAAGCAACAACGCGGCGCGCAGCGGCTGGGCCACATGCGGCGAGAGCCGCGCGTCCTCGCGTGTGAGTTGCTCCACGCTCGGGACGAGTCCGCCGGTCGAGAGGTAGGCAAGCCAGCTAGTGCGCGGACGGCCGAACCAGGAATCCGACGCCGCTGCGGCGACGCCGTCGAGCAACCACGCGGCAGCCGGTTCTCCCGCACAGACGAGTGCTGTCGCGCGCGCAAACTCGAAGGCCGAATTGTCGGGCCAGGCCGCCACGTGCACGAGCGACAACTCGGCTTGGGGCTCGAGCGGGCGCAGCACTGCCGCGCCGCGCGTGCGGCAGACGCGCGCAAGTTCATCGGGCGTTTCGAAGATCCGTACGCACAGGCGCCACGAGGCATCGAAGGGCGTGATCTTCTCGAGGCGTCCGCGCACGCCGCTGCAGGCGCGGTCCAGCCCTGCGAGCCAGTCTTCTTCCGCCACGGGATCGAAGGACTGCGCCGCGATCCAGTCGAAGTCCAGGCGCTCGGCGCGTTGCCCATTGCGCGTCAATTCCGCTTCCACGGCGGCCACGTCGATCTCGCCGGCGGCGGACACGGCGCCGGAGCTCTCGACTCTTCCCTCCCGCGCAACGGCGCCGCCGCGAATCAGTTGCCAACCCGTGCGCGAGGTCGGACTCCAATCGCGCACGCGATTCAGCAGCGGGCGGAGGTCGTTGCCGAGCACGATCTCGAGCACCGCCCCGAATCGTTCGGGGTCCGCCACGGTCGCGATCAAGCCATCGCCGCGGCCGACGAATTCCTCGCCATGGAAGCGAAAGCCGTCGGAGAGGCGCTCGACCCCCAGTCGCGCCAGCGCGGTTTCGCAGCCGGGCGTGCTCGCTGTACCGATCCAGATGCGCGGCTCGCTGCCAAGATCGGACGGCCGCCGGCCCGCGATCGCGATCTCGAACCTGCGCGAGTTGGGAGCGTGGCGCGCGAAGCTCGAACGCACGATTTCCAGCACGTTCTTGTCGGGAACACTGACGTAGCAGCGGCTCGACGCAGCCAGGCTCTGGTGCAGATCGAAGTCGGTCGCCGGTCCCACTTCGTGGCTGCAGGCGCCGAACAGACTGAAGCCGAGCACCCAGCTCAGCGCTGCGCAGGCGGCCCCGGAGCAAACACGGGAGTCGAATTTCGGGGGCCGCATCGAAGCCGAAGTCTACGCAGGGAAGCGCGCGCCTCCAACGCGGCAACGGCCCTTGCGCGCGCTGTTCTCACGGACTTGCGCGCTAAATCGTGCTCGATCCTTCCACCTCGCTGGCTGGAGCCGGAGAATCCCGCGCACGTGTACCCGCTCCTGCGACCGCTGCTGTTCCGAATGGACCCGGAGACCGCGCATGCGCGCGCGCTCTGGTTAGCGCGTCTTGTCGGTCGCATCCCGCCGGCGCGCTCCGTGTTGACCAAGACCGCGCGGGTCGAGAGTGCGCGGCTTCGCCTGCGCGCCTTCGGCCTCGAGTTCGAAAATCCAGTCGGCATCGCCGCGGGCTACGACAAGGAGGGCAGGGCTGTCGCGGGACTGGCGGCGCTCGGTCTGGGTCACCTCGAACTTGGCACCGTGACCTTGCGCGCCCAGCCTGGAAATCAGCGGCCGCGCGTGCATCGCTTCGCACAGCAAAGCGCGCTGGTCAACAGCATGGGTTTCCCCAACGCCGGCGTCGATGCACTGTTGGCCCAGCGACTTGGACCGCGCGGCAAGTGCAGCCTGGGGATCAACATCGGCAAGAACAAGGACACGCCGTTGGAGAACGCCGCCGGCGACTACTGCAGCCTGGTCGAACGCGTCAGCGCGCTGGCGGATTACATCGCTGTGAACATCTCTTCCCCGAACACTCCAGGCCTGCGCAAGCTGCAGGATCGCGCGACGATCGAAGCGCTGCTGACGGCGGTGGCGAGGACCGCCACGGCCCAGAAGCGGCGCGTGCCGCTGCTGGTCAAGATCGCTCCCGACCTTTCCGAAGCGGAGGTCGATGACGTGCTCGAAGCCATTGCGCATGCCGGGTTCGACGGCGTGATCGCCACGAACACGACCACGGACCGCAGCGGTTTGCCCGCGCAGGCGGCCGCGCTCGCCGGCGGAACCAGCGGTGCGCCGCTGACGGCGCGCGCCTGCGCGATGACGCGCCTCTTGGCGAGGCGCACACACGGTCGCCTGCCGATCGTCGGCGTCGGCGGAATCATGACGCCACAGGACGCGATCGAACGGCTGCGCGCCGGGGCCCACATGATCCAGCTCTACACCGGCCTGATCTACGCGGGTCCGTTCCTGGTGCGCAGGGTGCTCGAGGAACTGCTTGCAACGCTCGAGCGCGAGGGTCTCAGCTCAGTCGAAGAATTGGGCGCAGCTGCACGCTGAGCACCGCCGCGACGCAAGCGAGACTGCCCCCCATGGCTGTGCCAGATTGGCGTAACCCTAGTCCCTGCCCTGACTTGCGGCCGTTTCCATGCGAGTCGCATGAAATCAGCGCAAGTCATTGCGGGGACTAGGGTTACGCCAATCTGGCACAGCCATGGGGGGCAGTATTCTACTGCGGCTTGCGCGACGGGAACCAACGCTCGCGAGCGATCGTATCCGCGCAAATCTTCTTCAAGTGCGGCTCGATCTCGCGGAAGGGCCCGCCGTTCAAAACGGCGAGCGCGGCGCCGATCGCGCCCTGGGCCTGCTTCTCGAACGGGTCCGCGTTTTCCTGCAGCTCGACGACCTGCGTCTTGAGCAGCGCCAGGAACTGCTTGTCGCGCGCGATCGCCAGCGCGCAAGCCGCGGCCGTCTTCGCGCGCGGATCCTTTCCGGCCAGACAGGCCTGAAGCAGTGCCTGCACCTCCGGGTCGGCCGTCGCGAAGCCCAGACCGGCGATCGAATTCCAACGCAGCAATTCTTCCTTGTCCGTTTTCCCACGCTTGATCAAAGCGGCGCGGGACTTCGGATCGTTCGCGCCCGCG
>JAYUUV010000255.1:0-9308 GCA_043754695.1 Planctomycetota bacterium
GGCGTCAACCTCCACGATGACGATCTCGTTCCCTTTGGCTCGTCGGCGAAAGTCCGCGACGGGATCGTCGCCGGCTTCAAGCGCGCGCTGGAGGAACACGGCATGTGCGTGCCCATGGCCACGACCAACCTGTTCACCCAGCCTGTGTTCAAGGACGGCGCGTTCACCGCCAATGATCCGCGCGTGCGCGCCTTCGCCCTGGCCAAGACCATGCGCGCCATCGACCTGGGCGTCGAACTCGGCGCGCGCATTTTCGTCTTCTGGGGCGGCCGCGAAGGCACCGAAGCCGACGCCTGCCGCGACCCGCGCACGGCGATCGCGCGCATGCGCGAGGCGCTGAACTTCCTGTGCGAATACGTGCGCGATCAACGCTACGACATGCGCTTCGCGCTCGAAGCCAAGCCCAACGAGCCGCGCGGCGACATCTACATGCCGACCACCGGGCACATGCTGCACTTCATCTCGACTCTGGCGCACGAAGCCATGGTGGGTGTCAATCCGGAAGTCGCGCACGAGACCATGTCCGGCCTGTCGATGGCGCACGCGGTCGCGCAGGCCATGGAAGCGGGCAAGTTGTTCCACATCGACCTGAACGCGCAGCGCATCGGCCGCTACGACCAGGATTTCCGTTTCGGTTCGGAGGATCTGCGTCAGGCGTTTTTGCTCGTGCGTCTGCTCGAAGGCACGGCGGGCGGCGCGCGCTACGAAGGGCCGCTGCATTTCGACAGCCACGCCTACCGCACCGAGGACGACGAAGGTGTCTGGGAATTCGCGCGCGGCTCGATGCGTACCTACAAGATCCTGCGCGAGCGCGCGCAGAACTTCGACAGCGATCCGCGCGTGACCGCGATCATTGCCGAACGCCACGACGCCAGGCTCGAAGCGCTTGCGCGCGGCTACACGCGCGCCAAAGCCGACGCGCTCAAGGCCGAAAACCACGACGTCGCGGCGATCGCGAAAGAGGGCCTGGGCTACGAGCGGCTCGACCAGTTGATGGTCGAGCACATGCTCGGCGTGCACTGATCCTGAGCCATGTACAGCGCAAGCGGTCTGTTCGCAGGCTTCGACGTCGGCACGCAGGGGCTCAAGGGCTTGTTGATCGACGCGGATTCCAAACGCGTGATCGCGCGCGCGTCCGAAAGCTACGGGTTGATTCCTGGTCTGCCCGCGGGCGCGGCGGAGCAGCATCCGGAGACTTGGATCGATGCGCTCGGCAAAGTCGGAAAGCGGCTGTTTTCCGCGCCCGGAGTCGAAGCCTCGCGCCTTGCGGGCATCGGCGTCAGCGGCCAGCAGCACGGTCTCGTGGTGCTCGATTCGAATGACCGTCCGTTGCGCGCCGCGAAATTGTGGTGCGACACAGAGACCGCCGACGAGGCGCGCGAACTCTCGCAGAAGCTGGGCCGCTCGCTGCCGACCGGTTTCACCGCGTCGAAGGTATTGTGGCTCGCGCGCCACGAGCCTGAGATCTGGAAGCGCGTGCGCCGCGTGCTTTTGCCGCACGACTACGTCAATCTGGTGCTGTGCGCCAGCGCCTGGAGCGAAGCGGGCGACGCCTCGGGTACGGGCTGGTTTGACGCGCGCCTGCGCGCGGTCGACTCTGCCGCGTGCACTGCCATCGACCCGCGGCTCGAGGCCTGCCTCGCGCCCCTGGCCGCAGCGGGAGAAATTGCCGGAAGACTTTCACCGCGCGGCGCGGAACTGCTCGGTCTGCCTGCGTCGCTCTGCGGAACCCCGCTCTCCTGCGGCGCGGGCGACAACATGGCCAGCGCCATCGGCGCCGGCGCGACGCGCGAAGGCGTCGCGGTCCTGAGCCTGGGCACTTCGGCGACGATCTTTGCTCACAGTTCGCGACCCATCGTCGATCCTTCAGGAGCAATCGCTCCGTTCTGCGATTCCACCGGCGGCTGGTTGCCGCTGTTGTGCATCATGAACGCCACGGGTGCCATCGAAGCGGTGCGCGCGGCCTTCGGCGCGACGCACGAGGAACTCGAACGCGAAGCGGCGCTGCTCGCGCTGGATCCCGAGGGGCCGCTCTTCCTGCCGTTCTTCATGGGTGAGCGTGTGCCCGACTTGCCGCGCGCCCGCGCGGCGCTTGTCGGACTCGGCCCCGATTCCTTTTCGCGTGCGCGCGTGTATCGCGCCTGCCTGGAGGGAGTCGCCTTGAATCTTGCGGCAGGTGTCGCGCGCCTGCGCGCACTCGGACTTGGCTGCAGTGAACTTCGCGCTGTCGGCGGCGGCGCGCGCAATCGCCTGTGGCTTGGCATTCTCGCCGACGCGCTAGGTGCTTCGGTCGTGCCTTTGGCCGAAGCGGAATCGGGCGCACTTGGCGCCGCACTGCAGGCACTGTGGACCGTCGAGCGCGCGCGCAGCGGTCGCAGCGAGTGTGATGAAATCGTCCGCGAATGGGTCACGGCGAGTTCGCCTCCAGTCTCTCCCGACCCGCTTCGCGCCCAGGCCTATCGGCGCCTGGGAGAACGCTTCCAGGCCACGCAGAACGCACTTTTCGGGCCGCTCCCTTCATAAGGAAGGCGCGCTGGCGAAAGCCGCGCAATCGTCGCGCAAAAGTGCCCGGAAAGGCCCTCAAACAGGCCGTTGGGTTCGGCCTGGGGAAGGAAATCGCATTCGCCTTTCAGCGCCGCTCGGCTGACGGTCGAAGCATCTCCCGGCGGGTTTCATGCTGACCCGTCCACCAGGGGCGCGCGGGGGCGCGAGCCAGGGTCCGGGGCAGCCAGGCAAGCGGGAGAGCGGGGGATGCGGGTTGGACGTTCTGTGCGTCGCGCGAGTTGCGCAGGCTTCTCGCTGATCGAGTTGATGATGGCCGTGGTGATCCTCGTGGTCTCCATCTGCGCCGCCATCTCGTCGCAGGTGATCGCCCACAATCTGCTGCGCACCAGCCGCGAGAGCAACGCCGCGTTGTCGGATCTGCAGGGCGCGATGGAACTCGCGATCCTGCAAAACCCCGCGGCCCTGCCGCTCGCCGGCAGCGAGTTCGAAAGCGGCGTCGCCATTGCGCGCTTCAACAATCTGCACCTGCGCAATGAAACGATCACGACCACCTATCCAGGTTACGTGGTCGGCGCCGCGGTGCCCGACCCGCTGCAGGTGGTGATGACGATCCGTTGGAACGACTATCTCGAGCGTCCGCGCACGCTGTCGCTCGCGACGATGCGAGCGCGCTAGAGACCACATGCGTAGAACCATCTGCAATCGACTTCGCGGCGGATTCTCGGTGCTCGAGATGATGATCGCGGTCACGCTGCTTTCCCTGCTGGCGGGTTCGCTGACGATGGTCATCGTGCGCATGCGCTCGATCGCGGTCAGCAGCAGTTCGCAATCGGCGCTGCAGGATTCGGCCGAGCGAGCGATGAGGCTGATCGTCGGCGACCTGTCGCGCTCCGGCGCGCTCACGCTGCCTGGACCCGTCGTCTATCCGGGTCTGTTCGACGACGGCGCCGCGGTCGCGCCCTTCGCCATGCATGCGCACCCAGCGGCCGCGCATCAAGCGGTCGCAGGCGATCCGGACTTCGGGCCTTCGACCGAGATCGTGTTCGTGCTGCCCCAAGAGTCCGATCCGCCGGGAACCTACGGAAACGACGTACCGGACATCGATGCCGGCGCCAACCTGATCTGGGATTCGGCTGAGTTCAGCTACGTGCTGGTCACGGGCGTCGACGGGATCAATTACCTGCAGCGCTGCACCGATGCCGCGAACCCGGTCACGATCGCCTCGAACGTCGAGCGCGTGGTGTTCGAGAACAACTCAATGCCCGGAGTCGTACTCCCCGTCGATTCCGTGCGCGTGCGCATGTTTTTCAGGAAGTTGGACAGTTCGGGAGTGCTGCACCGCTACAGCGCGGAGCAGATCGTCAAGTTGAGGAACGGGGTGTGACATGAAAACGAAAGTGAAAATCCAAGGATCGCGTCGCGGCATGGCGTTGCTCTACGCAGTGTTCGCGGCATTTACGGCGGCGACACTGGTCTCGGTGTTGCTGGCCACGTCGCTGTCTTCGACGAAGATCTCGGTGGTCAAGAACTTCAACGGGCAGGCCGAGTATCTGGCCCAGGGGGCGATCGAAGCGGCCAAGAACATGGTGCGCGGAGAAATCGCAGCTTGGCGGGTTCCGCCGCCCACGGGAGTTGTCACGATCAACGGCATTCCAGTCAGCTACACGATCACGCAGATCTCACCCGACGGCGTCGCCTCGAACATCAAGCCCTGGGCCGCGGGAGATCCGCCGGTGATCAGCGTGGATGGCAGTGGCATCCAGACGATCATCACCAGCTACCGCATCGATGCCAGCGCCACGGTCCAGAACAGCACGGCCACCGCGCACCGCCTGGTCCACGCCGAAGCCGTGCCGGTGTTCCAGTACGCGGTGTTCTACAATACGGACCTGGAAGTGAATCCAGGGCCGTCGATGACCCTCTCGGGCCGCATCCACACCAACGGCGATCTCTACCTTGGTTGCGGCAACACGCTGAAACTCAACTCGAACTACGTGCGTTCGGCTGGGGACATCCACCGGAACAGGAAGGACAATCCGAGCGCATCCACGGGCACGGTCAGCATCCGCAACTGGGTTGCCAATCCGTTCGACGTCACCGAGCCCAACTCGTACTTCACGATGAAGTCCAAGTCGCAGATGGGCGCCGTAGCGACGGTCGGGGGCTATGACTCAAACTTCACCACCGGTTACGACTCGAACGGCGATGGCGATTTCTTCGATGTCGGCGATTGGCTGCCCTGGGGACCGGGTGCGCTCGACTACTGGTCGGAGCCGACCGGATACGCCGGCGGCACGGGCAGCACGGTCAAGGACTCCGCGCACGGAGTGACTGCAGCCACTCCTCCGCCCCTGGGTGCGATCGACATGTTCGAGCCTGCGGCCGGCGGCGGCGACTGGAGCCTGGTCTCGGGCAACTGGACCCACACACCCGGTGCCGGTACCCACGACAAGGGCTTCTATCACGCCAACGCGGGCCTCTCGATCATCGCCAATGCAGCGAACACCTCGTGGAAGGCCTACGACGCGAGCGACACCGACGTGACTGCGTTCATTCCTGCAGGCACGGTGACGTTGTCGACGATCTACGACGCGCGCCAGGCGGGCGGCACGGGCGGCGTCTCGACGAAAGTCAAGACGCTGAAGATCGACATGGCCAAGCTCGCCACCAGCGCGAAGTGGCCCGCGAACGGACTCCTGTATGCAGGCTGCAACGGCAAGGGCACCGGCGTCAACGCCAAGGGCGTGCAGCTGTACAACGGATCCGCGCTTCCGACCAAGCTCACGGCCGTCAGCGATGGCGCGGTCTACGTGCAGGGCGATTACAACCTCACGAACAAGAAGGGTTGCGCCGTGATCGGCGACGCCGTGAACCTGCTCTCCAATGGCTGGACCGGGACCAAGGCCAAGGGCACTGGCGTGCCGACCGCCTCGGCGACGACCTTCAATACGGCGATCGTGACCGGCAACACGAACACGGTCGGATCGAACTACTCGGGTGGCTTCGAGAACCTGCCGCGTTTCCACGAGAACTGGTCTGGAGTCAACTGCACGCTCAGCGGTTCGTTCGTCAACTTCTGGCCGTCGCAGTACGCCACGGGCGCGTGGGGCTCGGCCACCTACTCGCCTCCGAATCGTCTGTGGGGTTACGACCCGATGTTCAACACGGTGGCCAATCTGCCGCCCTTCACGCCGATGACCGTGACCGCGGTCGATGTGGTGTGCTGGTAAAAAGCAGCTGCGGCAAGGCTGGGGCCGGCGGGCTCCAGTCGCTCGCCGAGGCGCGTTTTGATCTACTGGGCCGGTGAACGAACCGAGCTCTGCAGAATCGCCGCCGGTGTTGCGCGTCGAAAGCCTGACCAAGGCCTACGAGGACCACACCGCCGTCAAGCACCTTTCCTTCGAGGCGCAGCGCGGCGAGATCCTCGGCCTGGTCGGGCCCAACGGCGCCGGCAAGACGACCACGCTGCGCTCGATCGTCGGCATCCTGCCGGTCAAACAAGGCCGCGTGCTGGTCTGCGGCTATGACGTGATGACTTCGGAAGCGCAGGCCAAGAGTTGCCTGTACTGGGTGCCCGACGATCCGCAGCCCTTCGATGCGCTGACCGTCTTCGAGCATCTGGAGTTCACCGCCGCGCTTTACCGCGTCGAGGACTGGCGCGCGCGGGCCGAGCAATTGCTCGAGCGTTTCGAACTGCTGGAAAAACGCGACGCGCTCGGCGGAGAACTTTCGCGCGGCATGCGCCAAAAGCTCGCCTTCGCTTGCGCCTGGCTGACCCGCCCGCGCCTGGTGTTGCTCGACGAACCGCTGACCGGGCTCGATCCGCGCGGGATTCGCTCGGCCAAGCGCGCGATCGCCGAGCTCGCGGCCGAAGGCAGCGCCGTGATCCTCTCCTCGCACCTGCTCGAGATGATCGAAGAACTCGCCTCGCGCATCCTGATCCTCGACCGCGGCTCCAAGGTCTTCGACGGCACGCTGCAGCACGCGCGCGAGACGATCACCGGCGTCGAAGGCGGTTCACTCGAGGAGATCTTCCTCAAGATCACGGAAGGCGGGCACGTGCCCGGTGCGCCGCTCGCGGTGGCGCCGGCGAATCCTGATCCGAAGGACGAAGACTGGTCGAGTCGCACAGGTGGGGGAGCCGGCACGCCGTGAGCCTCGGCCACCCGGCGCTGCGGCTGCTCGCGCGGCGCAAGTTCATCGGCGTCCTGCGCAAACAGGTCAGGCGTCTGAAAACGCCCACGGGCGCGTTGTTCGCGATCGTCGGCCTCGCCGCGATCGTGCTCTGGATCGGCAGCATCGCCGCCAACACGTTTTTCGGCGGCATGCGCAGCTCGCGGCCGGCCGTGACCCCGGAAATCGCGCGGCTGGTGGGCACGGCGATCACGGTCATGTCGCTGATCGGTTCGCTTTCGTTCCGCGGCTTGTATTTGCCGCGCGAAGAGATCGAACTCCTGTTCGCCGCGCCGCTTTCGCGCAGCGAGGTGATCCGCTACCGGCTCTGGACGGCGCTCGGCAAGTCGTTGTTCGGTTCGATGTTTTTCGGGTTGGTCGTGATGGGACGCGTGCCCGTGCCCGTGTTCGGATTTCTGGGCGCCTTCGTGGCGATGATGACCGTCCCGATCGTGGCGCAGATCGCGTCGTTGTTCGCCGGCGATGCCGAGAACCGCTGGATCCAACGCTTGCCCAAGGGCGCGTTGCGCGCGTTCAACATCATCGGCGTCATGGTGATCCTGGCGCTGGTCATGCTGCCCGGTCACGATCAGGCTGACGCGGGTGGATTGAGTTCGCTGCCGCAGATGCTGGCGAAACTCATTTCGCATCCGATCGTGCGCGCCGTGACGTTGCCCGTATGGCCCTGGGCCACGCTGGTGACGAGTTCTTCCGCCGCGCAGTTTTTCCCGCTGCTTGGGCTGTGCCTGGCGTTGTGGTGGATTCTCTTCGAAGCCTGCGCGCGTGTGCGCATCGACTACCGCGAACTGTCGCTGGAAACTTCCGCCGATGTCGCCAAGCGTCTGTCGCGCATGCGCCGCGGCGGCGCGGGTGCATCGGCGGGCAAGGTCGACAAGTCGTCCGCGGGTTGGCGCGTTCCGTGGTTGTTCGGCCGCGGCGCGTTCGGCGCGTTGGCCTGGCGCAAGACCGGTACGATTCTGCGCAAGGCGCGCGGCACGCTGCTCATCTCCGGGGCGCTGGTGCTGGCGCTGGTCGCCGCGTCGTGGGTCCTGTTCAAGGACATGAGCGAACACGGGGCGCTGGCTTCGAGCGTGATGATCGCCTGCGCCGGGACGCTGTACCTGTGCGCCGGGCTGCGCTTCGACTTTCGCGAGGATCTCGAGCGCATGGATGTCGTGCGCTCGTGGCCGGTCGCGCCTGCGCGTGTCTTCCTGGCGGCCATTCTGCCCGAGGCGCTGCTCGTGGCCGGATTCCTGACCCTGGCGATCGTCGCGCGCATGCTGCTCGCGCGCCAATTTCCGGCCGAGGTCCTGATCGTGCTCGCCGCGCTTGGCCCCGCGGTGCTCAATTGGATCGCCATCGACAACGCCGTGTTCCTGATTTGGCCCCAGCGTCTGACGCCCGGTTCGGAAGGTCTGCTGCAGCAGGCCGGCCGCAGCCTGATGCTGATGTTGGTGCGCGCCTTCGTCGTCGCCCTGGTCAGTGCAGGGGTGCTTGGCGTCGGCTCGATCGCCTACTTCGGCGGGAAATGGCTGGGGTACCAGGATTCGGGACCCTGGCTGTCGGCCGTCGTCGTCGGACTCGTGGCGCTGTACGCGGAATCGATCGTACTGGTGATGCTGGGCGGCAAGGCACTGTCCAGATTCGACGTGGCCCGCGATCGCTGAGCCATCAGATTTCGCCCAGCGCTACGCCCAGGTGGCCTTCCAAGCGGGCCTTCGTCGCCGCATTCGTCCAGGCGACGAAACTGACCGGCGTAGTGCAGTCGATCGGGAAGTCGAGTGCACCGCCGTCCACCGAACAGACCTGTGCACCCGCTTCGCGCGCGACGAGCACGGCGCCGGCAATGTCATAGGGATGGGTCGCGATCGCCGGAATTTGCGGTTGTCGAGTGCCGAGCCAGGCGCGTAGGTCCGCCGCCAGGCGATAGGTCCCAAGACTCACCAGCGCCAGCTGTCCCCCGGAGCTGATGTACTGATCGTCGTAACACGAGCGCACGTCGGCGTGTTCGAGCCGCGCCAATCGTTCGAAGAAGCGGGCTTCGATCTGTGCGAGCAGCGGCCGCTGCGCGGGCAAATAGCGGAAGAACGAAAAGTAGCCGCGCTCCGCGCGCGCGTCACTGCCGCTGTCGAGTCGGCGCGTCGAAACGAGTCTGCCGTCGTCGAGCGTGCGATCTTCAAAGACCGCACCGCAGCCTTTCGTCGCGACGAGCGAGCGCCAACGCGCCGCGCGCGAATCGGGGATCTCGCTGACCAGTCCCAGTGAAATCTCGCGCATGCGCGGCTCGCCCGCTCCGGGCGGCGCGAACGAGACGATGCTCCACGCCGAACGCAGGTCGCTCATCAAGTGGCGCGTCCCGTCGATCGGATCGATAGCGATGCGCGGCCCGCCGTGATCGAAGCCGGAAAGCTCGCGCACGCCGCCCTCGGCTCGAGGGCCGCGATGGCGCCAGCCTTCGTCTTCGGTCAGGAGCGAGATGGGTTCGCTGCGCGCGGTCTGTTCGAGCCAACGGTCGATCACGGTCTCGGTCCGCGCGTCCAACTCGAAGGTCACGTCGCCCGCGCCGGCGCGCAGCTCGCGGGCCATCGAATCGATTTCGCCAGCCGCGATGGCCGTCTGCATGGCTGCGC
>JAYUUV010000256.1:0-3228 GCA_043754695.1 Planctomycetota bacterium
AGGTAGGGTGGGGAAGTACCTGACTCCGTACTCACGGATCCAGCGGCGGGGGAGTTCCGGGCTTCGAGGGCAGGCTCGGCTGCCGGAGGATCGCCGTGCATCGTCGGCCCTTGCGCGATGGAAATCGAACACAAAGCGACAACAGCCTCGACCTGAGACAACATGGCGAACTCCTGATGGGGAATGGGGGCAAGGACCGCGTTCGCGGTCACGGTTCGACGAGGTACTCCAGGGCGTTCGACAGCGAACTGTTCAGCGGCGCCACGAATCCGGGATCGCGGCCCCACCATTGGCAATCGACCAAGGTTCCAGGTTGCCTCAATCCAGGCAGCGGCGTGCCGCCGAGTGCGCCGTTTGCGAACGCGCTCATGTCCAGCGCGTAGATTCCGGTGCAATTCAATAGCGGCGGAAGCGAGCCGCCTGAATTCACCGCCGGGGTGCGCTTGATCGGAGCTCGCAGGCAAAGCGTGCCGCCTTGGAACGCAGTCGCTGCACGCCCGCTGACTCCATAGAGACAGAATCCGGGTTTGTGATTGAGCACTTGCGTGGCCGAAATGACGAATCCGCTCGTCGATGCCGCGCTGGGCACGCCGCTCGATGCAACCTGCGGGCTGCAACCTTGGCTGTTCACTTTCGCGCTGCAGTAGGCCGTCGGAAACGCGAAGCCTGCGCCGCGATCGCGCAAAAAAATGTCCTCGACGGCGTTTGTGTCGGGATTGGCGAAGTTCGAAGCGCGGCTCTGGAACACGACCGCGCGCGCGTCGCCTGATATCGCGGCGAACTGGCTGTCCGCGTTGCCTTCAGCGCCGTTGGTGGCGACGCTGATGCGTTCCGTCGACTGGCGCAGCAGATCGCGCACGAACACGTCGGTGACGGCGTTGGTGTCGCCCGTAGCGAGATTGGTCGCCGCGCTGAAGAAGGCGACGCAGCGGCCGTCGCGCGAAATCGTGGACGCCACACAAGCTGCGTCGGCCTGGGTGCCGAGTCCCGAGAGACTCGCGCGTACGATCGTCCCGTTGGCGAGATCCTTGACGAAAACGTCGTCGAGCGCGTTGCTGTCTCCCGCGACGAGATTGGACGCCGCGCTTTGGAAGGAGACAAAACGCCCGTCCTGCGAGAGCGTTGCTTCGACGCTTTGCCCGTTGGCTTCGACAGCAAGCGCCGACATGCTGATCCTCGTGGTGGTTGATGTCAGGCGCTCGCGCAAGTAGCAGTCGTACACGCCGTTGGAATCGCCTGCGACGAGGTTGCTCGCCGCACTGTCGAAGACCACCAGACTTCCGTCGCCTGAAAGCGACGCGCGGTCGCTGCCCGGCCCCGCGCTGCCCTGGGCGCCCAGGCTCGAGACGCTGACGCGCTCGATTGCGCCACTCGAAAGTTCGACGACAAAAATGTCGGGCGATGCGTTCGTGTCGCCGGCCACCAGATTCGAGGCGATGCTTCGAAAAGCGATGAAGCGCCCATCGGCCGACAGGCTGACTCCGTCGCTCACGCCATTGGACTCGTTGCCGAGCGCGTCGATGCTGACACGCCGAGTCGTGCCGGTGACGCGGTCGTGAACGAAGCAGTCGCTGACGTTGTTCGTGTCGCCGAGCACCAGGTTCGTCGCGGAGCTCTGGAAGGCAACGAAGCGGCCATCTGCGGAGATCGACGGCGCAAGACTCGCCTGGTCGCCTTCGATCCCCGCGCTGGAGACACTGCAGCGCACGATTGCTCCCGTCAACAAGTCGCGCACGAACACGTCGCTGACCGCGTTGTTGTCGCCGACGACCAGATCATTCGCCTGACTCTGGAAGGCGACGGCGCTGCCTTCCGCGGCGATCGATGGCTTGATGCTGCGTCCGTTGCCGGTGCTGCCCGCGGGGTTCGCGCTGACCAACGAAGTGCCTTGTGCCTGTGCGCCCAGGCAAAGCAGCGCGCCAAACGCCCAACACGCCAGCCACTTGCGGAGCGAGGGAGGCGGCAACTGGATCGCGTGCTTCATGCGCACCATCTTGGGCGACTCCTCCAGAAACGTGACGCAAATCGCGAGCGTCGAGCCAGGTACTCAATCAGCCCGCCTGCGCGCCCGTTCCGCGGACGGCCCGATGGGGCCTGGCAGGCTGCTCAGGTGTCCGGCGTAGGAGTCGTCCGTGATCGAGGCGTACGAGGAGGCCATGCGACGAGGAGGAGCAGCGGCGCTGCGCGAGGTCGATCGGTTTTTCAGGGGCGAGGATGCCGTCCATCGCGCGCTTCAGACGATCACGAGCCAGCTGAAGCAGCTCGAAATATCCTATGCCGTGTGCGGCGGAATGGCGTTGGTCGCCCACGGCTACAACTGCACCACAGTCGATGTCGATCTGATCGTGGGGCCTGGCGCCCTGGCGCGAATTCATGCCGAACTCGGACGTCGTGGACTCCTTGGTCGATGCGCGGGCAGCAAGGCACTTCGCGATGCAATGACCGGCGTGCGAATCGATTTCTTCATTGCTGGTCAGTTTCCTGGCGATGGCAGGCCCAAGCCAGTCAGCTTCCCCGATCCTCTGACGGCCGCCGTCGAAATCGATGGGATTCGATACGTGACGCTCGAGAAGCTGATCGAACTCAAGCTTTCGTCCGGCATGACCAACGTCGGCCGGATCAAGGATCTCGCGGACGTGCAGGAGCTGATACGAGTCCTGCACCTGAAAGCCGATTTCTCCGAGCGGCTCGACGCCTATGTCCGAGCGAAGTACTCGGAAATGTGGACGGGTGTCAAGTCAACGAAGGACTCCGATCCTTCACGGTAGTCGGGCCGAAGCCGGGCGCCCTGCCTGGTTCAGTGCTCGCTCGGAGGTTTCAGCGCGATTCGAGCGCGGCCAAGCGCGCCTCGAGTTGCTTTTCGAGCCGTTCGAGGTCTGTGCTCCGAGCTGCCTGGAGAGCCGCGAGTTCTTCGCGCAGCGCTTGGATGTCGCTCCGATGCGCTGACACTTCGCGCTCGAAGGCGGATTTCTGCTTCTCCATTTCGTTGAGCAGCATCGCACTCAGGATGTGGTACTTGACCGTGAACGGCTTCCCGTCGTCGCCGTAGACGACGAGGTCGGGGAAGATCTCGGCGACTTCCTCGGCGATCAGCCCGTACTCCATCGGCACTTCGCTGCCGTCCGGCATCGTCTGTTCCTGCTTGTAGCGAAAGCGCACCGGCCGCAGCTTCAGCAGGTTCTCGGTCGCGTCGCCCATGTCGACGATGTCCTGCTTGAAGCGTCGCGA
>JAYUUV010000257.1:0-22424 GCA_043754695.1 Planctomycetota bacterium
CGGGCGGGGGCGGCTTCCGGTCGAACACCCGCCGTCGATCAGTTCAGGTACGGATCGACGACCTTGCGCAATTGCGGGCTCTTCAGTTTCCCGAGCGCACGGACCTGGATCTGGCGCACGCGTTCGAGGCTGACGCCAAGCTTCGCGGCGACTTCGGCGAGCGTGTGCTCGCGTTCGACACCGACGCCAAAGCGCAGGGTCACGACGTAACGTTCGCGGTCCGAGAGCCGGTCAAGGGCCTCGCCGAGGCTGTCCTCGAGCGAAACGTCTTCGAGCGCCGTGCTGTAGGGACCATCTTCGCTGGAATGGGCCGCAAGCAGGTCCTTCAGGCGACCGCCTTCGCCGTCCTCGTCGAACGACATGTCGATCGAGCGCGAGGAGCGAGCAGAAGCCATCGCCGCCGCGACCAGGTTTTCACCCAGCTGCGCCTCGGCGGCAATTTTTTCCACACTGGCCTTCGAGTCGCCGAGGCGATTCTTGGCGTCGTTGACGTGCTTGAGCGCCTTCTGAAGATAAACCGGGACGCGCACCGTGTTCGTGAAGTTGTAGAGGAAGCTGCGGAACGCCTGGTTGAGCCAGTGCACCGCGTAGGTGCGGAACAGAAGTCCGCGGCGCCAATCGAAGCCGTCGACCGCGCGGAACAAGGCCGCCGAACCTTCCTGGATCAGGTCGCCCTGACTGGCGGTCGTGTGCGAGTAGCGCTCGACGTTGATCAGGACCAGGTACAGGTTGCGCTCGACCATCTCGGTGCGCAGCGTGTGCAACTCGAGCCAGCGCCGGCACAGGTCGGCCGGGAGCTTGCAGTTCGTGGCGTAGGCGCCGACGAAGCCGCCTGTGCCCGCGCTGACGCCTTCGACCACGTCGGAAGCCGCGAGCCCGGCGGCCTTGCGACCACTTTCGAAGCGGATGCGCGCGAATTCGATGCGCCGGGCGAGACGAGCCTCTGCCTCGCGGTCGAGGATGATCATCGCGTCGACCTCGCTGCGGAACTGCTGGGTCAACGTGACGCGGGTCGTGGTCTTCTGAGTGCTGACCGGCTTGCGCCAGCTCAAGGGATCGGTGACCTCAAGTTTAGTTCCTGTGCGATCGAGCTCGCCCGCGAGAGTGAGGCAACCTGCCGCGAAAGCTTCCGGCGCAGTGGCCAGGGCGCTCAAGCGTTCGTCCAACTCCAGGTGAGTGATGATTTTTTTTGCCATGGCTTGCTCGGTCTCCTTGTGGTTGCGTGCATTGCGTGCCCTCGTGCCCACGACGGCTATTCCACTGCGGCCGCGAGGGGATTCGCGCCGCGCGGCCGACTGGACTCCTGATTTCCGGATCTCCGACCCGCCAACCAACGGCTCGGGCTTGCAGACCTGCGGTCGCTTCGTCCCGTGTTCACTGACCCTGCCCTGATTTCGTCTCATATGTCTTACCCTTGCGTGAGAGTACGAGTTGACTGCCGACTCGTGAGATCCTGATTGCGAAACCTGGTCCAACAGGCTTCCCCCGACCTACCGCTGCCCTAACTCCTTTCTCAACAATACGTTCTGTTGCCCAGGAAGAGTTCGTACGGACCACTGCCTAGCTGCCGTTCTGGCATTGCCCCCGTACACGGTCTAGTACGCACGACAGAACGGCAGTGCCCATGACGGCTTGTCAATTCTCTCCCTCCCCAACTCTAGGGAGCGCGAAATGGGCCTCAGCCCGGCCTTGCCTGGGCGCTCAATGGCTCAACACGTGCCCTGAACGACAGCGAGCCGCGCCCCCTTGGAGGAAGCACGGCTCGCGCGGGCTGCGTGACGTAGCGGTTAGCTTCTCGCCGAACTGGTCGAGGCTGTCTTCACGACACCATCTTTGTAAGTGGCCTGGCTCTCGGTCGGGATGTAGGCGGCCAAGTGCTCGAGATCCAGCGCCTCGCGGATCATGTGGCGCGCGATGACCATGCGCTGGACCTGATTGGTGCCTTCGTAGATCTGCAGGATCTTCGCGTCGCGGAAGTACTTGGCGATCGGGTAGTCCTCCATGAATCCGTAGCCGCCAAAAACCTGCACGGCGTCGGTGGCGACTTCCATGGCCACGTCGGTCGCCATGCACTTCGCCATGGCGGCCATCTTGCTGACGTTCGCCGCTCCGGCATCCGCGCAGGCGGCCGAGGCATAGACGAGCCAGCGCGCGGCCTCAGTCTTCATCGCCATGTCCGCGAGCATCTTCTGCACCATCTGATGGTTGCTGATCGGTACTCCGAACTGCTGGCGGCGCTGGGCATAGACGTTGGCGAGGTCGAGCGCACCCTGGGCAGCGCCGACGGCCTGGGCCGCGACGCCTGGGCGCGCGAGGTCCAGGGTCATCATGGCGTGTTTGAAGCCCATGCCAGGCCGCTCTCCGATCAGATTCGATTTCGGCACGCGCACATGGTCGAAATGAGTCTCGACCACGGGCACGCAACGAATGCCCATCTTGTCCTCGACCTTCTTGACCGTGAATCCAGGTGTGCCCTTCTCGACCACGATCGCGCTGATCCGGCGCGATTTCGAGGTCGGATCGGTCACGCAGAAGACCGAGTAGATGTCCGCCACGCCTCCGTTGGTGGTCCACTTCTTCTCGCCGCAGATCACCCAACTGTCGCCGTCCTCCTCGGCCGTGACTGCGAGGCCGCCCGCGTCCGAGCCGGCGAACTTCTCGGACAGACAGAACGCGACGAACTTCTCGCCGCGGGCAATCTGCGGAAGCCAGCGCTGCTTTTGTGCCTCGGTTCCACCGACGAGGATCGGGAACGAGCCCAGTGCATTGACCGCAAAAGCGACCCCGAACCCGGAGTCGGCCTTGGCCAGCTCCTCGGTGACCATGGCGAGCGCCAGGATGCCCGCCTGGTGGCCGCCGTATTCCTTCGGGATGAAGGTGCGGAACAGGCCCGCGTCGGCGACCGCGCGCGCGGCTTCCCAGTTGTATTCCTGAAGCTTGTCGTGCTTCTTCGCGCCGGGGCGGACGTACTTGTCAGCGATCTCGCGCGCGATTGCGGCGAGTTCCTTGGCTTGGTCGGAAAAAACGATGTTCTCGCGCATGGCCGGGGCTTCTCTTGCTCGCTGCCGATTAGGGGAAGCGCGCAGTATAGCCAGCCCGGGTCGCCCGAATGGCGAGGCGAATCCCCGAGCTTGCGCGCTGCCGCGCCCGGCGAGGCGATCGGAGCCTCAGCGTTTGGCCATCTTCTCGGATCGATCGATCGACAGGCCGATCGAAAGCCCGATGCGCAGCGTGCGGCCTTCGGCTCCAAGGTGCAGCGTCAGAGGCTGGGGATCCAGAGCCACCACGGAGGCCTCCCCCGGGGCGCCGAGGACCGACACCGGCTCCGAAATCGCCCGCCACTGTCTTGCCCAGTCCCCGTGGTCCTGGGTCCAGCGAGCCAAGTCCAGGCGCACGATCGCGGCGGCCCGAGCAGATCCTAGGTGCTTCAGCGCGGCACGCATTTCCGGAGGCGTCAGGTCCCTGTCGTCCCTGGCCCACAGCAACGTGCGGCGGAACCAGGCCTCGTCGTTGCCGATCGCGATCAACCCGCGGTCCCCGAAGCTCGTGATCCGCACTCGTACCGTGTCGGCGCCGAACAGCGAAGTCACCAGCGCATTGAGACGCGTCTGCACAGCGGGCAGGTCCTCCGTGTGCTCACCCGTGAGCTTGCACATCGCCGCTGCATCGAAGTGCACGAGCAGTTCCTCCACCTCGACCTCTTCGATCGTGCACTCACGCTTGGACTGCACGACCACGCCCAGGCCACTGCTCGAGAAGAGTTCGAAAGTGGAGGCGAGGTTGCGCGAAAAGGCTGGGTCGTTCGAGGCCCTGACATGCAGAGCGAAATGCGATGCGCCGGCGGAGAGCGAGCCCGAGACGCCGCCTAGCGAGCTGAACAGGTCAGAGAAGCTCTCGAGCAAGTCGGAGATCCGCTCGCGCTGGGCATCGCCCTCGGTGACCAGGGCCGCCACGCGCTTGGCGAAAACGCTCGGATCGCAGCCGCCGACGAATGAAATCGAGTCCGAAGCGACGAGCGAGCGCGCAAAGGGCGCCAGGTCCACAGCTGCGGTGGACGTCCACGCGGCAAGCACCCCGGCGTCGCGGGTTTGCACGGCGCAGTCCACCTGAATCCGATCGCCCTCGACCTCGAAGGCCGCTTCCAGTTGCTGGCCGACGGCCAGCGCGTAGAAAACGGGGTCGGCGAGTCCCTGAATCAGCGCCAGCAAGTTTGGTTCCGCAGACAGCGGCCCCTGCTTGTCCAGCGCTGCCCCGCTCGCCATGGCCGACAAGGCCAGCCGCAGACTGGAACCGTAGCGGTGTTCGATGCGCGGCAGATCCATGCGCACGACGATCGATTGGTCGGCGGATCCGAGGGCCAGCGCGACCGGCTCGCGGGGCCGTTCGTATTGGGCCGCGTTCGTGACCGCGAGATAGGAGCCGTCGAAGACCGGCTGCGGCATGTGCGGCTTGACCAGGATCGAGCGCTTGTAGGCGACCATGTCCTTGACCGGCATCACGAAAGTGAGCTCAGGCTCACGATCCTGAGGAAGCGAGACGGCGATCCCGATCGGCCGATCTCTCTGCAACTGCCGATCGTCTCCGGGGATCTGACGATGCAGCGCGCGACCAAGTTCGTCGATCGAGGTTCCGAGCGAAGCGTTCGCCCCGGCCAAGCGCGAGATCAGCACATCGAAACGCGGCAGCGATTGCACCTGAATGTAGATCGCCGTGTCCGCGGGAATCAGCCTCGCAATGTGCGACGGCGCATTGGCCGCCTCGCCCTCGTCGGCGTCGTCGGTTGCCTTCGCGGCGGTCGCAGCCCGCACTTGCGCGGGGTCACCCGGGCTGCCGGCCGGCAGCGGGGCCGGCTCCTTCCCGCACGCGGCCAGGAGCAGTGAAAGGGCGAACCCAAGGGATACGAAGCGGCGGGCGAGGGACATGCTAGGGGCCACTTCGACCGCGGCCCGGGGAGCAACTTGAGGCCGGGTTCGAACTACAGCGGCCCAGACCGGTTTTCAGCGCCTCGCGCTGAGCAGCAGGCGCGGCGAATCGGCCGAGAACGGCCGTCCGTCGAACTCGCCGTGGATCGTCTCGACCCGCAGGCCGCGGCCCGACAGAAGCGAGCGCAGTTCCGCCTCCTCGTAGAGCCGCACATCCTCGCGCCAACGGCGGATGCCGCCGTCGAAAAGCCTCAGTTCCACCTCTTTGACGACGCGCCGCCCGCCGTCGGCCAGGCTGCGCGCTTCGCGGACCAGAAAATCTTGTCCCTCCCGCGAGGATTCGGCGCGCAGGTTGGCGCGCACGTAAGCAGGGTTCATCAGGTCGAGGACCGCGATTCCCGACGGCTTGAGCACGCGCGCGATCTCCGCAAGCATGCGCGCGTCACCGAGTTCTCCGAAGTAGCCGAAGGACGAAAAGAGGTTGACGACGCCGTCGAAACTGCCGGCGCGGAAGGGCAGCGCGGTCGCGTCGCCGCGCAGCAGGCGCGAGTCGAGCAGCGCGGCATTTTCCAGGAGTCGCGCCTCGCGCAGCAGCTCCATGGAAAGGTCCAGTCCAAAGGCGTCGACCCCGCGCTCGCGCAATGCCAACGTGTGCCGGCCAAAGCCACAGCACAGGTCGAGAACCCTGCCACATAGACCGCGCGCGAGCAGGAACGTGATGTCCGAGCGCGCGCTCGCCAGATCGCGATGCGCGTAGACTCGCCGGTAGTCGGAGCGAAAGGCCTCCTCGTACCAGGGTTCGATCGAACTCACGGAACCCGCGCTTTCAGGGAAGCTTGAGCGTCAAGATGTAGTCGGACTTGCCCGCCGTGAAAACTTCGGTTGCGTCGGCCAGGGTCTTGCTGCCGGCGTCGGGAGTCGCCTTGTAGCAGGCGTAAAGTTCGAGCTCGACATCCGGCGGCGCGCTGATCTGACCTGGATTGGTATTGAATGTTCCGGTCAAGGGTGTCGGATCGTTGCCGCGCAGCTCGAAGGGCATGCTCTTCGCGCCGCTCGAGTCCTTGGCGAGCACGATGCTCTCCATGGAATACTTGCGCGACAACCAGGGCCCCTTCTGGCCCTTCTGACGCACGTTCACATACAGGGTTCCCGTGGGCGCATCGAACTGCGCACCTTCGAAATGGATCGTGCCCGAAACGCGCGCCTCGGCGCCGTTCTCGGCCGCCGGCAGCACCGGATGGCCGGCCGGCTTCGCCGCGCTCGGTGCCGGCGCCGGAGTCTCGACGGGCTCCGGAGACTTGCTGCAGCCGCCAAGCTGAAGGGCGAAAAACGCGGACAGGGCCGCACACTGGAGAATTCTGATCTTCATAGAGGTGCGCAGCATACGAAGCGCCGGCTTCCAGATCGAACGGTGCGACTCCTGCGCCGCCGGAAAGCAGCCGGCGGCTGGCAGCGCAGGCCGTATCAGACCACACTCGCAATCCTGATGAGTCCGCACCACCCGTTGTTCGACCGGCGCGCCAAGGAGTCCCGCGAAGAGCGCGATCTCGCGCCCTATGCGCTGCATAGCGCACGTTCGCGCGGCCGCAGCTTCCACGAGGAGGACGACGACCTGCGTACCTGCTGGGAGCGCGATCGCGACCGCATCGTGCACTGCACCGGCTTCCGGCGCCTGATGTACAAGACGCAGGTCTTCGTCAACTCCGAGGGCGACCATTTCCGCACGCGGCTTTCGCACTCGCTCGAAGTCGCCCAGGTCGCGCGCAGCGTCGGCAACGCGCTGGCGCTCAACGAACCCTTCTGCGAAGCGCTGGCGCTGTGCCACGACATCGGCCATCCGCCCTTCGGCCACCGCGGCGAAGCGGCGCTCGACGAATTGATGAAGGAGCACGGCGGCTTCCGCCACAACTTCCAGGTCTTGCGCGTCGTCGATCGACTGGAACGGCGCAGTCCCGAGTATCCGGGCCTCAACTTGACGCGCGAATTGCGCGAATCGCTGCTCAAGCACGAGAAGGATGCGGATTGGCCGGCGGAGTTCCGCCCGCGGCCGAACAGGCCCTATCTCGAAGCGCAGGTCGTCGATCTCGCCGATTCGACGGCGTACCTGATGCACGATCTCGAGGACGGTCTCGCGGCGAAAATGTTCAGCGAAGAGCAGCTCGCGGCGGAAGTGACACTGTGGCGCGGAGCCTGTGAATCGGTCGAGCTGCGCCATCCCGATTTCCTGCGCTCGAGTTCCGACACGAAGTTGCGCATCAAGCGCACGACCAACGAACTGCTCAAGATCGCGATCAACGATCTGATCACGGCGACGTCGGTGCGCCTCGATGCACTCGACCTGCGCGACGCGCAAGCCGCGCGCTTGCACGGCGAACGAATCGTCGACCACTCCGACGCGATCGGTGTCGAAGTGGCGGAGCTGACCGAGTTCCTGTATCGGCGCTTCTACCGCCATCCGCATCTGATGGAGCTCACGGCGCACGCGCAGAATGTGCTCGCGGCGCTGTTCCACGCCTATGTCGCCGCGCCCAAGGAACTGGCGCCGTGGTACCAGCAGTGGATCGAACGCGCGGGTTTGCAGCGCGCCGTTTGCGACTACCTGGCCGGAATGACCGATCGTTTCGCCGAGCAAGAATTCGCGCGGTTGGCGGGCAAATGAGGCTATTTTCCGCGCTGTTTTTCGCGCTCGCGGCTTGTTCGGGGCCTGAGCGCACTCCACCGCCCGCGGGCGTCGGCGCTCAGCCTGCTGCGCCGGTCGCGGCGATCGCACCGCTGCCGAGCGAACGTCAATTGAATTGGCAGGAGCTTGAGTACTACGCGTTCGTGCACTTCAACATGAACACGTTCAGCGGCCAGGAGTGGGGCGACGGCACTGAATCGCCGGCGCTTTTCAATCCGAGCGCGCTCGACTGCCGTCAGTGGGCCGCCGTGGCTAAATCCGCGGGCATGCGCGGCATCATCCTGACCGCCAAACACCACGACGGCTTCTGCCTGTGGCCTTCGAAGTTCAGCAAACACAGCGTCGCGTACTCGCCGTGGCGCGCGGGCCAAGGCGACGTGCTGCGCGAATTGAGCGACGCCTGCCGCGCGAGCGGCCTGAAATTCGGCGTGTACCTATCGCCCTGGGATCGCAACTCGCCCTTGTACGGCGATTCTGAAAAGTACAACGACTACTACGCGGCGCAGCTCGAGGAACTGCTCGGCAACTACGGCGAAGTCTTCGAGGTCTGGTGGGACGGCGCATGCGGCGAAGGCCCCAACGGGAAGCGACAGGTCTACGACTTCGAACGCTTCACGAAGATCGTGCGCCGACTGCAACCGAACGCCGTGATCTTCAGCGACATCGGTCCCGACATCCGCTGGGTCGGCAACGAGAACGGTTTTGCCGGCGAGACCTGCTGGTCGATGCTGAACACGCAGGGTTTCGCGCGCGGGATCGGCGCTCCGCCGACTTCGTCGTTGAACGAAGGCGACTTGTCGGGCGCAGAGTGGCTGCCCGCGGAGTGCGACGTCTCGATCCGGCCGGGTTGGTACTACCACGCGGAGCAGGATGGACAGGTCAAGTCGGTCGATCATCTGCTCGACCTGTACGAGCGTTCGGTCGGACACAACGGCTCGCTGCTGCTCAACCTGCCCGTCGATCGCCGCGGTCTGGTGCACGAGAACGACGCCGCGCGCCTCTTGGAATTGCGCGCACGCATCGACGGCATCTATGGCTTCGACCTGGCGCGCCGTGCGCGGGCCACGGCCAGCGATACGCGCGGCAACGATTCGCGCTTCGGCGCGGCGCTGGCCATCGATGGCGATCCGAGCACCTACTGGGCCGCCAACGACGGCGCCAAGGATCCGGTCCTCGCGCTGCGCCTGCAACGGCCGACCTGGGTCGATCGCGTGATCCTGCGCGAGCCCATCGCGCTCGGTCAGCGCGTCGCCAAGTTTACGCTGGAAGCCGAGTCCGACGGCGCGTGGCACGAGGTCGGGGTGGGCACGACGATCGGCAACAGGCGCATCGTGCGCATCGAGCGCACGCTCGCCAGCGCGCTGCGCATCACGATCCAGGCTTCCCGCGCCACGGCTTGCATTTCTTCGTTCGAACTTTGCTGCACGCCTCAGACGCCGAACACGAGATAGACGCCCGCGCCGAATCCGATCAGGCAGAGCATCACGATCAAGGCCTTGATGAACAGTCGCAGCGTCGACGGTTCGCCCACGAGATCCGAATCGAGCGCGGGCGCGACCTCGACGCGCGCGTGATGCTTCCACGGGTCCGGCCGCGGCTCTGCGCCGGATTCGTGTTCCGGTTCCTGCGGCGAATCCGCGTCGCGCAGCCCGGCGAAGAGCGGTTCGACGAGATGGTCGGGGTACCGGCGATCCTCGGGTTGCGCCATGGCCTGATTCTGCGCGCCTGCCGTCGAAGCCACAAGCCGGGTAATCTCTGCGCCATGTTGGAGCTCGGCTACGTCTTCCGCGACCCCGCGCGCCTCGCGCAGGCGCTGACCCATGCCTCGTGCACCGGCAGCTTGGACAACGAGCGGCTGGAGTTCCTCGGCGATGCCGTGCTCGACCTGGTGGTGGCGGAAACCTTGCACCAGCGCGAACCGCCGCTCGACGAGGGCCGCATGACCCAGCTCAAGGCCGACGTGGTCTCGCGTCGCTCGCTTGCGGAACCGGCCAAGCGCCTTCAACTTGCCCTGCACGCGCGCCTGGGAGCGGGCCTGCGCGGTCGCGCGCAATCGCAGGCGGTGCTTGCGAATCTCTACGAGGCGATCGTCGGCGCCATCCACCTCGATGGCGGCTTCGAGGCGGCGCGAACGTTCATCCGCGCCACGCTCGCCGACGAGATCGAGCGCGCGCTCGGCGATTTTTCCCGCGACAATCCCAAGCAGCGTTTTCAGCAGCTGTGCCAGAGCCGTTTCGCCTGCCTGCCCATTTATGAGGTTATCGAGACGCGCGGCGCGGCCCACGCGCGCGCCTTCCTCGTCGCCGCCGGCGTTGAGGGCGTCCGCTACCCCGCGGCCTGGGGCCGCACGCTGAAGGAAGCCGAAGGCTGGGCCGCGTTCGAGGCGCTGCTCGAATTGGAATCGGACAGCGAGTCCCCCACGCGCGTCGATTCGAGCGACGTGGGCTAGTTCGTCGCGCGCCATGGGCCAAATCGCAGAGTCCCCCACGCCCCTGGGCCTCGCCGATGCAGCGCTCGCGCTTGCATCGCGCGACCTCGAACTCGTCGCCGCGGCGCTCGAAAAACGTCGCGAGGTTTCGGCCGGCGGACTTTGGGGCGCGGCCCAGGCGCTGTGCCTTGCCGCGCTCACGCGCCGCCTGCAGGGACCCTGGCTCGCCGTGGTTTCGACCGAAGCCGAAGCACAGGCGTTGCTCGAGGATCTCGAACAGTTCGGCGTGGCCGCGGTCTGGTTGCCCGCGCGCGGCGACAGCGGCGCGGCCAAATCGGGCAGCACGGATTACGACGCGCTGCGCGAACGTCTGCAGGTGGCGCAGCAGATCGCCGGCCCGCCCGAGCGTCGGCCGCGCCTGCTGGTCGCCAGCGTGTTGTCGTTGCTCGAACCGATTCCTGACGCAGCGGCGCTCGAACAGGGCCGTCTGGAATTGGTGAAGGGCGCGCGGCTCGACGTCGAACATCTGCTGCGGCGCTTGATCGACGCGGGTTTCACGCGCGTGCCGCTGGTCGAGCGCGCCGGCGAGCTGAGCTTGCGCGGAGAAATCCTCGACGTTTTTCCGCGCGCCGCGGATTTGCCGCTGCGCATCGAGTTGTTCGACGACGAGATCGAGTCCCTGCGCCGCTTCGATCCGGCGCTGCAGACCAGCGTCGAAGCCCTGGAGCGCGCGATCATTTCGCTGGCCGGCGATCCCGGTGGCATCGAAAACGGCGCGGGTGTCCAGCCCCACAGTCTGCTTTCGCCGACGGCGATCATCGTCGAGGTCGAGCCACTGCGCATCGAGGATCGCGCCGAGGGTCTGCGCATCCAATCGGCCTCGCACCAGCGCGCCTTGGGCGCACTGCGCACCGCCTTCGCGGCGCGGCAGCGGCTCGCACTGCAGAGTTTGCCCGCGAAAGACGTCAATTTCGACACACGCTCGGTCCAGGCACTCGGCGTCGGCATACGCTCTTCGCCGGCTGCGCTGCGCGAGGCGGCGGCCGACGGAACCAAGATCACGGTCGCCTGCCGCACCAGCGCCGAGCGCGATCGTTTCCAGCAAGTGCTCGACGAAGCGGGCGGCGCGTTGAACGTACACGTCGCCGTCGGCAATCTCTCCAAGGGTTTTCGCTGGCCCGGACTCGCTCTGATCGTCGTCAACCATCGCGAGATCGCCGGTCTCGCGCTGCAGCGGCGTTCGTCGCCCGCGCGCGTGGCGCACAAGACGCGCGCGCTGCAATCGTTCTTCGAACTGAAGCCGGGCGACTATGTCGTGCACGCGGTGCACGGCGTGGCGCTCTACCGCGGCTTGAAGCGCATGCTGCGCGGCGGCGGCGAAGAAGATCACCTGCAGCTCGAGTTCGCCGACGAAGTCAGCCTTTTCGTGCCCGCTTCGCGCATCGATCTGGTGCAGCGCTACATCGGCGCGGGCGGCAAGAGCGCGATCACTCCGCCGCTGGACAAGATCGGCGGCCAATCGTTCCGACGCCGGCGCGAAAAAGTCGAGCGCGCGCTGTTCGACCTGGCCGGCGAACTGCTCGAGGTGCAGGCCAAACGCGAACTCTCCACGCGTCCGCCGTGGACGCCGGATCCGGCGCTGGTCGCCTCGATGAAGGGCGAATTTCCGTTCGTCGACACCGCCGACCAGGCCACGGTCGACGCCGAGATCGAAGCGAATCTGGCCGGCGAACATCCCATGGATCGCCTGCTGTGCGGCGACGTCGGTTTCGGCAAGACCGAAATCGCCGTGCGCGCCGCGTTCCGGGTGGCCGCCGCCGGCGGACAGGTCGCGGTGCTCGTGCCGACCACGGTGCTCGCGCACCAACACTTCTTGACCTTCCGGGAGCGCTTGAGCGACTTCGCCGTCGAAGTCGCCGTGCTCTCGCGCACGGTGGCGAACAAGGAGAGCAAGGACGTCGTCGCGCGCATCGAATCCGGCGAGATCGACATCGTGGTCGGCACCCATCGCATCTTGTCGAAGGACGTGCGCTTCAAACGCCTGGGCCTGGTGATCATCGACGAGGAACAGCGCTTCGGCGTGGCGCAGAAAGAGCACTTCAAGGCGTTGCGCGAGAAGATCGACATCCTGACGCTCTCGGCGACGCCGATTCCGCGCACGCTGCACATGTCGCTGTCGGGCGTGCGCGACATTTCCGCACTATCGATCGCGCCGCCGGGACGCCAAGAAATCGAGACGGCGCTGGTCGACAACAACAACGACGGCTTCATTCGCGAGGCCTTCTTGCGCGAGAAAAACCGCGGCGGGCAGATTTTTTTCCTGCACAACCGCGTGCACTCGATCGTCGGCGTGGCCCAGCGCCTGATGACGCTCGTGCCCGAGTGCTCGTTCATCATCGGCCACGGACAGATGGGCGCGCGCGCGCTCGAGGACGTGATGGATCAGTTCTCGAGCGGCGACGCGGATTGCCTGATCGCGACCACGATCGTGGAGAACGGACTCGACATTCCCGCCGCGGGCACGATCTTCATCGACGACGCCAATCACTTTGGCCTCGCCGAGCTGCACCAGTTGCGCGGCCGCGTCGGGCGCGGGCAGTACAAGGCGCACTGTTATCTGCTCGTCGATCCGAACAAACCGATGCGCGAGATCGCGCGCGACCGGCTCAAAGCGCTCGAGGAACTCAATCAACTCGGCGCGGGTTTCCAGATCTCGATGAAGGATCTCGAGATCCGCGGCGCGGGCAATATCCTCGGCGTCGAACAATCCGGTCACATTGCCGCGGTCGGCTACGACATGTATTGCCGCTTGCTCAAGCTGACGATCGAGCGCATGAAGGCCGGTCTAGGCGAGGCCGCGCCGGTCTCGGACTTCGAACTCACGCCGGGCGTGGAACTCGAACTGGGCTTGCGCGCTTTCCTGCCGGCCGAGTGGATCAACTTAGAGGACTCGCGCCTGGAAGCCTTGCGTTCGCTGGACGGCGCGCACAACGCTGCGGAACTCGACACGATCCTGGCCGGACTGCGCGACCGCTTCGGCCGCGTTCCGGCCGAAGCCGAGGCCCTCGTACGTCAATTCCGCCTGAGACTCTTGCTCGAACCGCTCTCGATCACGCGCCTGGCCTGGCGCGGCGACGCCTACCTGATCGAATACCGCGACCGCGCCGCGCTCGAAGCGCTCGCCCGGCAGGCCATCGAATTGCGCAACCTGCGCACCGGCGTCGCCCACCTGGTCGTGCCCAAGCGGATCAAAAATCCAAGCGACGGTCTGGCTTGGATCGAAGCACTCTTGCGCCCGCCGGGCGCGGGTCCGAAGATCCCCGCGGTCCAAAGCCCATGATCCTCCTCTACCTCGCCTTGCTCTTCCTGCAGGATCCCGCCCCGACTCCAGAGCAGCCGCCGACACCGCCGCCGCAGGAACCTGAAAAACCAACGCCGCCGCCGCGCTCGCGCGAGGATCGACTCGAGGGCCGGATCGCTTCCGATCCCGCGGCGAAGCCGGAACTCGAAGCTCCGGCTGCGGCGAAACCCATCGACGAGCCTGCGCCGCCCAAGCCGCCGGTGAATCCGCGGCTGAAGCTCAATTCGTGCGCGCTGATCGTCAACGAAGAGCCGGTGACGATGCTCGACCTGCAGCGCGGGGTCCAGCGCCGGATTCGCGACCAAAAGCGGCCGGCTTCGGACGCCGAGGCGATGTTCAACGAAGAGCTCGCCGACCGCGCCCGCGCGTTGCTCGAGATCCAAGGTGGCAAGGACCTCGGCTTCGATCCTGCGCAGGTCGAGCGCATCGTGCGCGCGCAGATGGAGCGACAGACCGAGGACATGGGCAGCGTCACGCGACTGGCACTGGAGCTCAAACGCGACGACATGGATTCCTTCGAGCGCAAGGACGAATGGGCCTCCTATGTCAACCGGCGACTCTGGGAGGAGTCGGTCACGGGCAAATCGCCCAGCCCCGGCGGCCGTGTCTCGAATGACCGCTACGTGCGCCCCGGTTGGGCGCAGCTGGTCCAGCGCCAGGCGGCGCGCGAACAGTCCAAGAATCGCACGGTCCAGGTGACACAACTGGCGCTCGGTCTGGAGGCACCCGGAAGCGTGGAAAGGGCCAAGAAACGCCTGGAGGATTTGCGCGCGCGGATCGAACAGGGCGAGGACATGGGCGAACTCGCCGAACAATTCGGAGGAACGAAGAAGGGCACGCGCGGCCTGTCCGATTTCATGATCATCGAAGGCCTGCGGATCACCAATCCCGACGCCGCCGCGTTCCTGGACAAGGCGGAGGTCGGTGAGCTCTCGCCGGTGCTCGACTTCTTTGACAAGGCGGGCAATCTCGCCGGCTATATGGTGCTGCGGCCGGAGGAATTCAAACTCGTACCAGTCGAGCCCTTCGACGAACCTGAGGGACAGCGCGGCTGGGTCGAGAGTCAGCGCAATCGGATCCAGGACTGGCGGATCAACAACGGCCTGTCGGATCTATTGCAAGCCGCCTACGTGTGGCCGCCGAACGTGTTCAGGGCCCCGGCAACCAAGCAGTAGTTCGTCAGCCGGTGTCCGACCGGGGTCACGGGTGTATACAGGCACAAGCAGCGCGCGCCCCAATTTCGCGCAGCGCAGGCTCGGAGTTCGACCATGAGCGAAGAAGACTTCGCCAAGATCCAAGTCAAAAGTTCGCTGCCCAGGACCTGGGAGCAGCGGCGCACGTCCAGCGAAGCGCTGTACGAGTGGATGGCGAGTGCTCCCTGGTTCGCGATTTCGCTGGCAGCCCACGTGGCGATCGGGCTTTGCATCTGGCTCCTGCCCAGGCCGCAGCACATCCCTTCGAGTCCACGGGTGATCCACGCCACCCTCGAGCAGATTTCCGCGATGCCCTTCGAGGATCCTCCGCCACCCGAGCCACCGGAGGTCATCGAAGGGCCCAAGCCTCTTGACGAGGCTCTGCTCAGCGAAGCCGAACCCTCCGACCACAACGCGAGCGGCGACGAGCAGCCGACGGAAGCCCGGCTGGGTGAAATCGATCTGCGTTCTGATTCGCCCTTCGCGGCCAAGTCCGCCGATAACGATGTCATCGCCGTCGCGGGGCGCGCGGGCGGCAGACATGGCGGCAGGATCGGCAGTCACAAGAACCTGACGGCGGTCAACGGCGGCGCGGGCACCGAAGTCGTCCTGAACGACGGCCTCGAGTGGTTGAAGCAGCACCAATCCGCGGACGGATCGTGGGACTGCGACGGGTTCATGTCGAACTGTGGCCACCTTCAAGCAGGCCAAAGTTGCGCCGGGCCGGGCGAACCCGCTCACGACGTCGGCATCACCGGACTCGCATTGCTTGCATTTCTTGGCGATGGCAGCACGACGCGCGAAGGTCCTCACCAAGAACAGGTCGCGAGGGCGGTCAAGTGGCTGCGCGAGCGCCAAGATGCGCAGAGCGGTTGCTACGCGGATCGGAGCAACCACTCGTTCATGTACGACCACGCGATCGCGACGCTGGCGATGTGCGAGGCGTACTACTTCTCGCGCAATCCGCTGATCAAACTCTCGGCGCAGCGTGCGATCGATTTCATTTCAGCCGCGCGCAATCGCTTCGGCGCGTGGCGTTACGACGTCCCGCCGAATGGACAGAACGACACTTCGATCACCGGCTGGTGCGTCTTCGCACTGGCATCCGCACAGGACGGCGGACTTTCGATCGACGCGCAAAGCTTCGTCGGCGCGCGGCAATGGTTCGACGATGTCACCGATCCGCTGACGGGGCGAACGGGCTATGACCGGCCCGGATCGCCTTCGTCGCGTGTGCCCGGACTGAACGAGGACTACCCGTCGGACAAGAGCGAGACGATGACGGCGGTGGCGCTGCTCTGCCGCATCTTCATGGGCGGGGACGCCGCGAAAAGTCCGCTCGTTCAAAAAGGCGCGGAGCTGTTGAAAGCACGTCCGCCCGAGTGGGACGAAAGCGGCCTCAACAACGACATCTACTATTGGTATTACGGTTCGTACGCACTGTTCCAACTCGGCGGGCCGCGCTGGGAGGCATGGAACAAGTCGGCCAAGAAGGCCTTGCTCGGCAGCCAACGCCACGATGGCGACGCGAAAGGTTCGTGGGATCCCAAGGACGCCTGGGGCCACGCCGGCGGCCGCGTCTACATGACGGCCATGGCGACCCTGTGCCTCGAGGTCTACTTCCGCTATTCGCGCGTGCTCGGCGGAAGATAGCACTGCCCGGCCTTGCTCCGACGAGGTCATAGGGTACCAGGTACGACTTCGACACTTTCATCCCTCACCTGCGCGCTTTGCGCCCGGATGAAGACGAAAGTGTCGAAGTCGTACCTGGTACCGTATTCCGCTATTCGCGCGCGCTTGGCGGAGGATGGAGCTGCCGGCCTCGACTGCGACCAATCTACAGGCAGACGCGGCGCTGAAAGAGCCCGACGAACTGCGCCACATTCCGCCGATCGGCGCGGAGGATCCCGCCGCTGGATTCCGAGCGCAGATTCACGGTCGTCGAAGGGATACCCGGCGGCGATTCGAGCGTGATCGTGATGCGCGAAGTGCCGGCGAGGAAACCGTTGCGCTTGCTGCACTCGATCCGCCCGAGCTTTTCGTCGGCGCTGACCAGACTCCATCCGGGCAGCTCGGTGACCAGCGTGCGCGCTTCGTCGAAAATCCCCGCCTGCAGTGCGGCCACGCGCACGGGCCTGTGCTCGGCGGCCGCGTGAGAATCGGAGGTCTGAAAACTCATTCCGTGAAACACGCCGCCGGCCAGGCGCAAAACGCCCGGCCCGCGGCGCGCGGAAAAACTACTTGGACGACTTGGCCAGCGCGTTGACTTTCCTGGCCAAGCGGCTCTTGCGGCGCGCGGCGGCGTTCTTGTGGATCACGCCGGCCTTGGCTGCCTTGTCGAGCTTGCGCATCGCCTCAGCGAGGTCCTTCTTGCCGTCAGCGGCGCTGGTCGCAACCGCGACGCGCTTGGTGGCGGTCTTCATCGCTCCGCGCACGGCCTTGTTGGCGATGCGGGCCTTCTCGTTCGTGCGGATGCGCTTCTGTGACTGCTTGCTGGTTGCCATGCTGGGTTCTGGTGGCGGCGCGAGGCCGCGGAATTCTTCGGGTCAGGGATGGGTGGGATTGATCGGTGAGCAGCGTTCAGCGCCCGGGCGCTTTGCGCAATTCGTCCATCTTGGCGGCGACGTCGCGGAAACCGACGTCGACTTCGTAGATGCGCGCGTACAGCGTGCGGGCCTGGGCCGTGTCGCCCTCGGCCACGGCGATGCTGGCGAGATTGTACAGGATCTCCTTCGCACGCAGGTCGAGTTCGCGGCCGTCTCCTAGCGCGCGCTCGTACTCCTTGCGCGCCAGATCGAGGAAGCCCTTGGTCTGGAAACACTGCGCGAGCAGTGCGCGGGCTTCGCGCTCGTGGCGCGGATCGCCCGTGGCCTTCTGCAATTCGGCCAGGGCGCCGTCGGCATCCTGGGCGCGCAGCAGCCGTTTGCCGAGCTGGACTCGCAGTGCAACGTCCGAAGGATGCGCTTCAACGCGCAGGCGATAGTCGTGCGCTTCGTGGACGATCAGCTCCTGCTCCAGACGCGCGGCCTCGTCAGCCTTGCCTTCCTTGTCCGCGCGCGAAATCGCCTTCTTCACGAGCTTGGCGCGCAGGTCGCCCGCGCGGCAGATCAAGTCGAACGAATTCTTGCGGTAGGAAAGCGCGCGGTCGACCAGGCTCGAGGCCGTCTCCAGGTCCTTGCATTTTTCGGCGATGTCCGCGAACTCGATCATCACGTCGGGATCGCTCGGATTGTCGCTGTATTTCTTTTCGAGCCGTTCGCGTTCCTGGGCCAGCTCTTCGTCGGAAAGGTGCATGCGCTTGGAACGTTCGAGCGCGCGTGCCTCTTCCTTGTTCTGCATGATGTCGCGACTGTGCGAGACGTTCTCGAAGTTCGTCTTCGTCAGCGCGGCCTCGGCCGACAGGTCCTTGCGCGCCTTGAGCGCTTCCTGGTCGCGCGGATCGGCCTTGAGCGCACGCTCGTAGTACTCCAGCGCGCGCACGTGATCGCCGCCGCGGTACATCAACGCGCCGGCGCGCTTGAGTGCCTCGGAATTTTTCGGTGCGAGTTCGGCGACGAATTCGTAGACCGCCAGGGCGCTCTTCTTGTGGCCGGCATCCTCGAGGGACAGTCCGAGCAACAGGTTCGCGTCTTCGTCGAGCGGGTTCGAGACCAGGTAGCTCTCCAGCGACTTCGCGCAGGCGTCGTGGCGGCCGGCCTTGCGCAGCGCCTTCGCCGTGGCCAGCGGCATCGCGCCTGAGAGCGCGCGCATGAATCGACCGCCGCCCTTGGCCTCGAATTTCCTGCGCAGCGCCTGGCGCAGACCGCGCCGTGCCTCGCCCAGGTCCGGTTCGAGTTCCAGCAGCTGCTGATAGACCTCGATCGCGAAATCGAAGTTCTTGCGGCGCAAGGCCTCCTCGGCCTTTTCCAGGTGTTTGGAGTAATCCACGCGTGCCCCCAAACCTGTATCCGGGGGGCGGAGATCATATCTAGGAGTGAAAATGCCGTCCAGACTGCCGGCTGTCCGATCCGTACACGAATCGGACAGGGCTGGTGCCGGGCTCCTGTGTGTCCGATTCGTACCCGAATCGGACGGAAAGGAACCCGGCACCGTACCGGCGTCTCCCCCAGCTCTTGGTCAACTCGCCACTCGCGGCTACAAGATGCCCCACACCCCTTCCCCGCCATGACCTCCTCCCCCGACGAAAAGCTCGAATTCTCGCTCGCCCTGTACCCCGAGCCGATCCTGCGCAAGACCGCGCAGCCGATCGCCGTCTTCGACGAGCGCCTGAAATCGACAGTCTCCGCGATGTTCGAGCGCATGCGCGCCTCGAGCGGCGTCGGCCTCGCCGCGCCCCAGGTCTCCCTGAACCAACGCATCCTGATCCTCAATCCTTCCGGTGAGCCCGCCGACGACCTGGCCCTGATCAACGTCTCGATCGTCGAACGCTCAGGTCCCCTGACCAGCTTCGAAGAAGGCTGCCTCTCGTTCCCGAACATCTACGCCGAAGTCAAACGCCCCGAGCGCTGCAAAGTCATTTACTTCGACGTCGCCGGCGAACGCTTCGAGCGCGAATTCGACGGCTTCACCAGCCGCATCGTGCAGCACGAGTACGACCATCTCGAAGGCGTGCTGCTCGTCGATCGCATGTCGCCCGCGGACAAGGCGCGCCATCGCGCCGCGCTCGGCGCGCTCGTGGATCGCTACAAGGAACGGGCGCTCTCGAAAGCTCGTCGGTGATCGAGTCGGCAGAAGTTCGGGCGCTCGCGCCCGCCGCTCCAGGCGGCGCCGTGGTCTCGATCGGTGTCTTCGACGGCGTCCATCTCGGTCACCAGGCAATTCTCGCCGCCAACATCGCGCGAGCACGAAAGCTCGGCGCGCGAGCGACGGTGGTCACGTTCGCCGGCCATCCCAAGAAACTGCTGCTCGGTCGCGAACCGCGCACGCTGACCAGCCTCGAACACCGCCTCGAGTTCTTCCGGCGCGCGGGCATCGAACACACGCTGACGCTGACCTTCGACGAAGAGCTGCGCCAACTGGCCGCGGAGGAATTTGCCTCGGAGATTCTCGTGAAGTGCCTGGGCGCGAAGGCCTTCGTGCTCGGCTTCGACAGCAAGTTCGGCCGCGATCGCCGCGGCGGGCCGGAACTGCTGATCCAGCAGGGCTACGACGTCGAAGTCGTCGGACAAGTGCTCGTTGGCGGCCGCGCGGTATCCAGCACGGCGATTCGCGAGGCGGTCGAACTGGGCGATCTCGAAAGCGCGCGGCGCATGCTCGGCAGGCCGGTGGCGGTGCTCGGCCACGTGGTCAGCGGCGCGAAACTCGGGCGCGAGTTGGGCTTTCCTACGGCCAATCTGGACTTGCACCATGAATTGCATCCGCCGCGGGGCGTCTACGCGGGCCGGGCACGAATTCTTGGCCATTCCGGCGAACAGCTCGCCGTGGCGAACATCGGCGTCCGGCCGACGCTCGACGACCAAGGGTCGCGCGCCCAGGTCGAAGTGCACATGCTCGACTTCGAAGGCGATCTCTACGGAAAACAGGTGGAATTCCTCTTCGCCACGCGCCTGCGCAGCGAAAAACGCTTCGAAAATCGCGCGGCGCTGACGCAACAGATCGCGCTCGACGTCGCCGCGGCACGCTCGTTCCTCGCCACCTGGCAGAGCTGATCGCGGGGTTCGCGGTTGACGTTCGGCGCCAAGCGCTGGATAATCTCCGCCCTTGCAGCGGTCGGCATGGCATCCATGCGGACCGGGGGGCAGGTAGCTCAGTTGGTAGAGCACGTGACTGAAAATCACGGGGTCACCGGTTCAACCCCGGTCCTGCCCACCATTTGCACTTTGGGCACTTTAGGCCCGCAGGCTCCACCATGTCGAACGCAGATCCGCGGCTCATCATCAAGAGCGATCCGACCAAGCTCGTGATCGAGTGGGTCGATGGCGAGCGCACGGTCTACAGCGCCGCACAATTGCGCGCGATTTGTCCTTGCGCGCGCTGCGTGAACGAACTGACCGGCGTGCGCATGCACGATCCGAGCGCCGTGCCAGCGGATCTGCGGCAGGAGAACGCGCGTCTGGTCGGGAACTACGCGCTCTCTTTCCGTTTCAGCGACGGTCACGACACAGGCATTTTCCCCTTCCCCATGCTGCGCAGCCAGGCACCGCGGCCTGCGGCGAATTGAGGCGAGCGTGGCCGAGGCGCGCGACGCAGAGCTTCGAATCGGGCCCAAACACTCGGTCCACGGCTCGGAGTTGAGCTTCGAGACTTCGCGCGCGGGCGGGCCTGGCGGACAGAACGTCAACAAGGTCGAAACGCGCGTCACGCTGCGCTTCAACTTGGCCGCGAGCCGCAGTTTCGACGAACGCGTGCGCGCCTGGCTGCTGACGCGCCTCGCGAGCGAACTGACCACGAGCGGAGAGATCTTGCTGCACGCGTCGCGTTTCAGGTCGCAGTCGCGCAACATCGAAGACGCGCGCGAACGGCTCGCGGAGCTATTGCGCGGCGCGCTGCATCGCCCAGTGCAGCGCCGCTCGACGCGGCCGACGCGCGGCTCGAAGGAGCGACGCCTGACGGAAAAGCGCATGCGCGGCGAGATCAAGCGCGGGCGCAGCGGCGCGGCGGATTGAGTCTTCCGCGAGCGCAAGTGCTGAGTGAAGTCGCCAGCGAGTTCATCGCCAAGCGACTGACTTGCCCACCGGAATGGCGCGTCGGAACGAGACTCGAGCGTCCGGTGGTTGACATAAGTCATTTATTTGCAACTGCTTACGTCGTGCTCGATCGACGACGTCCAAGCTGCCTGTCCGCATCGACGCGCTTTTCGCCGAACTCGTACAGCGGGGAGCGCCAGCGCAAAAAAATGTTGGAACTCCCTCCGGGACGTGCGTAACGTCGCCCTCCACCGAACCTCCCCATCCCGTTCGTGTCTGTCTCCCTCTCTCTTTGGAGTGTTTTCTCAATGAACAAGTTCGTGATTGGAGCGCTGGCCATTACCTCGGCCGGTTCGCTCGCATATGCCGGCGGCGATGAGACCAGAGCGTGGTCGACTCTCGACCGGGACATCCTCTCACTCACCCAGAATCAAGGCGCGCCCGCTGCAGGCGCGTTCGGCATCAACGGCTTCGTCCGCGGACGCGGCGTGAGGTCGAACGATGTCGACGCATCCACAGCCGCCGGCAACCAGGACCTCAGCGGCTTCCTGCTGGACAACGCACGCCTCGAGGTCAACGCCTCGCAGGGCGACTACGGTGCGTTCATGTCGATCGATGCCGCCAATTCCAGCGACCCGACGAAGGATGGCACGGCGACCCTGCTGGACGCATTCGCCACCTTCAAGATCGCGGAAGGCGTCAGCGGTCAGGCCGGCCGTTTCAAGAAGCCCTTCCTTTGGTCGGGCTTCATGGTCAACGACAACAACATGGTGTTGCTTGACCACACCTTCAACTCGCAGAACTTCCAGGGCCGCGAGGACGGTGTCCAACTCAGCGGCGTGTACGACCATCTCGGATGGTGGGCCGCGCTGCAGAACGGCGTCGATGGCATGGAAGGCGACATCAGCTGGACCGCGCGCATCGCGGTCAACGCGCTCGGCACGGGCATCGGCAAGCAGGAAGGTGCGTTTGGCGCTTCCGGCGAAACTAGCATCATGCTCGGCGCGGGCTACACGGACGACGAAGGCGCGGACCAGACCGGCAACGTCAATTCCGGCGGAGCCTTCGGGATCGATGGATCCTTGATCCAAGGGGGCCTGTCGGTCCACTTCGAAGTCGTCGATTACCAGGACGATGTCCGGCCGAACAACGCGCTGAACAACAAGACCGGGGTAGTGAATGCGACCAACGGCGTCTCCACGCCCGGTTCGACC
>JAYUUV010000258.1:0-16389 GCA_043754695.1 Planctomycetota bacterium
TGCGCGAAGTCTTGCGCCATCCCCGTCCTTGGCCGCCCGAGCTTGCCCAGATCCTCGAGCAGGTCGGGCTGGAGCCGGGGATCGACGAGCGCGAACTCCGCCGTCGCGTGACGCCGATGCTCGGCCGGATCGATCACTGGGCACTGACGCGGATCGCGACGAAATGTCGCGCGATCGGTGCCACACCCGTGTGGTTCGAAGTGCCGGACTTCGAGCGCGATCCGCTTTATCGGAACAAGCAGCAGGAGCACACGGACTGGTTGCGAGCCAAGGCGCGGGAAGTCGGCTTCCAGGTGATCTCGTTCGGCACTGTGCTCAGGCAGAACAAAGTGGAACAGCTGACCATTCCGGCGCTCGGACACTGCCCCAATGTCGCCGGACAGCGCTGGCTTGCGGAGCAGTTGCACACCGCGCTGCTCGCTCAGCCAGAATTGCTGGGCGGGTAGGAATACGGTACCAGGCTCGACTTCGACACCTGCGCAGCGCGCTTGATCGCGCGCTCCAGATATCGAAGTCGAACCTGGTACGGTATTCCTACGGCACGGTCACTGCGGCCGGGCGTGAGTAGGCACTGGCGTTGCCCGTCGCGAGATTGCGCATGCGCGCGCGGAACAAGTATTGGCCGCTGACGTTCGGCGTGTAGAGCGTGCCGCTGCCGGAGCTCGAGACCACGTTCACATAACCCGGCGCACCGGGCGTGAGAACGATCAGGTCCTCGATGAAACCCGTGGGCATCGACCCTATTGCCCAGCCGATGCTGAACGGGACTCCGACGTTCGCCACCGCCGGCAAATTGACGCGCACGTTGATCGCGCCGCGGCTGAAGGCCTGCGAGATGTCTTTGTAGAGGAACGCGCCCGCCGCGGGGAAAGAGTAGGAGTAAAAGGACACGGGCTCCCTCGCGCCCGAAGCGAACAGGCCCAAGCCGGTTGCGTCCGAGACCGAGTGCGTGCTCGGCCCCGTGAAACTCCATTGGACGGTTTCTCCAAGGCGCGCATTGCGGATCTGCGGCACGAAGCGCGTGTCCATCGAGAGCACATGCTGCGTGCCCGGTTGCGCGAGTTGCCAGCGGCCGATCTTGTTGCCGTCGGCGACCGTGAACCAAAGATTCCCGTCGGATCCCGCGCAGATGCTCAGCGGCCGATCGCTGGTCGGCCAGGTCTGGAACACATTGCCCGCCGTGGTCATGCCGCTGACCTGGTGCGTATCGTTCTCCGTGAAGTACAGGTTGCCGTCGGAACCCGTGGTAATTCCGGCGATGCCGGAAAACGCGCCGGCGATCGGAAACTCTGTGATGCCGCCTTGCGGCGTGATCTGGCCGACCGCTCGTCCCGAGAGTTCCGTGAACCACATGTTCCCGTCGGGACCTGGCGCGATGTCCCAGGGCAGGACCTGGATCGAAGGGATCGTGAACTGCGTGAACAGTGGACCGGGTTGGATCTGCCCGATCTGATCGCCGATCTCGAGCGTGTACCAAAGATTGCCGCTGGGTCCTGCCGCGATGCCGGTCGGGAAGCAGCAGCCGATCGTGCCCATCGGGAACTCGGTGATGGTGCCGAACACGTCGATGTTGCCGAGCTGGTCCATGTTCTCTTCGGTGAACCACAACAAACCATCAGCGCCGAGCGCGATCTTCCATGGCTGCGAGTCCCAGGTTGGGATCGGATACTCCTGGATCTGCCCGGTGACGATGTCGAGCTTCGCGATCTGATTGGCGTAGCGCTCCGTGAACCAGATGTTGCCGTCGCGACCGACGGTGATGCCGTAAGGTCCGCTGGCCGCGGTCGGCACAGGGAACTCCGTGATCGTCCCCAGCGGGGTGATCCGACCGATCTTGTTGCCGACCGATTCGGTGAACCACATGTTGCCGTCGGGACCGGCGACGATCGTGTACGGCCGGCTATTCGCAGTGGGCACGGCAAACTCGATCAGCTGCGCGGCGAGCGGGCCCGCGAGTGCGAAGAAAGAAATGGAGGACGCGACCACACGTGCGCAAGGAGCGAAGCGATGCATGGCGGAAAATCTCCTGTTGGAAAAGGGGCCGTCGACGGACGGTCTGATCCTAGCGAGTTGCGGGAATCGCGTACGGAGTCAGGTGACTTCGTCCACAGTAGTGGCGCTCGACCCCGGACAATGCCCCCCGACTCCGTACCTCGGAGCGAGGCTCAGCGCACGGAGTCCGGTGACTTCGTCCAAAATGGCTTGATCCGACGCTGGCCGAGGTCACCTGACTCCGCTGCCCCCGCAATGGAAACGTAACCGCAGAGCGCGCGGTCTGTAGACTTTTTACGCCGCCCATGTCGCCGCAATTCGTGCTTCACGTGTTCGCCTGGGCCACACTGCTCGCCGGCGCGGGGTTCGCGCAGGACGAGAACGGCAGCAAACCGTTGCCGAATGTGAAGGCAACGTTCACGTGCGTGGTCGTCGACGGCCGAACCAGGGCGCCGATCGCGGACGCGGAGGTTCGCTGGTACGAGCGCAAGCCGTACGACAAGGAATCGTTCGACCGGGCTGCGGACTGGGAGCCCACGCTCGATGACTACGGCGAAGACGACGCGCAGGCTGCACGCTCCGGCCAGCTCGCGCGAAGCGACGAGCACGGCAAGGCCCTGATCGCGGGAGCGCGCGAGAACACGACTTTGATTGCGCGCTCAGGTTCGCTCTGGGGGCGCTCGGTCCGCAACAGATCGGACGAGCCGGAGCGCCACCTCGCGCTTTTCCCCGACTTCGATGTGCTGGTCAACGTGCGCGATGCTGAGGGACTGCCGGCGCCGAACGTGCCCGTTCTCATTCAATATCGAAATCCACCCAAAGATTCGTTCGCCGGTCCCATGCTGCGCAGCATCAGCGATGAACACGGCGCTGCACGCTTCGTGCACGCCGGCTTCGGAATCGCGTATGCCATCGACAGGTGGAATGTGGTCGCTGGAACTGTTGCCTGGTCGATCGCGCCGGAGATCTGTGTGGCGAATCCACCGGAGATTGCGCTCGATCCGAACGTAGTGCCGAAGGAATCCATCGCACTACAGCTGCCTGCTCTGGGAGAAGTCGAGCTCGTCGTCAACTGGAGCGATGGTCGCAGCGTGAACCTCGAGGTCGACCCGCGACTCATGATCGCAGCGGACCTACCGGACGACATCGGCAGGGGGCCGACGCGCGGCTGGAGCGGCGGTCCCGGTCCGCATGTTCGCGGTGAAGCGAAAGCCGGACACACACTTTTTCGCAATGTCGCACTAGGCAGAGAGCTCGCGTTCAAAGTCAAACCGAACACGGCCTCGTACACTTGGGTCAGGCGGTTTCAAGGTCCTGCGAAAGCCGGTGAGCGGGTCCAGGTCGAGATGAAGCTCGGGAGTACCTCGCCGACCTTCGTCGGCCGACTCGTCGATGCATCGAAGCATCCGCTCGCGAACGTCCTCGTCGAGACGGACCTCTTCTCGCTCCCGTCGCCGACGCGCACCGAGTTCTTCAACCGCGGCGAGAACGAGACGATCGCCTGCATTTGCGGCAGAGTTACCACGGACACCGACGGGCGATTCTCGCTCGCCTACGGTGATGATGCCGCAGACGGTGGTGTGCCGCTACTTGTGCTCTGCGTCTCGCGCAACAAGCCCGACTCGCTCGCCGCGCGTATCGAGCTCGCGTCGCAGTGGTCCCACGGCGTGCACGATCTCGGCGACATCGTGCTGGCGCCGACGCCGATCGTCGCGTCGGGCAAGGTTCTCGACCAGGACGGAAAGCCGATCGCCGGCGCGTCCGTCGGGATCAATATCTTCAAAGGTTCGCCCCATATCATGGAGACGACCGACGCGAACGGCGACTTCGCGCTGCGCTCCGCGGAACCTTACGACGGTCTTGACCTCGGGGCGAACGCTCGCGGCTACCTCAGCGCATCCGTCAAGGTGATCCCCGGTGCGCGTGACCTGCGCATCGCTCTAGTCGGCGCGGGAGCGTTCGAGTGCAGTGTTGTGTTCCCGCCCGACACGCACCGCGGCGACTATTACTTCCACATCGAACGAACCGTGCAAGGCAACTGGCGCCACGGCTGGTCGCAACACAATTCCAAAGACGGCAACATCAGCATGCAAAACCTCGAACCGGGCAGCTACCGACTCTTCGTGCGACGCGGCAGCGCAACCGAGGGCAGAGCGATCCTCGCTCGCGACGACATCGCCGTGCGCGCCGGCGAGACGACTCAGCTCGAGCCGATCGACCTCGCCAAACTTTTCGAGAAGCACTGAGCGCGAGCGGGGAGACTGCGCCGCGTAAGGGGCATCCAACTGCGGACGAAGTCACCTGACTCCGTACACATCGGCCGTCCGCGTCACTGAGCGCGCCTTCGCCCGGATTCCACTTGGAAAGAAAGCTCGGCGGGATCGCGACCAGTTGCACGCCACTCCACGGAGCCCGGTCCGCATCGACGAAGCGCGCATTGATGTAGGCATAGCGCTCGCTCGGCGTCGCAGGTGGCGTCATTCAACTGGCGACGACCACGAGTCCCGCGTCGGGCCTCCCGCCGAGACCGGCGTGGTCGGAGCTGTTCATGGCGATCGAGAAGACGATTTTGCCGTCGTCGAAGGCGGCGGCGTGTCGCCGCAGCTCACGCCGGACAAGCGATGAATTTCGCCCGAATTCGCCGGCTTTTTGTCGGTCGCGCCGGTTTGGTTGGGCCGTCGCAGTTCACGCGACTGCGCTCACGCGACTGCGCTCACGCGTCGGCGCTCACGCGTCGGCGCTCACGCGTCGGCGGCTTGGGGCGCCGCAGTGGTCCCTTTCAAATGCACGACCTTGTAGCCGCCGATGGTCTTGAAGTAGAGCAGCAGCAGCAGGTAGATCACGGCCATGGTGGCCGGAATGTAGGCATCGGTTTTCAGCGTCTTGCGATCGCCGGCGATGCTCGCCTCGGCCACCGCTTTTTGCTCGGGCGTGCGCTGGTCCGGCGCGACTTTTTGTGCGCTGGCCAGTTTGGTGCCGTCGAGGGCCTTGGCCTCGGCGAAGAACAGGAACTTGCTCGGCTTCTCGGCTTCGTAGGCCTGCAAGGCAGCCGGATTCGACTGGCTCAGTGCTTCAGTCGAGAAGCGATCCTTGGCATAGCCGAGACCCGGTGTGCCGATCATCCCCGCAGACAGCATCCCGATGCCGCCCATGATGCTGATGGCGATGGCGCCGGTGCGTGGAAAGCGATCCGAAGCCACGGCCAGCATCGTCGGCCAGAAGAAAGTCTTGCCGACGGCATAAACCGCGAGCGCCAGGAACGCGACGAAGAGCGAAGTAATGTTGCTGGCCAAGTTCAGCCCGACACAAGCCAGAATCGCGCAGATCACGAGAATTCCCACCGGCGAAAGGCCGAGCCGTTTTTCGATGAAGTTCGCGGAGAATCGCAGGCTGAACATGATGGCCGAGGTCCACATGAAGAGATACTTGCCTTCCTCGGAGGTGAACAAGTTGCCCGTGATGTTCTGAATCCAGCCATCCGTGCCGAGTTCCACCGAACCGACGAGCGCCTGGGCGATGAACAACGTGAACAGCAGGAACGAGCCGATGGAGAAGCGCGTCATGATCGCGACCGCAATCAGCAACACGCCGCCGATTCCGTAGCCTACAGCGGGCGAGAGTCCCAGCGCGCTCTGGCAGAACAGGGTGAGCAGATAGCACACGACCAGCGCGCCGAGGACGCCGACGTCCTTGAACATCTCGCCGACACTCAACCCCTGCTTGGACGCTTCTGACTTGGGCATGTGCTGCCCGAGGAACATCACTCCGTAGGCGAGCGTGGGGATGAGATAGAGCGAAAGCTGCATCTGCCAGCTCAGCTTCATCCTGTCGTCCAAGAACCAGCCCAGCGCGCTGCCGACCACAAGCCCGGCGGGCCAGCTAGCGTGCAGGATGTTCAGGAAGTGAGTGCGGTTGCCGGGATAAAGGGTGGCGACGAGCGGATTGGCCACGGCTTCGAGCGTGCCGTTGGCGTAGGCGAAAATGAACATGCCCCAATACAGGCTTTGGTAGGCGCTCGCACCGGCGGCGGTGAAGGTGACGACCGCGGAGAGCACGTGCAGCGCGAAAGCGAGAACCACCAGCTTGCCGTACCCGATCTTGTCGCAAGTGACCCCACCGACGATGATCCCGAAGCAGAAGCCGGAGAAGCCCGCGCCGCCAATCGCGCCAAGCTGCCCGGCGGTGAAGCCGTATTCCGCACCCCAGTTATCGAAGATGCCGCCGCGGATCGCGAAGCCGACACCGGCGGCGAATATGGCCATGAATCCGGCAATCAATAGTCGCCCGGCATTCGGCGCAATTGCTTCGTTGCTCACTTGCAGGGTGCTCATGATTCTTGATCGGGGGGGGGGTTGGAGTGGTGTGGGTGTTTGTCAGGGCCTGAAGGGAGTCCGCCTCAAAATCGCGCTACCTTCGAGCGCCGATTCCCGCGCACACAGACTCACGCAAGTCGAGTTCGCGGAGCACTTCGCGTCGGGGTCTTGCGCTCCGAAACCCGGACCGAAGATGGCGAGGTTGATTTGCTTTTCGCTCATTCCGAGTTGAACTGGATTTGAACCGCGCCGGCGGCGTTTTTGAACAGGCGACCAGTTCGGCACGGCCCGCAATACACCTGCCCGGCGCGCAAGTGTCAACGCAAAATTCCAGCGCCTGCGTGCCGGCAAAGCTCGCGTCGAATTCTCACGCTGCGTCGCCGCAGGCCGTGCGAGTCGTGCTGCCCGTGGTCGTCGGCTCGCGCCCAGCGCCGGCGGCCTGCTGCAGCTGCGCAAGCGAGCGAGCGGATCGCTCGCGCGACGAAGTCAGGGCTTCGGCGCCAGCTCGTAACTGGTACCTCGCTCGCAGCGGAAGACGAGCAGGCCAGGCTCTGGGGACTTCGTCGCGATCAAGGCGCCGTTGCGCTTCACGGTGAGCGGAACGCCGGCTCGCACACGAACTTCGCCGTCGTCGCCGGCGACGCGCTTCAAACTCGCGTGCAGGAGCTTCGAATCCTTCCACTCGATCGCGACCTCGAGTCCGCCGCGGGCGCGCAGTCCGCGCTCAGAGCCCGACGGCCACGCGCTCGGCAACGCAGGCAGCAGCGCGATCGTGAAGTCCTCGCCGTCGCGCTCGCGATGGCTTTGCAACAGCATCTCCGCGATTGCCGCCGTTGCGCCGAGGTTGCCGTCGATCTGGAACGGCGGGTGCGCGCAGAAAAGATTGGGATAGGTGCCGCCTCGGTTCATGTCAAAGCCGCGCACGCGATTGGGCTTGAGCAAGTTGGTCAGCATCAAGTGCGCGTGATTGCCGTCGCCCAGGCGCGACCAGAATGAAATCTTCCAGGCCATCGACCAACCGGTTCCGCCGTCGCCGCGGCGCTCGAGCGTTTTCCTCGCGGCGGCGGCGAGTTCCGGCGTGCCGCGAGGCGTGATCTGGTCCGACGGATGCAACGCGTAGAGGTGCGAGACGTGGCGATGCTGCGGCTCGGGCTCCTCGTAGTCCTCGAGCCACTCCTGCAGTTGTCCGTGCGCGCCGATCTGGAACGGAGCGAGTCGCGCGCGAGCCGATTCGAGCTTCTTCGCGAACTCCGCGTCGCGACCGAGCACGCGCGCTGCTTCGCTGACGTGACCGAATAGCTCGCGCACGATTTCCTGATCCATCGTCGGGCCCATGCAGGTGTAGGCCGTGCGTCCATCCTTCAGACGGAACGCGTTCTCGGGCGAATTCGAGACGCCGCTGACGAGCCAGTGCTGCGACGGCTCTTCGACGAGCGCGTCCAGATAGAACTCGGCTGAGCCGCGCAGAGTGGGATAAATGCGCTCGAGGTAGTCGCGATTCCTGGTGAAGTTCCAGTGCTCGAAAAGATTGCCGCACAGCCAACCGCTGCCGCCGTTGTTAGCGCCCCAGACCGCGTCCTCGCCGGGCGAGGTGTAGCCCCACGCGTTGGTGATGACGTGCGCGATCCAGCCCTTCGCGCCGTAGTACGCTCGCGCCGTTTTCGCGCCGGGGGCGACGAGCGATTCGGCCAAGCTGACGAGCGGCAGCTCGCATTCGCCAAGATTGGTCGACTCGACCGGCCAGTAGTTCATCTGCACGTTGACGTCGAGGTGCCAATCGCCGTTCCAAGGCGTCTGGATTTCCTCGGCCCACAGACCTTGCAGGTTCGCGGGGAAACCGCCTGGCCGCGAACTCGAGATCAACAGGTAGCGCCCGAATTGGAAGTAGAGCGCGGCGAGCGCGCTGTCCGGCTCGCCGTCCGCGAAGCGCTCGAGGCGTTCGTCGGTCGGCAGTCCAAAGCCGTCGCTCGATCCCAGATCGAGCGCGACGCGATCGAAAAGCGAGCGATGCTCGGCGCGATGCTCGGCAAAAAGCGCGTCGAAACCCTTGGTCTTGGCGGCGAGCACGCGCCGCTCGACCGCGCTCTCGAAATTCGCGCCGTCGAGTTCGCCGGCGATCGGGCCCGCGTAATCTGTCGAGGCGGAGAGCACGAGTTCGACCTCGTCGGCGCCGCGCAAGCGCAGGACACCGTCGCGACTTTCGAGCTGGCCGCCGTGCGCGGTCGCCTCGAGCCGCGCAAGGTAGTGCACGCCGTCGCCGCCGACTCCGTTTTCGAGCGCGCCGGCCAATGCGAGACCGTGATCGCCGCGCGAGCTGCAGCTGCCACGCTCGGGACGCGCGAGTTTCGCGTCGAAGCTGATCGAACCGGGTTTGTCGGCACGAAGACGCAGGGCGAGCGCTCGCGCCGGACGGCTGACGAAGAGCTCGCGCGTGAACTTCGTGCCGTTCGACTCGAACGAGACGCGCGCGATCGCGTCGCCTAGGTCGAGCTCGCGTCGATAGTTCACGATGGCGCCAGAAACGGGCCGCCCGTCCGCGCCGAAGAAGTCGAGCTTCAAGTCGCCGAGCGCCTGATAGCAACCGTACGGAACGTGCGCGCCGTTGCCTTGGCCGGAGCCCGCGCCTTTGCAGGTGAAGCTCGCATTGACGAGTTGCTGCGCCTCGACGTTCTTGCCCTCGAGCAGCAGGCGATGGATTTCGGCGAGATGCTCGTGCGCGTCGGCGCGATCGGCGTCCTGGACCGAACCCGACCACAGGGTCGCTTCGTTGAGCGCGATGCGTTCGTGCGCGACGCCGCCGAAGAGCAGCGCGCCGAGGCTGCCGTCGCCGAGCGGCGCCGCTTCGAAGAAGCGCGAGGCCGGACGGCGGAGCCAGATCGAGAGCGGCGACTTCGAAGGCGGCGGGTCGCCGACGAACTCGAGCGTGGGCACGCGCGGCAGCGTCGACATCGAGCCGACCCATAGTTGCGGTTCGAGGAAGTTTGCGTGATCGGCGCCGTTGCCGTCGCCGCCGTCGCTGACGACGAGCTTCAGGCGCTCAACCTTCGCGATCGTGACGGAGACCTCGACCGCCGCGTCGCCGCCGTGCAGCAGCGGGCTCGTGCAGAGCTTCTCGCCGTCGCCCCAAACCTCGAGCGCGATCGAACCGTTCTTCGCCATTTCGCTCGCGACGCCGAAGCGCGTGAAGAAGATCTGGTAGCGCTTGCCGGTCGCGAACACGAGCTCAGCCGGCGCGTGCGTTCCGAAGCCGTGTTCGCTCGAGAACTCGCCGACCTCGAGCGGTCCGCCGCCGACCGAGACGCCGTCCTTCGCCGTCCCCCAACCGCTGGTTTGCTGCTCGGCGTCGGCGAGCCGCAGCAAGACGTCCTGCTTGCCGTCTAGCGCGCGCTGCGCGAACGAGGTCGCGAACGTCACGACGAAGGCCGCGATGCAAACGGGGATTCGGCTCATGATATCGATTCCAGTCCTCGCGGCATGATGGCGCGCGCTCAGCCTGAACGCGAGCACCACAACGCTGCCGCGTCCGGACTGGCTCGACCGCAAAGCCAAAGGGACGAGAGACCGCCAAGCATGTGAGCAAGGCACTGCCCCATGACCCTTCGCGGTGCTACCGTGAGTGCATGATCCAGCACCTGAAGTTCCGATGCACGGGTCCAAGGCTCGCAGTGCTCATGCATCGGCTCGAGTGGCGGCAAGACGTGTGAGGGAATGTTGGCGGGGTCGCTTTGTCCTGACCCTGGACGCGCGCTCGATACCGCCTTCGACGGAGAGTCCCCGTGGATAGTGATGTATTCTGGTACGGCTTAAGAGCGCCCAGACCCGCCCGCCGGCTCGAGGCTGAAGTTCATGCCGACGTGGTCATCGTGGGCGGAGGCATGGCCGGTTTGTCGTGCGCGCAACGCTTGAGCCGGGCGGGCGTCGCTGCGGTCGTCGTGGAGCGAGGCTTCTGCGGCTGTGGCGCGAGCGGCAAGAGTTCTGGTTTCGTGACCCCGGCTTCAGAGCTCGAACTAGGATCGCTGGTTTCGAGTCACGGTTCGAAACAGGCCGCACAAATCTGGGAGTTCGTCGTTTCGGGGGTCGAGTTGATCCGGGCCAATATCCTGGAGCACGCGTTCGAGTGCGACTATCGGGTCCAGGACTCACTGTGTGTTTCGAGCGGTCCGCTCGGATGGCGCTCGGTCCAGGGGGAACATCGCGCGCGCACGGAGCTTGGCTTTCCAAGCAGACTGTATGACCGGCATGGGATCGCGACTGCGCTGTGTACTTCGCAGTACAACGGTGGTGTCCGCTTTGGCGGTACGTTTGCCATTGACTCCTATGCCTATTGTCAGGCACTTCGCAACCTGCTCGAGAGCCAGCAGGTATCGATCTATGAAGGTAGCGCGGCCATCCGGATCCGAGAGCACGGGGTCGATACCGCAGGCGGTTCGGTCCGGGCGTCGCACGTGGTTGTGTGCGCCGATCGGTTCATTCCCGAGCTCTGCGCCCTCGAGCAGCAGATCTACCACGTGCAGACTTTTTTGGGCATGTCGCGGTCGCTGCCCGACGCGGAGATCCGCAAAGTTTTCGCCGGCGATCACCTGCTGACCTGGGATTCGGACCCGATCTACAACTACTTTCGCGTTGCGGGCGGCAATCGTCTGCTCCTGGGAGGCGGGAGTCTGGCCACCACGTTCGCGCATTCGCCGCCCACGACCATGCTTCCTTTCGCGCGACGAATGCTCGCGCAATTCCGCGCCAGGTTTCCCGCCGTATCGATCGAGTTCGAGTCGGTCTGGTCCGGCATGCTGGGTGTGAGCAAGGATCTCTTGCCGGTCATGGGCCTCGATCCGGCCCGCGGCCCGATCTGGTACGCGGGAGCCGCAACCGGCCTGCCCTGGGCGGCGGCACTCGGAACCTATGCCGCGGATCGCATCCTCAACGGCCGCTGCGAATTGGACGAAGTGTTTTCGCCGCAGCGGAAATTCACCATCGGATCGCGCGCGCAAGCGCTGCTGTCGACGCCGCTGACCTACGCGCTCTCGCACGGCATCGCCAAGTACTCGTAGCAGCGGCGTGCGATGTCAGCTCACGACGAATCTCAGGCCGTGCTCGTTCAGCTGGCGAAATTGAAAAGGATGGCGGCCTTGACCGGGTACTGACGGCTGACTTGCACTCCATCTCGAGTCGTCGATAAGGTCGCGTCGCCGCATCGTCGCGGCCGCAGCCCGAGCAATGCACACGCGCGAAATCGAAGGCCAGAATGCCGCACTGCAGATAGCCATAGAGCTCGCGCTCGACAAAGCGCGGCAGACCACCGTCGTGCTCGCGCGAGCCTCTGCCTCAGCTCGTGCGGCAGCTGCGGGGCGAGCTGACGAATCGCCGCCAACGACCTCGCGATGCTTCAGCTCGTCTGTGGCCTGATCGCGTTCCAACAGGCGCAGGCGTTCTAGGATGTGCGCTTAAGGACAGATCGTGTACTCGACGGCATCCGTCAACGTCGTGTTGAAGGGCGCCGGGAAGCCCGGGTCGCGCCCCCAGAACTGACAGTCGATCACACTGCCCACGACGCGCAGTGCCGGCGCCGGCGTGCCGCCCAGTGCGCCGCAGGCAAAGCTGTTCATGTCGATCGAGTACTCGCCGCTGCAATCGCTCGTCGGTAGCGTGCTACCGCCCGACTGAAGCGGCGGCGAGCGTTTGATCGGCGGCGTCATGCACAGGATGCCGCCGCTGAAAACTGTCGCCGCGCGCCCGCTGGATCCGTAAAGCAGCAAGCCGACTTTCTGGTTGCGCACGTTGCGACCGCTGACCCTGAAGCCGAGCGTGGACGAAGCGCTGGCCACGCCGGCGGAGCCGATACTCGGCGTGCAGCCGAGCGAGTTGTTCTTGGGCGCGCAGTAGATCACAGCCGCGGCGCACTCGACACCGTAGCGCGCCAAACTGTGCGAACTGCCCGCCGACACTTCGAGATAGCGCTGCCCGCCCGGTGCGGCGGGAACATTGCACTGACCGAAGTTGTTCCTGCCCCAAGCCACGACCGAGCCGTTGCTGCGGCGAGCGAGCGTGTGATCATCTCCTGCCGCCACCTCAACATAGGTGAGTCCGGCGGGCAAAACGGGCACATTGCACTGACCATAGGTGTTGTCGCCCCAGGCAATGACCGAGCCGTTGCTGCGTCGCGCGACGGAGTGGACATAGCCGGCGGCGACTTCGACGTAGCTCAAGCCTGCCGGGAGCGCGGGAACAGTGCACTGGCCCCGGAGGTCCGAGCCCCAGGCCACGACGGAACCGTTGCTGCGCCGCGCGAGCGTGTGACTCGTACCTGCAGCCACTTCGACGTAGCTCAGTCCTAAAGGCAATGCAGGCGTGTTGCACTGACCGCTGCTGTTGGAACCCCAGCACACGACGGAGCCGTCACTGCGCCGAGCAGCGATGTAGGAGCCGCCCGCGGAAACTTCGACATAGGTCAGGCCCGCAGGAAGCGCTGGAACACTGCATTGGCCGTTGTCGTTGCTGCCCCACGCGACAATCGAACCGTCGCTGAGCCGCGCAGCGGAAAAGTTGTTGGCCGCTTCCACCTCGGCGAAAAAGATCCCGGGAGGGAGAGTGGGGATATCGCACTGATGGTAGAAGTTCTGGCCCCAAGCTGCTGCCGAGCCATCGTTGCGCCGCGCCAGCGAGTGTGTGAAGCCGCCTGAAATCTCGGCGAAAGCGGACATGCCTTGGAGCGGCGGCACATTGCACTGACCGCTAAGGTTCTCGCCCCAGGCAACGACGCCGGACTGCGCGAAGGCGTCGACGCTCGCGAAGCTCAGCAAACTCGCACACAGAATCGCTCCGGCGCGCCTGTCGATGAATCGGATCATGGGGATCTCGGATCTGCCTGGTCTCCAGGCGAAAAGGTCGTTGAGTCGAGTTGGATCGGGATGAACACGGTGCTCGGCAGGGGAGGCCTGCGCCTCCTGCCAGGAGCTATCCCACTCCCCGCGTCAGGTTTAGGTTCCTTGACTGTGGACGAAGTCACCTGACTCCGTACACGGATCTGCCTGATCTCCGGGCAAGAAGGTCGTTGAGTCGAGTTGGATCGGAATGAACAAGGTGCTCGGCAGGGGAGGCATTCGCCCCCTGCCAGGAGCTACCCGACTCGATGCGTCAGGTTTCGGTTTCTTGACTGCGGACAAAGTCGCCTGACTCCGTACGCATTTCCTGGTTACTTTGGGAGTTCGTCGTACCAGTACGAACCGAACTTCCAGCGCGCGACGGATCGGTTGCGCGAATTCTCTCGGCGCACTCGCTGCACCGCAGGCCCTGAGCAGCACACGGTGCATTGCATGAATGTCCAATACCACTCGATGAATCACTACAGCATCACGGCACTGAGCTTCGTGCTCGCCTCCACCGTCGCGCTCCCCGCATCCGCGCAGAACCAGGCCTGGATCCGTCAGCTGGGAACCAGCGGCAGCGACTCGCTGTTCGCCGCAGCGTCTGACGGTTCGGGCGGTGTTTATGTGGGCGGCCACACCGAGGGCAATCTCGCCGCGCCGCTCACAGGTCTTTTCGATGCCTGGCTGGCGCGCTACGACAGTGCGGGAAATCAGGTGTGGATCCGACAATTCGGGACCAGCCACTGGGACAACGTGACCGCGGCCGCAGCGGACGCGATCGGCGGTGTGTACGTGAGCGGCAGCACCTGGGGCAACCTCGGCGCTATCTCCGCGGGTGTCAGCGACGCCTGGTTGGCGCGCTACGACGGCGCAGGAAATCAGGTCTGGATCCGCCAACTCGGCACGAGTTCCGCCGACGGTGCCTACGCCGCCGCGCCGGATGGTGCGGGCGGGGTCTATGTGGGCGGCCGGACCGCAGGTGCTCTCGGCGCGCCGAACGCGGGCGACAGCGACTGCTGGTTGGCGCGCTACGACGGCGTTGGGAATCAGATCTGGATTCGGCAATTCGGAACGAGCGCGTACGACGATGTGTCCGCTGCTGCAGCGGATGGGACCGGCGGCGTTTGCATCGGCGGCACCACGTCCGGCAGTCTCGCCGGGACCAACGCGGGCGGCCAGGATGCGTGGCTCGCGCGCTTCGACAGCGCCGGCAATCAAATCTGGATTCGCCAACTGGGAACGAGCGTTGACGACAAGTTGACCGCGGCTGCCGGCGCTGCGACAGGCGCCGGTTACGTGAGCGGGATCACCCGCGGCAATCTTGGCGCGCCGAACTACGGCGGCGAAGATGCCTGGCTGGCGCGCTACGACGGCGCAGGGAATCAGGCCTGGATCCGACAGCTTGGGACCAGCGTGCTCGACCGCTCTTATGCTTGCACGCAGGATGGATCAGGCGGCGTCTACCTCAGCGGGTACACGGGCGGCAGCCTCGGCGGACCCAGCGCGGGCAACAACGATGTCTGGCTGGCGCGCTACGACGTTGCCGGAACCCAGGCCTGGATCCGCCAGATGGGCACGAGCAGCAACGATCAAGTCTTCGCTGCCGCCCCAAGCGGCCAGGGCGGCGCGTACCTCGGCGGGCTCAGCGAAGGCGACTTCGCGACGGCGAATGCGGGACTCGGCGACGCGTGGCTGGCGCTGCACGAAGGCATCTCGATCTATTGCGCGGCCAAGCTCAACTCCCTGGGCTGCCTTCCGGCGATCGCCTTCAGCGGAAGCCCGAACGCCACGTCGGGGTCCGGATTCATGATCCGCTGCACGAACGTGCGCAACTCGAAAATCGGTCTGTTGTTCTACGGCGTGAGCGGGCGCAGCGCCTTGCCCTTCCAGGGCGGCACGCTGTGCGTCGGTGCGCCGATCAAGCGCACGGGTGCGACGAATTCCGGCGGCACGCCGTTGCCGGCGAGCGATTGCTCCGGCGTGTACGCGATCGACATGAACCAGTTCGCCGCGAGTTCCGGCCCGCCGACGCCGCTGCCCGAGCTGCGCGTCGCCGGCACCACCGTGCAGTGCCAATGGTGGGGCCGCGATCCTGGCTTCGCTTCGCCGAACAATTCGACGCTGAGCAATGCCATCGAATTCGTGGTCGGATACTAGTGCGAAACCAGTCAGGGATTCATTGCCGCGATACGGTACCAGGTTCGACTTCGGCATCTGGAGCGCGCGATCAACGTCTTCGAGCCGCAGGTGTCGAAGTCGAACCTGGTACCGTATTCCCTCTGGTGGCAGTACCGTGCCACCTTGGAGAGAGCCTGCGCTGATCAGGGCGAGTACCGGCTGAATTCGAACGTTCCGATTCGAAAGCGCGGTACGAGAGTCACATTCTCCTTGGTGTGAACGTCGCAGAGTCGGATCGAACGCTCGAAGAACGGCCAGGCAAGTCCCACCCACGTTCTCGGTCGCGATGCCTTGGAGGCGAGCCCTTCGTAGAGGGCGAGTCGATCGCTAAGAAAAATCCACTTCCCTGTGCAACCCGGAAAGTGATTTTGGATTCCCTCAGTCGTTTGACCAGAGCCGCCGATGCTCAAGCTCTTGCCACCCAGATCGACTCCCGGTGGGTCAGCGTGAAGCGTTGTCGTGACTTGGTGTGTCCGGAGGTCGACGGTCGCAACCCCGAGGTAGCTGACAAGGCTTCCATCGGCGCTACGCGTGTACCTCCACCCGGTCACTTCCGTGCCCTCGTAAGGATGTCGGGCGTAGACGATCTGGTCGTCCCACCAGGACATGTCGACTTCGGCCCCGGTATCGATTTCGAACATTCGCGGCCTGTCTTCGCCAAAGACGTACACGGCGACTTCCGAACCGTCCTGTGTCGTCATCGCAAAGAGAGCGCTCGGGTCGCGACCGCGAACGTCGCTGAGTTTTCGCTCATCGCCCGTCACAATCGACTTGATTACAAGCGAGTAGCTCTTTTTCCCGGAGCCGAACACCCAGCGCGTCCATGGCACGGACTCGCGCACGTAGAGGACCCTGCCCTTCTCGTCGAGTCCACTGGCAGCAGCGGCGGTGCCCCGTGTCGGAACCTCTTGCAGCATGCCATCGGGAAGCGTCGCGACCAGCAGCCGATCAACTCCATCGGCAACGACGACGCTGCCGTGGACTTGCGCGCGCAGTGTCGGCGACTCTTTCAGATCCAGAGTTGGCGCGGGCGGCGTCGCGAG
>JAYUUV010000259.1:0-12386 GCA_043754695.1 Planctomycetota bacterium
GATCGCGGCGCAGGTCTCACAGTAGGCGCTGTCGTTGGGCAGGTCGTAGGGCACGCTGAAGCCCTCGTTTGAGCCCGAGCTGCCGATGCCGCCCGTGACGTACATCTTTCGCCCCACGAGTTCGTCCCAGATGCGCTCGAGCGGCGTGAAGAGCGTGCGGTCGCCACTTGCCGCGGCGACGTCGGCCATGCCGCTGTAGAGATACATCGCGCGCACGGCGTGGCCGACGACTTCCGTCTGTTCCCGAACAGGCGCGTGGTCCTGAGCGTATTCGCCGAACAGCTTCGTACCTCGATCCGATTTGCCGCGGACATCGACGAAGAAACTCGCGAGTTTCAGCCAGCGCTCTTCACCCGTGCGCCGCCACAGCTTCATCAACGCGAGTTCGAGCTCCGGGTGCCCGGTCGGTTCCTGGTGCTTTCCCCAGCCGAATTCATGATCGATGTGCGCGGCGAGCTTCGCCGCCGTGTCGAGCAACTTCTTCTTGCCCGTCGCCGCTTCGTACGCGACCGCGGCTTCGATCAGGTGGCCGGCGCAATAGAGCTCGTGGCCGCTGTGGATGTTCGTCCACTTCTTGTCGGGCTCGACGAGTTGCCAATACGTATTGAGATAGCCGTCCTCGCGCTGCGCGGCAGCGATCCAGTCGATGATCTTGTCGGTGCGCGCCTCGAGCACGGGATCGGGCGTGGCCTTGAGCGAATAGGCGATGCCTTCGATGACCTTGTAGACGTCGGAGTCGTTGTAGAGAAAACCCTCGTGCTCGCCCTTCACGATCCCGCCCGCGACGGCGAAGTTCGCCAGACGGCCGGTTTCCTCGCACTTCTTCAGACACGCTTCGATCGTCGCTTTGCGATTCGTCTCGATGCGCGGCGCGAAAAAGGCATCGTGCAGTCGGACTTTTTCGAACGGAACCGCCACGAGCGGCTTGGGCAGATCCTGTACGGCGAACGCGAGGAGGATGGCCGGCAACATGTCAGTACTTCCGATTCGGCCGCTCGGCAGCGGCGTTGGTTGCGTCGAACAGTCGATCAGCGACGACGATGCGTTTCTCGACCTTCTCGCCCTTGGCGATGCGCTCGATCGCGTCGAAGGCCTGCGGTCCGAGCAGCGGACTGCACTCGACCGCACAGGAGAGTTTGCCCTCGACGATCGCGTCGAAGGCCGCGCGTGTGGCGTCGACCGAGATCACGAGCACGTCCTTGCCGGGCTTGAGGCCTGCCGCTTCGAGCGCCTGGATCGCGCCGAGCGCCATGTCGTCGTTGTGCGCGTAGACCGCGCCGATCTTGTTCTGCTCGCTCTTGAGGATCGCCTCCATGACTTCCTTGCCCTTGGGAAGTTCGAACTGGCCGTTGAGGCTCTTGACGATCTTGATGCGCGGCTCTCTCGCGACGCGCTCGTCGAATCCCTTCTTGCGATCGATCGCCGGATCGGAGCCGGCCGTGCCTTCGATTTCGGCCACGCGCACTTCACCCGTGGTGTGCGCGATCAGCCACTCAGCCGCCATGCGGCCTTCGGCGACGAAGTCGCTCGCGATCAAGGTGGCATAGAGTTCTGGATCGCAATCGAGACCGCGGTCGACGAGCACGACCGGGATGCCGGCGCTCTTGAGCTCGCGAAGCGCAGGCTCGAAGCCGGACTTTTTCTGCGGCGCAAGAATCACCGCGCCGACGCCCTGCGCGATGAACGAGTGCAGAGCCTGGATCTGGCTCTCGAGTCTGCCCTGCGCATCGGCGAGCTTGAGCGGGATCTTGCGCGCTGCGGCTTCGGATCGAATCGACTCCGTCTCCGCCACGCGCCAGGCGCTTTCAGCGCCAATCTGCGAAAAGCCGACGGTCGGATGGGCGCCGGTGGAGGGCTGCTTATCTCCACATGCGGCCAGAAGAAGCAGAAGCGGAGTCAGCGGCAAGCAGCGTCTGAGTGCACTCATCTTGGAGGTGAGCCTAGCTGCTCCCCGCCCCCGCCGCGATCTTTGCCCCAATCCAACGGCACCGTGCCAGCCTCGATCTCGCCGCTTCCGACTTCAACTGCGGCGAAAGAGCTACGGACCCGAGGTTAGATCCGCGTCCATCGCGCCCCTGGATCTATCCGAGTACTTGGAGGACTTGTTCCAGCGATGCAATCAGTTCCGGAAGCTCGCCGCGGATCGTGTCCCAGAGGATGTCCAGGTTCACATTGAAGTAGCCGTGGACAAGGCGATTTCGCAATCCGGTGAGCTTGCGCCAAGGGACTGAAGGATGGGCGAGCTGTACTTCCGGTGACACAGCATTCGCGGCTTCGCCGATGATCTCCAGCAAGCGGATCAGGCCAAGCGTGGAGAGTTCCTCGAGATCCAGATCTTCGCGCGTCCAGGTCGCAGTGCTCGAAACCGCCTTGCGTGCAGCGTCCAAGGCGTGCCGGATCCGAACCCGATCGTCATGCCGCGTCATAGAACATTTCCGCGGTGCGCAAGACGTCGTCGCGGAAGTATGGGCTCAAGTCCTCGCGCGTCATCAGATCCGTCCTGCGACCGAGAATTTCGGAAAGCTCGTCCTGCATCTCGAACAAGCGCAAGAACCCAGGCGTACGGCCAGGCATGAACTCCGCCAGGACGTCCACATCGCTGTCGGATCCGAAATCTTCGCGCAGCACCGAGCCGAAAAAAGAAAGTCGGTGAAGAGCATGCTTGCGACAGAAGTTCTCGAGCCGCTGCCTGTCGATGTGGACTCGCGATGACGTCTGGAGTGCAGATACGAGCTTTTGCTTCGGCTGATCCCTTTCCTCGGCGCCCATGACAGCAGGCTACAGCGCTGTCCAAGAGCTGGCAACCGCGAGCGGTGCCAAGGCGCTCGGGGCGATGGGTGGGAGTCCGCCTTGGCTCATTCTTCCGTTTGACGGTTGCGGCACGAAAGCGGCGGATTCGAGGCGGGCTCCATACGTTTTCAATGACTGCTAGGATGACGGCATGACATCGACGCTCGATCGTCGACAGCGTGGCGCATGGATCCTCGCCGCGAGCTTCTGCCTGTTGATGTATGGCCTGGCGAGCTGGCTCGAGGCTGCCGAGCGTCCCGCCAACTTCGGCTACAACGAGCCGCTCTCGTGGCTGCGCATGTTCGGCGCGCTGCGACTCGCGGGCTGGAATGACGTGGCTCGCCTGGACCTGCCGCCGTTCTGCATCGTCGCGTTGTTCGGCATGGGCGGAGCGCTCGCCTGGAGCGCGTTGTCCCTGCGCCCGATTCGAGTGATGGCTCGCGTGCAACTCATGCTGGTGTGGGCCTACACTCTGCTGCTCGTCCTCGTCGGCGGTTGGTTTTGCGTCGCCGCGCTTCCCTTCGAGCTTGTCGAGCGTCACGACGGTGAGTGCCTGCAGGACGGCGGGCTGCGCATGATCGCCGTAGGCGTGTGGACGATCCTGTGCTTGATCGCTTCGTGGTCGATCTGGCGCGCCGAGGCGGCACGCATCAAGGTCGCGGCGAACGGCGCATGACTCGCGAAGCTCGAGTTCCCGACCGTTTCTCGCACGGAAACGTTGCGCCTCGCTAAGGCGCCTTTTTCAACGGCCTGCCAGGCCAAGATTCGACATCTTCCATTCACCCGTGGGGCACGAAACCGACGGAGTCGAGGCTGGCTCGGTACCGCCGCAGCCCGACGTGCGCACTCGCACAGTCGATGAGCGAAATCGCGACTCGCTGGAGTCGAGACCAAGGCGTGAATGGGCGTCGTGTAATTCTGGAATCGCGAGTAGGATCCAAGAGCCAATTTCCACGGCCTTGCCGTCGAGGAGCCCTTCATGCGCAAACGTCTTCGCTCCTCGCTCAGCATTTCAACGCTCATGCTCGCAACGGTTCCCGCAGTTGCGCAGAACGCGGCTTGGATTAGGCAGTTCGGCACGCACGACGGAGATGTGGCTGGCATTCCTGCTTTGGACGGAGCGGATGGGTTGTTCGTTCCTGGCAGCACCACACACGGGACCTACCACCCGCTCGCCACGCACGACGCGTGGCTCGCGCGCTTCGACGGCGCGGGGAATCAGATTTGGATGAATCGGATCGTGGTTGCGAACCTTCATCCCAGCTACGCGCTTGAGAACCACGCGCTCGCGGGGTGTGCTGCAGCGGATGGATCTGGTGGGGCGTATGTGGTCGGCACGGTGGCTACGGAGCCGCATTTCCAAAGGCCTGATGGCTGGCTTGCCCACTTTGACCACGCGGGGAATCAGACGTGGATCCGCCGATTGCACGCGTGGAACGGCGTCTGGATTGAGGGTCTCACGCCCGATGGATCGGCTGGTGTCTACCTGTCCGGCAGTGTCGAAGGCCGCCTCGGCTCGGCGAGTGCTGGCCAATCCGACGCATGGATCGCGCGCTACGACATCTCTGGCAACCAGCTCTGGATCCGTCAGCTCGGCACGACCTCGGATGATTTTGGAGGCAGCGCTGGGCAGGACGGAGCAGGCGGCGTCTACCTTTGCGGCAGTACGCGTGGCGGCCTCGGCGGGCCGAACTCCGGGGGCTATGACTCCTGGCTTGCCAGGTACGACAACGCGGGCAACCAAATTTGGATCCGTCAGTTCGGATCGAGCCTCGATGACGGCGCGAGTCATGCATCACCAGATGGCTCGGGCGGTGCGTATGTGAGCGGATTCGTGAACGGGGACGTGTGGTTCGCGCGTTACGACAGCGGCGGAAACCAAGCCTGGATGCACACTTTCGGAACAAATCAGACTGACTATGTTGGTGGTTCGGCTCTGGATGGTTCGGGCGGCGCATACGTTTCCGGATCTACCTACGGAAGTCTCGACGGGCCCAACGTCGGATACTTGGATGTCTGGCTGGCACACTACGACAGTGCCGGGCACCAGCGATCGATCACTCAATTCGGGACGGCAAACTACGACGTAGCGTACTCTCCAGTGCCGGACGGGGCCGGTGGCATCTACCTGCCCGGTGCGACATACGGCAGCCTCGCGGCGCCGCTCCTGGGTTGGATGGATGCTTGGCTCGCGCGCTACATGGGAGCGTGCCCGCCTCCGATCAATTACTGCACTGCCAAGCTCAATTCGCAGGGCTGCACGCCATCGATCCTCGCGACTGGCGTGTCGAGCGCGAGTGCGACTTCGGGATTCACGATCAGCGCGACCAACGTGATCAACAACACGGTCGGCCTGCTGACCTACACGAGCGCCGGGCGCGCGGCGACTCCGTTCTTGGGCGGCTGGCGCTGCGTGAGCGCGCCGATCCGTCGATCGCTGCAGGTGTACTCAGGTGGATCTCCCCCGCCGAACAACTGCTCAGGCGTGTACTCGCTGGATCTGAACGCGTTCGCGTCCGGTGCACTCGGCAACTCGCCCGCGCCCTACCTGAGCATGCCGGGCACGATCATCGATCTCCAGTTCTGGGGACGCGATCCAGGATTCGCGCCGCCCAACAACGCGGCACTCTCCGACGCGTTGGAATTCAGCGTCTATCCGTAAACGATCGGTGGCGCGAAGCGGGCGTCGACTCCGCCGCCTTGGCTCCGTTGACCGACGAAAGCGGCGGAGCCGCGGCTAGCTCCGTACGATTGGTCCGATGAAGACTCTCAGCCGCTCCGATCGCGACGCATATCTTCAACGCTACGAAGCCGGCCCCGCGCTGCTGCGCGCGGCATGGAATTCCGTTCCTCGCGAGGCGCGGCAGTGGCGGCCGGCGGCGGACAAGTGGAGCGCGCACGAAGTCGTCGTGCACTGTGCCGATAGCGAAGCCTACGGTCACACGCGGATTCGCATGATGCTCGCCGAGCCCAAGCCACTGATCGTGGCCTACGACGAGAACGTCTGGGCGCGTGTCTTCGACTATCACGCGCACGATCCCGAACTCGCGCTGCGCACGATCGAGGCGGTGCGCGCGAACACGCTCGCTTGTTTGCGTCGTCTGCCGGACTCGGCCTTCGGAAAAGTCGGAACGCACAGTGCGAGCGGCACCTACACCGACGCGGACTGGTTCCACATCTACGCCGAGCACCTCGAAGTCCACGCGCGACAGATCGAGCGCAACCTCGCGGCCTGGAAGTCGCGCGCGTAATCGACGGTTACGCGCGTGAGAGGCGTTGCCACTCGGCGCGCGAGCGCAGGACGCAGTCTTCGATCGAGAGGCCGCCAAACCAGTTTCCGGTAAGCGCGAGCAGTTGGTTCGCGAGACCGCGATCGAGCTCCCGAATCACGTCCGCGTGGCCGAGCACCGGCGAGGGCAGGCGCACGTGACGCTCGCGGATCGAGGTGAGATCGCTCGCTTCGAGTTCGAGCACCTCGCAGGCGCGCTTCACACGCGCCTCGCGCGTGGATCCTGGGCGGAAGTGCATGGCGAAACCGCGCCACTCCGGATCGGGCACGACGTCGCGCGTCACGATCGAGAAGAAACTGTCCGCGAGCGGGATCAGGAACGTCGCAGTGGGCAACTTCACACGCTCGGCGCGCACCGCGAAGCCGAGCGTGTCGAGCTTGACCTCTTTCAATTTCCCGACGAGCGCTGCCAATTCTGGCGCGACAGCCGAAAGCAGCTTCGCGCACGCTCCCGGCGGCACGGCAAGCGCGAGCTTCGCGGCTTCGATGCGCTCGCCGCTCTCGAGCACGACGACGAAACCTCGCGAACTGCGTTCGACAGCCTGTGCCGGAGCGTTCAAACGCACAGTCACGTTCGGCCGCGCGAGCGCGCGCTCGACCGCGGTCTGCAAGCCGCGCGGCAACGTGAAGCTGCGCAACACGTCCTCGCGCCGCGTTCGCTTCTTGAACAGCATGTCGGCCGGAAAGTCGTCGGCGCTCTGCGACGGCACCGCGGAGAGCATCGGACCGAGCACGCGCGCGTAGTTCTTCGTGCCGACGAAGCGCGAGTAGTACGAACGCACCGTCTCGCCAGTTTGACTGCCGCCGAACCAGTGCGGGATCGAGGCGAGCAGTTCGAGTTTGCCGAACTGCGAGATCAAAAGACCGAGGTTCTTGCCCGGCAGCACTCGGCCCTCTTCAAGAAAGCGTAACACCGGTTTCCCGCGCGCTTGCAACTCCCCCATCAGCCCGCAACCTTCGAGCAATTCGAGGACCGCGCCGTACGAGTTGTAGCAGGTGTGCGCGCCGAGCTCGTACCAGAAACCTTGCGCGGTGCGCTGCGTCGCGAGACAGCCGCCGGCTTCCGACTCGCGCTCGAGCACCAGCACCTTCGCGCCCGCGCGCGCCGCGTGGAAGGCGAGACTCGCGCCGCTGATGCCGCCGCCGATGATGACCAGATCTTGCACTGGCCGAGAGACTAGCAATTCAACTCGTTCGCGGTTGATGTTCGCGGGATGTGATCACGCGCGCAGGCCGCCGCCTTTCGCCGTGCTACTTCGCGCTCGATCGCACGAGCGCATGGAAAGCCGCGGGCGGCGGCGCTTCGAGGATCAGCTCGCGGTCGTTGTAAGGATGCACGAAGCTCAGGCTGTGCGCGTGCAGGCCCATGCTCGGGCCCTTGGTCCCGTAACGCGGATCTCCGACGATCGGATGACCTAGCCAGGCAAGATGCGCGCGGATCTGGTGGCGACGGCCTGTGTCGAGTTCGACTTCGAGCAGCGTTCGCCGGCCGACTTCCTGCCGTGTGAAGTAACGCGTGCGCGCCGCCCTTGCCTCGGGATGCTTGCCAACGCGCACGTTCAGGCTCTTGTCCTCGAACAGGGGTTGATCGATGACTCCGTCCGCTGGCACAGGACGGCCTTCGACGAGCGCGAGGTAGCGTTTACGCGCCTCGCTCCAGCGCTCCTGCACAGCCTGTTGCGCCTCGCGCGACTTGGCGAACAAGAGCACGCCGGATGTTTCGCGATCGAGCCGATGCACGGGCCACAGCCGCGCCGACGATCCAGGCCGCGACAAGGAATCGCGCACGAGCGCCAGGGCCGTGCGTTCGCTCTCCAGGTCCGTGGAAACGCTCAAGAGCCCCGCGGGCTTGTCGACGGCGATCAGCACTTCATCTTCATACAGGACCGGCAGACCACCCGTTCGCGGGCTTGTCGCCTGGTCCTGCCCCGTGACGACAACCTCGTCGTCGGCCGCGAGCAGGTCGTTGCGCGTCACGGTCTCGCCGTTCACCCGCACGCAGCCGGACTGCAGCCGCTGCTCGAGCGTTTTGCGCTTCCAATCGGGCAAGCGACGGCGCAAGAACGCGATCAGCCGTTCCGGCTTGTCCACCAGCAGGCGTTCGGTCATCGCCGATCAATGTACCGAGTCCGGCGAATTCATCCGCAGTCCGATCAGGTTCGCCTGACTCGGTACACTCGCCGGCCACGGAGGAACCAGCCCATGCCGAAAGTCAATGTCGGAGTCGAGGTCAAGAGCGTCAAGGTGTTCGAGTCGAAGTTCGAACCGGGTGGAATCAAAGCGGCGAAGGCCGCCGTCGAGAAGGCCTTCAAGACAGCGAGCAATCACGCGCTCGGGCCCCCGAAGGAAGGCGGGCATATCCTCTGCCTCAAGGTGAATGTCGAACTCGACAAAGCCGGGCGTACGGTCAAGGGCTCCTGCAAGTGGGAGATCTCGGTGATCGAAAATGGTCAGCGCAAGGCGTACTTCGAGTTGAAGCAAGTCAAGCCCGCCACAGCCACGGTGCCGGATGTCAATCCGGCCAAAGTCACTCAACTCGACATCGATGAAGCCGTCGCGGGCGCAGTCGAGGCGGAAGTGACCGGCATCCTCAAGAAGCTGCCGTACTGAGTCAGGTGAATTCGTCCACAGTCGACTCGACTTCCGCGCGCGAAATCGACCGGACTGTGGACGAAATCACCTGACTCGGTACTGCCCGACCGGATGATCGCGGAAGGGCACGAATGGCGTCGCGCCGATCTCGACGAAATCGTGCGGCGTCGCGCGCGGATCGCGCTCGAAACCCCACACGCGTCGGCTGACACCAGAACCATCGTCGAGGACATCGATCGCGAGCGCGTTGCCGGATTGCCAGGTGGGAAGTGCAAAGACCTCCGCCACTGGAGCGACAATCTCGGGCGTCGCGTGCCACTCGAGATAGTTCCACGTCGCGGAAATCGGCCAGGCCACGAAGGCGATCGTCTTTGGGCGTGACGCAGGGAGCGAGCCGACCGAGTAGCCGGCCGGATTGCCCAGTTTCTCGGCGCGCAGACGCACCGCGATCTGGTTGTTGTAGGTGCCGTCCGTCGGCAGCCACAGCCGCGCGCCGGTCAGGATCGCGCCGCTGGGCACGCGCACGTCCGGGAAGCGGAAGCCGCCGGTCAGCGGCGCGCCGTTGAAGCCGAAGTTGACTTCATTGCAGTTGACGCAATTGTCGGCGTCGTCGTTCCCGCCGCCGAGTTCGCGCTCGAGCACCAGGGCCCCGAGTCCGTCGTCGAATTCGAGTTCGAGCTTGCTGAAGCGGTGCATGCGGTAGTGGCGGAATTCCGCCGGCGTGCCCGGCAGATTCGCGTAACCCTCGAAGTCGAAGGCGTGCACGGCGCGCGAGCCCGTGGACGCATGCTCGATGGCGAGCAGCGTGAGCGCATGACCGGAATGCCAGCCTGGCCGCGCGAGGATTTCCTCGACCAGCGTGCGCACGTCGGGCGATGCGGCCACCTGACCGGCACTCCAGCGGGCCGCGACGATCCACGGCACGTTCGCGACGGAGAGCGGACGCGTGCTCGGCATCGAATTCGCTTCGAAGGGAGCGCTGTCGTCGCTGGCCTGGGCGAACAGCCTCAGATCAAGCCGATCGCCCTGGATCGACGAAAGCGCGGGCAACGTGAGCCGCGCCGAGAGGATCACTGCGCCCGCCGGAACGTACACGTCGCGGAAGCGGAAGCCTGTCGTGAACAACTCGCCCGCGGGGCCGCGTCCAAGTCGCACGTCGGGAGAAGCGTTGCTGCGCGGGAGCGCACCCGCCGGCGTGACATCGTAGGCGTCGTCGGCGCGTTCGTTGACAACGCGTTTCAACGTGAAGGTTCCGCCGCCGTCCTGGAACACGATCTCCAGCGTCGGCAGCCGATGCGGCGGAACGATCGAATACTGCTCGCGGCCCTTGATCGTCGCCGCGATGGCGTTCGCGTCGGTCGTGCCCCACCAGTTGTTGGTCAGGTTGACATCGGTCGCCTGCTCGTTCTTGACGTTGTAGGCCGCGTTGCCGCGCAGGATGTTGTTGTGCCGCACGGTCAGCGGGCCTTGCAGCGATGTCTCGCGGGCGAGCGCGAAGCGCAGGTTGCCGGCGCTGTTCGACTCGATCGTGTTCTCGAGGATCTCGACCTCGTGCGTATCGACGATCGACAGCCCACGATCGGTGTTGTCGTGGATCCAGTTGTCGTAAAAGCGCTGATTGCGCGAATCCTGCGGGGCCAGCGTGAAACTGCCCACGCGCAGCTCGACTCCGACGCGATTCGCGCCGATGTCGTTGCCGCGATAGACGATGCCGAGCACGCTCTCGTTGGAAATCCCGGCCGAGGCGTTGGCCCGGATCTTGTTCCCCTGGACCAGCGCGTTGCGCGAATAACCCAGCCAGAATCCGTAGCGGCCGCACGAGTCGGCGACGTTGTCGAGGAACTGATTCTGGTCGGAGAAAGTCGACTCGAACCCGATGTGCTTGGACTGGCTCGAGTCGTTGCCGCGGTACACGTTGCGATCCGCGCCCCAGTGCGTGCCACTCTCCTGTGCGGCGGAGAACACTCCGTCGCCGCTGTCGCGCAGTGAATTGCCGACCACCAGGTTGTCGTTGGAGTCCTTGATCACCAAAAGCGCCGCCGTGTCGCAGCCATCCTGCTGCACCAGGTGGCAGTAACTCGACTCGTGGTCGAAGTTGTGGTCGGCGCTGTTGTGCAGGATCGCGTTGTGGCTCGAGCGGTGCAGGTGAATGCCCCAGCCCTCGTTCATGTCGCAGTCATTGGCGACGATCTCGATGTCGTGAGACTGGAAAAGACCGATGCCATTCTGCGAATCGGTACAACGATTGTTAGCCAGGCTCGAAGTCGAAACATTGGAGAGCAAAAGCCCGTTGCCGATCTGGTCGGCGGAGAATTGGCCGCTGAGGTCGGGCCACACCGCCAGGAAGTCGGCGCCGCTGTTGAACGTCGGACGCTTGCGGTTGTGCGACAGATCGCAGCCCTCGACGCGATGGCCGAAACCATTGCGCAGGTAGATCGCGACCTTGTAGCCGTGGATCCCGGCGTTCTTGATCTTCACGCCATTGACGCCATCGACCAGGATCCCGAAGCCCTGCATGTTCGAGCCGGTCAACACGACGCCTTCCATGTCGATGGTCACGTCGGCGGCGCTGACGCGGATCACTCCGTCGCCCTGCGGATCGTCGAAGGCGTAGTTGCCGGGGCAGAACTTGACGCTCTGCGTCACGACGAAGTCGTTGGTCAAGGGCACGCAGCCCGCATCGCTGCTTTGGGCCTGCGCGAGCGGAACCAAGAAGGCGAGTGCGGAAAGTCGGATCAGCATGAAAGCCTCCTGGTGTAATCGTATACCGATTCAGCGCGAACGTACGCGCACGTTCCCTGCGCGTCCGTTGCGCGGCGCGAGCTCGATCTTCGGCGCGGCTTTGCCCGTGACGCATTCCACTTCGTACGTCCCCGCGCGTCGCACCAGCGAGAAATCGATGCGCTCGGCGCCGAAGTGCAAACCGCGGATCGCGACCTGGCGTTCGCCCCAGGACTCTGGAAGACACGGTCGCAGGACGATGCGGGCATTCAGCGCATCGGGCTCGTAGCCGAACAGTCCTTGCACCAACGGCGCGACGGCTGCCATCGACGAAAACAACTGATGCGGCACGGACGGATCGAGCGAGCGTTCGCGCGTTCCCGACAGAATCTCGGGCGTGCGGCCGAGCGCTTCGCTGGTCGTCAGACGCGCGACGATGGCGAGCTTTTCGAAGCCGGTTTCCGCTCGACCGACTTCAAAGTCCCCCAGCGCCGCAAGTCCCGTAATGAATGGCCAGACCGCGCCCTGGTTGTAGCCCTTGGGATCGAACAGCGCCGATCGCGACGACAGAAAACGCACACCCCACTTCGTCGTCAAATCATCGGCGCCGATCGCGTTCATCGTCGCGAGCGCGTGCGGACCGTCGACGAGTTTCCAAGCCACGGCGACCGCGGGCCAAGGCGTGAGTTCGCTCGAACGCGTGCCGTCCTGCAGCAATGAGTGCGCCAGCGTGCCGCGCGCCTCATCCCAAAAACCGGCTGCGATGCGCGCGATCGCACGATCGGCGGCGGCGTGGGCCTCGCGCGCCAATTCCTTGTCGTCCTGCACGAGCGCAAGCTCGCTCACGTCGCGCAATGCGACCGCGCTCGCGGACGCAAGATAGATATCGGTGGCGAGATTGTTGCGCAGCGCGCCGATCTCCGAGGCGCCCATGCCCGCGCGCGAATTGTCCGGCAGGCCGTCGCCGTCGGCGTCCTGCGCGAGGATCCAGCGG
>JAYUUV010000260.1:0-14245 GCA_043754695.1 Planctomycetota bacterium
GCAGCGCTCACCAACCGATCGAGAACTCGGTGACTTCGCCGGGTTTCACGCGCAGGGTCTGGGGCTTGCGGCGTTCGGCGATTCGCTGATCTTCGTTCAGGCTGAAGACCATGACGACCCACTGCCCCGGAGGAATGTCGTCGAAGCGGGCGCGCTTGTTCTCGTCGAAGTCCGCGCCGAACAGCGCGAGGCCCTCGGGCTGATCGACACCCACGATGCGCACACCGTGATGCAGCCCAACCGGTGCGAGCGGCGCCGAGAGCACGATGTCCAGACTGCCCACGTCGGGCAGATTCGCGTCGATGCGCTCGAGCGTCCGGCCCTGCGGCACGTTGATGCGCGGGATCGACGCGGAGCGCTTGCCGCTGACGAAAAACATCTCCAGCGGAACGCCTGGCGGCACGCAGCGCAGGCGATAGGCGCCAAGTGCGTCGGTGAGCGCTTCAGCGATCGGCCGGCGATAGTCCTCGAAGGGAACGAGGAAATCTCCTTCGAGCGGACGAATGTCCTGGCGGCGGCCCGGGCGATCGGCGAACAACTGGACCGTGGCGCCCGCGACCGCTCGACCGCGCGGATCGGACACGCGGCCGATGATCGCCGTGTCGTCGACGTCGATGATCACGTCGGTCGGCGTGCGCTCGACGCGCACCACGCGCAGCGTGCGCACGCGAAATCCGGCCTGCTCGATCAAGAGCGAGTAATCGCCGGGCAGCAACTCGACATTGGAAAAAGCGCCTTCAGCGTCGGCGGAAAAACGCGGCGCCGTGCCGAAGGCCGTCATGCTGGTCCCCAGATCCCGAAACCCGCGCGGTCCGCTCTCGATCGAAATCTGCGCGTTCGAGAGCGGATCGCGACCGAGCCAGAGCGTGCCCGAAAGAGTCGAGCAGGCCTCGATCTCGAGCTTGACCGTCAGCTGGTCGCCGCTGTTCACGATCACGGTCGCCGAGGAAGAAATCGCGCTGTTGTTCGCGCTCTGCGTGGGCACTCCGCCGCGCGACTGCGCAGCGACTTCGAATACGCCGGCGGGCATGTCGCGGAACAGCGCGACGCCCGAGCCGTCGCTGAGCTCCGTGCGGCGCCAAGTCATGCCATCGGGCATCGCTTGACGCTGCATCGAGACGCTGACGGCTCCGGCGCCCGCGCCGCGCGAATCAAGCACCAGCACGCTGACGCGCGCAGCGCGCACGAGCGCGACGTCGAGGGGCGGCGCGCCGAAGCGAACTTGCCCGGGTGCGGAGAGTTGCAGCGGCGCATAACCCGCGCAAGCAATCGAAAGCGTCGCTGCGGCGGTGGGAAGGCTGGTCAGCCGCGCGAGTCCACGGCCGTCCGTCGTCGCGATGGAACGCGTGCGGCCGACCACGCGGCTAGGATGGTCCGCGCGAAGTACCACGCTCGCCCCGGCGAGCGGTGTGGTATCCGCTTCGTCGAATACGCGCACCTCGAGCAGCGGCAGCGCATGCAGTTGCACCGTCCCAAGGTCGAGCGAAGTTCCAGGTTCCAGGCGCAAGCCCTCGAGCCGGGCGATGTCGAAGCCCGGCGCCTCGACGCTGAGCGTGGCCAGGCAGGTCTGCGACGCCGCTTCCGCCGGATCCACGGGCTCCTCAACCTTTTTCGCGCGCAAGTCCTGCATCGTCACGCGCCCGCCTGGATAGAAACTGCGCGCCGAACTCTCGCCATCGAAGGGCACGTGCGCGACGCGCGGCAGTGGATCCTCGGGAAAGGTGCCGTCCACGTGCACACGGAAGTGTTCGAGCTTCGCGCCGCTACTGAAGTCGACCACTTCGAAATCGATGCGGCAGCCGGGCAGGTAGACGACCTCGGCGTCGAGTTCACCCGCGCAGGCCGTCGTGCGAGGCGACCATGGGTCAGGCGCATCAACCTCTTGCTTCACTCCGCCGGCATCCACGTCGCGCCGGGCACGCAGGACGAAGTTGCGCCCGGGCGCGAGCGCCTTGATCGTGAAGCGGCCCGTCGCGTCGACTTCCGCGCTCTGGATTCCGGCGAGCCATGCGGAGTTCGCTCCCGCCGGCTTGGACTCATCGAACTGCGCCAGTTCCTCCACCGGGATCGCGGACACACTGAGGCCCTTCATCGTTCGCTCGTCGTAGTCCCGAATGTGGCCGCCGATTTCCGCGCCGACAGGCAGGACGAGTTCAAGATCCGCGACGCGGGCGACGTCTTTGGGCACGTCGACTTCGAACGCCGTCTCCGGGCACTCATCCGAGCGCACCAGCAAGGTCACTTTCCCCGCAGCCACACTGGCGAGTTCGAACTGGCCGGCCTCGTCGCTCCGGCCCAGCGGCGTGGCGGCAAAACTGCCGAGTTTCTGGAGCGGCCCGAGCAGCGGCGCGCTGACGAGCAGGATTTTCGCCCCGCGCAGCGGAGTGCGCTCCTCGCTCAAGAGACGCCCCGCGAGCACCACACCGCGCGCCAGGCGAAACGTGCCCAGATCCGTGCTCTCGCCCGGAGGCAGACTCGTTTCTTTCGCGATCAGCGGTGCAAATCCATCCGCGTGCACTTCGATCCGCAGCCGGCCCGGGTCCAGTTGCGTGAGACGGAACTTGCCGTCGCCGTCGCTCGCGGCCTCGCGCACCAACCCGCCGTTTGCAAGGGCATCGAGCGCGGCGCTCGCGCAAGTCGCGCTCAGCGACGCGAGCACCTTCGCCGCCGCCAGCGGCTTGTCCTGATCGTCGACCACGCGACCAGTCGCCTGCGTGCGCGCGCGAGTCTTCGGCTCGACGCGCAGTCCGTCGAGCGTGAATTCATCGATCGCGCCGTCCCGCAGATCCGCGCCGGCCGACGCCACGGCGTCTCGCGCGGGTGTCGCCGCCCCTGACTCCGCCGCAGGCTTGGGCCCCGTCACTGCGGCGCGCCCGAGCTCCGGATCGATCGGCGGGCTCGCGACTCCCGGCGCTTCGAGCAGCGGACGCGACTCGGCCGTCGACTTCAGCAGCAGCCAAACGCCAAGTGCGATCGTCGCTGCAAGGCAGCACAGGACAAGAAGGATGCGTCGGCCGGACATGATCGTGAAAAACCAGGTCCAAGCCTGCAGGCAAGGCCCAGTGTTCGCAAGCGGACGACCGATCCGCGGGGAGATTCCCGGGATAGGTCACCTAGTAAGCTTCAATTCGGTGACTTCCCCCTCCCGCACCGAAACAGAGTTCCTCTGCCATGAAGTCTGAGCGAACGGATCGACCGCTCCAAGCCTGTCGACCACGACGATCCAATGCCCCGGAAGTAGATGGTCGAAGCGGGCGCGATGGTTCTCGTCGAACGTCAGCATCCAGGGGCCCTGCTCATCGGGATGGTCCGGAGCGTAAATCCAGGCCGCGTTGTAGTCTGCCATTGACTGATCGGGCGCATGGAGGACGATCTCCAGCGCTCCCGTTTCAACGAGCCGGACGTCAACCTGTTTGTGAGCATCGAGTTCGTCGACGACAAGCCCCGAAACCAAGCCGCGGCGATTCCCCTCCCGAACAAAGACCTGCAACTTCGTATTCGGCGGAACCGCTCCTAGGCGAAAGCTGCCATCCGAATCACTCACGGATTCGGCAAGCGCGCGGCGTGGAGTGCTCCAAGACGGAATCGGAAACCTGAGTTCCGTCAGTCTCCGACCGCGCGCAGCTTTCGGTGCTTCGGGGAAGAGGCGAACCCTTGCTCCGCCGACCGCCGCCCCATTCTTGTCCAGCACGCGCCCCAAGATTCGCGTGTCGTCGACGTCGATCACTAGCTCCGTCTTCCCTTCGGCAACCCTGACGAGGCGTCGCGTCAACACTCCGCGCAGTTCGTGATCGATCAGCAGCGTGTACTCGCCGGGCTCGACTGCGAGATTGTGGAACTCCCCGTTCGAGTCTGTATGGAGTCTGGGGACGCTTTGGAAACGGGCTGCATCGGCGCCGAAGTCCTCAAAGGCCTGGTTGCCCGGGGCAAACGAGATCAATGCACCTACCAGCGGCTCGCGTCCCATCATGAGAGTGCCTGAGAACTTGCTCAGTGGCTTCAGACGAATCTCCGCCAGGACATCACCGCCCTCCGGCACGATCACGGACTCTGTCGGCTCACCCATTGGGAAACTCATTGGGAAACTCGACTGGAGGCTGCCAAAGTCGTCGAAACGACTGGCCCCAAGCAAGTAGCTCCCGCCCGCGAGCTCGACGAATGAGACGCGGCCAGAGCTGTCCGCCTCCAGCGTCTTGTAGTAGTAGTCGGGACTGCCGGATTGCCCTTTCTGGAGCGTCACGGTCGCGGAGGAAACAATTTCTCCTGCGTCCGTGCGCACGCTCGCGACGATGCGCGCGCCGCGAGTCAGCGATACGACAATGGGGAGCGATCCGGGCGGCAAGAAACCGGGCGCCGGAACCGAGTCTGGTACATATCCGGCGCAGCTCACCTCCAGCCTCGCCTTCTCGCGCGTGAGGCTGGTCAAACGAGCGATGCCATCGCGGCGCGTGATCCCCCGGGATTGGGTGCGCGAAGGAAGCGGCTGCATCTCGTCCGCGTTCAATTCCACGCGAGCTCCGATCAGAGGTTGGTGATTCTCCGCGTCCTCGACTTTCACCTCGTAGGGCGGCAAGGGAAGCAACTGAATCTTCCCCAGATTCAGGTGCCTTCCGGGCCAGATCTTCGAGAGTCCCACCTGACCGACTTCGTGGCCTGGCGCATCGATCGTCCACGGTCCCGCGGTCCCGAACTCTGGAGTCGCGACGGGCGAACCCGCGAAACCGGTCGTCTTCGCGTTCAGGTTCCGCGGCCGCAAACCCGCCAGTAACACACGTCCATCGGGATAGCGGGTCCTGGCCATGCCAGGTTCAGGGGTGCCAAGAGAAGAGCCCCAAACGTCGATCAGCATGTGCTCGATGGGCGCCCCGCTCAGGCCATCGACGACTTCGAAGTCGATGCTGCAGCCCGGGAGATAGCTGAGCTCGCAGTTCGACTCGCCTGCCGGCACGACGAGCGTGGGTGCCCAATCGTCCTCGACACGAACCGATTGTTCGATCACCACAGCTGGCTCAAAGGGGCTCGAGAGGCGAATCACTTCATCCATGCGAGCGTCGGGAGGCGTGGCGCGAAGGGCGTAGTTTCCAGTCGGCACCAGCCCGTGCACTTCGAATTCTCCTCGTTCGTTCACCTCGGCGCTGCGCACGCCGGCGAGCCAGAAGTCGCTCGCGCCCGGCGGGCGAGTCTGATCGAACAAAGCCAGCCCTTCGATCGGCGTGGCAACCACGATCAGCGGCAGAGTCTTCAGTTCGAATTTTGCGAGATGACCGCCAATCGTCGCGGCAGGAGCCAGCTCCAGCTTCAGCCCGTCGTTCGCCGCCGGGTCAGGCATTTTGTCACGCAGGAAGAGCCCGTCAGGAAAATCCGGATGCCGCACGAGCAGTGTCCAGGCCTGGTCCGCGATCGCGGCGAGTTCGAAATGCCCGGACTCATCGCTAGCGCCCAACGGTGAGGCAGCGAAAGCGCCGAGCGCCCGGACAGGACCGATCAGGGGTGCGCTGACGAGAAAGATCTGCGCCGAAGGAACCGGGGCCCCCTTGGGATCCACGACAGTTCCGCTGAGCACCAAGCCGAGCTGGAGCTGGAGTTCACCAAGTTCCAGCGGACCGCCCGCGACCAGACTCATCGGCTTGGTGTCGAGCGGCGCGAATCCTGCAGCCCGCACGGCAATGCGCAGAGGACCGAGGTCGAGTCCAACGAGGTTGAACTTTCCGGCCCCGTCGGTCTCGACTTCCCTGATCTTGCCCAGATTGGCGGCCGCGTCGAGCAGCGCTCCGCCGCAACTCTTGGCAAGCGAAGCCAACACGCGTGCCTTCGCAATTGGCTTGCCCTGCGGATCCACGATCACGCCGCGCGCGCTTGCGTGGACGGAGTTCGGCGTGCCGCGCGTAAGCAATTCGGGGGCCGCGAATTCCTCCAAGTCGGCTTCACCTGAAGAGCTGTCTGCCTGCTCGGCACGTGCAGAGGCGTCTTTCGAAGTCGCGAGCTCCTCTGAGCGCGAGGACTGCGCGGACTCGGGCGGTCCACGCCCTGAATCCGCACTCGAGGGCGGCGCGAACTCAGCTTGTTGGACCGGCGAGAACGAATCGCGCGCAGCGAACCACACGACCGCTCCCAGCAAGATCGCTACGGCGAGTAGCGTGGGGAACGAGCGGGAGGTGCGCATGTCCGCGACGGTCCAGCATAGCTCAGCTGTTCGACTCGAACAGATTTCCCAGCCCGCCCAGGATCGAACCTTCTTCCTTGCGCCGTCCGGTTTGCGGCGCGGCCTTGTAGATGCGGTCGGCGAGGCGCGAGAGCGGCAGCGATTGCAGCCAGACTTTGCCCGGACCGGTCAGCTTCGCGAAGAACATGCCTTCGCCGCCGAACAGCGCGGTCTTGATCTTGCCTACATATTGGATGTCGTAGTCGACCGAAGGCTGCAGCGCGACGAGGCAACCCGTGTCGACGCGCAAGGTCTCGCCCGGCGACAATTCGAGCGCGTGCACCGTGCCGCCGGCGTGCACGAAACACAAACCGTCGCCCTCGAGGCGCTGCATGATGAATCCTTCGCCGCCGAACAGACCGACGCCCAGGCGCTTTTGGAAAGCGATCGACAGCGCGACGCCGCGCGCGGCACATAGGAACGAATCCTTCTGACAGATCAGCGTGCCGCCGAGCGTGCGCAAATCCATCGGCAGGATGTGACCGGCGTAGGGCGCGGCGAAAGCCACCTTCGCCAGACTCTGGCCGGAGTTCGTGAACACGGTCATGAACAGGCTCTCGCCGGTGAGCAAACGCTTGCCCGCGCCGAGCACGGCATCCATGAATCCGGTCTGCGGCTTGCTGCCGTCGCCGAAGATCGTTTCGAGCTCGATGCCCTGGGTCATGTACATCATCGTGCCCGCTTCGGCGACCGCGCTCTCGCCGGGATCGAGCGCGACTTCGACGAATTGCATCTCGCCACCGTGCAGTTCGAAGTCGATCTCGTGGGCGCGGCGGCCCGGCACGTTCGGGCGCGCGCTCGAAGCGGGCGTGGCGGAAACGCCGCGCAAATACTGCGCGAATTGCGCCACTTTCGAGAGCGGCGTCCAACTGGTCATGCCCGCGCTGAACACCAACGTGTCCGCGTCGATGCTGCCGTTCTTGACGTTGGAGATGATCTCGGAAGCGGAAACGGGGCCAACCTGGTGGCCGCCGATCGCCATGTACCACTGAGCTTCGTCGGGCATGGAATTGGGTGCGAAGGAATTGGGGTCGGAAAACTCTCAGGCGCCGTGCTGGTCGATCTCGAGCGCAGTCTCGCGCTCGATCTTGGCCGTCATTTCAGGCGTGAGTGCGAGATTCGAAGCGACCTGGGCGAGGAAGATGCGCTCGGCGCCGTTGACTTCGTCGTCGGCGCGCAGAATCGCGAAGGCGAGCGTGTAGAGTTCGCGCTTCTGATCGGCATCGCCGACACCGCGCAGGATCAGCGCCAAGGGGCGCGGCGCTTGCCATTCGGCGCGCATTTCATTCTCGAGGCCGGCGTCCTTGGCGCTCGAAGCCAGACGGCCCATCTCTTCTTCGCCAAGTTGCGTGTCGCAGCGCGCGGCGGCGATCATCAGGCGCAGCGCGCGCAACGGCAGATCGCTGACCTTTTGCGACAAGGGCGGCACGATCGGCAGCGGAGGAACGATTGTGGAATGCGCGCTAGGTCCAGCCGTGTCCAGCGGGCGGCCCGTGCGATCGACGACCGTGGTGCCCGGCTCCACAGGTCGCGCGACGGAAGCATTGGAGGCCGAGTGGTCCTTGAAGATCTGATAGGCGGCCACCGCGACTCCGGCCAGTCCGATCAGGCTCGACGGGTTCAGCATCGAACGATGTCCGCCGCCGAGGAACCCGAGCGCGCGCCGATGGCTCTTGCCGCGCAAGCCCATGGCATCCTTGGCAACCGACGTGAGCAGACTGGAGATGTTGAGCATCGGACGAAGGACGGCTTGGAAATCCTGGAAGCGGCGGGCGTGAAAGGGCCGACAGGTTACTCGCTCCCGGGCCTACTATTCGTGCCCTCTGGTTCGAGCGTGCGCCCGGCGCTGGCCGCGCGATCGTCGGCGCGGCATGATGAAGCTTCAGAAAGCCCATGCTCGGCCGCCATATCCCCATCCTTTGCCTCGGCGCCGGCCTGTGGCTGGCTGCCGGCTGCTCGCGCCCCGGCTCCTCGAGTGCGGCGGCGCCCGAGAAGCGGCCCGAAGCCCCGCGCGACGTGCGGGTGGCCGGGGCGGAAGAGCAGGTCTGGGAGCGCGTGCTGCGCCTGACCGGCGAACTCGCTCCCGCCGAGGCGGCGACGATTTCAACCAAGGTCGCCGGCCGACTGGAAGCTCTGACGGTCGACGTCGGCAGCGTCGTGCACAAGGGCGACTGCGTAGCGAAGATCGAGGCCCGCGACTTCGAGTTGCGACTGGCGCAGGCGCGCGCCGCGGTCGAAGCGGCGCGCTCCCTGCTCGGACTCGAGCCAGGAGCCTCCGCAAGCGCCCTCGACGTCGAGCGCATGCCGCTGGTGCGCGAGGCGCGCGCCGAGTTCGACCAGAGCGGGCTCGAACTCGAGCGCCAGACCAGCTTGATCAAGAGCGGAGTCACGTCGCAGTCGACGCTCGACAAGGCGCGCAACGACGCCAGCGCCGCAGAGAGCCGTTGGCTGGCAACGAAGGAGGTCATCGCCAACCGCCGCGCCACTTTGATCCTGCGCGAAACCGAACTGGCCCTGGCCGAGCAACAGTCCGTGGATACGCGCATCCTGGCGCCCTTCGACGGCATCGTTGCGGCGCGCCTGGCGGGGACCGGCGACTACATCAATGTTGGAGCGCCGCTGGCCCGCGTGCTGCGCAGCGACCCGGTGCGCCTGAAATTGATCGTGCCCGAGCAGGCCTCGAGCGCGGTCAAGATCGGCCAGGAACTGCGCGCGCACTTCGACTCCGGCGCGGCCGTCCAGGTCGCCCACGTCGCGCGCCTGGCTCCGGCGCTGGCCGGCGGCGACCGCACGCTCGGCATCGAAGCCGACATCGCCAATCCCGATGGCGCGCTGCGGCCAGGTTCGTTCGTACGCGCGGAACTGGTGCTCGACAGTGCCGCGCGCACGCTGGTGATTCCGCCGGCCGCACTGGTCAGATTCGCGGGCATCGACAAGGTCTTCATCGCGGAGAAGGACCTGGCGGTCGAACGCCGGGTGAAAATCGGCCGCAGCGAGGACACGCGCCTCGAAGTGCTCGAGGGGCTCAAGGCCGGCGACTCGCTCGTGCTCGATCCGGGCAAACTCCAGGGCGGAGCGGCGCTGCGCGTGCTGCGCAAGGACTGACGGGCGGCGATGCGGACGCTCGTCGACCTCTTCATCAAGAGGCCCGTGTTCGCGGCGATGCTGATCGCGACCCTGGTCGTCGTCGGCATGTACAGCTACGAGCGCCTGCGCGTCGACCGCTTCCCCTCGGTCGACCTGCCGACCGTGGTCGTGCGCACGACTTTGCCGGGCGCGTCGGTCGAAGAGGTCGAAACGCTGGTCAGCCAGCGCATCGAGGAAACGATCAACACCGTCGACGGCATCGACCAGCTGCGCTCGATTTCGACCAACGGTTCGTCGCTGGTGATGATCACGTTCACGCTCGAACGCAACATCGACACGGCCGCCCAGGACGTGCGCGATCGCGTCGCCGGCGTGCTGCGCGAGCTGCCGCCCGACATCGAAGCGCCGATCATCTCGAAGTTCGACAACGACCAGACGCCGGTGATCACCTTCGCGCTTTCGGCCAAGCGGCCGATTCGCGAGCTGTCAGAAATCGCGGACAAGCTGATCAAACCGCAGATCGAGAACTCGCTCGGTGTCGGCGAAGTGCGCCTGGTCGGCGCGGCCGAACGCGCGATCAACGTCTGGGTCGATGCCAAGCGGCTGGAGGCTTTCAATCTGCCGATCGCGGCCGTGGCCGAAGCGCTGCGGCGCCAAAACGTCGAAGTCCCCGGCGGCAACGTCACGAGCAGCGAAAACGAGAGCGTGCTGCGCACCATGGGGCAGGTCGCGGATCCGCGCGATTTCGCCCTGCTGGTCGTGGCCACGATCGACGGCAGGCCCATTCATCTTGGCGATCTGGCGCGCGTCGAGGATGGCACGAAGGAAGTACGCTCGCTCTCGCGCCTGAACGGCGAGCCGTGTGTGACGCTCGAAGTCCGGCGCCAATCGGGCGCGAACACGGTCGAGGTGATCGACGGCGTCAAGGCACGACTCGAGCGCCTGGCGCCCGATCTGCCGAGCGACCTACAAATCACGGTGATTCGCGACCAATCGCGCTTCATCCTCGCCGCCCTGCACGAGATCAAGACGCACCTGGTGCTCGGCAGCCTGCTGGCCAGCCTGGTCGTATTGGTGTTCATGCGCTCCTGGCGCGCGACCTGGATCGCGGCCATCGCGATCCCCTGCTCGACCGTCGCCAGCTTCGCTGTCATGGACGCTTTCGGATTCACGCTGAACAGCGTGACCATGCTGGCGCTCGTACTCATGGTCGGCATCGTGATCGACGACGCGATCGTCGTGCTCGAGAATATTTTCCGCTTCGTCGAGGAAAAGGGCATGAGTCCCTTCGACGCGGCGCGCGAGGGCACGGCGGAGATCGCGCTGGCGGTCATGGCGACGACCTTGTCGCTGGCCGTGATCTTCGTGCCGGTCTCGTTCATGTCGAGCATCTCCGGCCGCTTCCTGTTCCAGTTCGGGATCACGGCGGCGGCAGCGGTGCTCGTCAGCCTGCTCGTGTCGTTCACATTGACGCCGATGATGAGCGCGCGATTGTTGCGCGCGCTGCCCAAACACTCCGGCGACAAGGCGCGCTCGCGCGCTGGCTTCTACGGCTTTGTCGAGCGCGGTTACATGGCGACGCTGCGCGGGGCCATGCGCTTTCGCTTGCTCGTCCTGCTGTTCGCGCTTGGCGTGGTCTATTCGGCGCTGCCGCTCTACGGCTTGGTTCGACAGGAGTACACGCCGACCGACGTCGACGAAGCTGAATTCGAAGTCAACGTCTCAGGCCCCGACGGCGCGAGCGTCCAGGCCATGGACGCTGTGATGCGCGAAGTCGAGGAGTTGCTGCGCACGACACCGGGTGTGCGTACGGTGCTCTCGACGACCGGCGGGAGTTTCCTCAGTCAGACCAGCCGCGGCGATGTGTTCATCCGCATCGCGCCGCACCTCGAGCGCACGGTCAACCTGGAGCGCTGCTTCGAGGCCTTGAAGCGCGGCGAGTTGGGCTCTGTGCTCGCCGGCAACTACACCCAGCGCGATGTGATGCTCGAAGTGCGCCGGCGGCTCTCGCGCGTCCCGCACGTGCGCTGTTCGGTGCGCAACTCGCCGTCGTTCAACATCGGCGGCGGCAACTTCGAGATCGACTTTTCGATCCTCGGTCCGAATTTGGAGAAACTGGCGGCCTACGGCGAAGAACTGCGCACGCGCGCGATCGCGCTGGGCGGAATCGTGGACGCGGACACGACGCTGCGCCTCGAACAGCCCGAATTGCGCACGATCATCGACCGCGAACGCGCCTCGGACCTCGGTGTCGACATGCAGGACATCGCCGGCGCGCTGCGCACAATGGTCGGCGGCGACGATCGCGTGACGCGCTACCGCGACCGCGACCTGGGCGAGGACTACGACGTCCAGCTGCGGCTCGAGCCTTCCGATCGCGACGCGGCCGCGCGCCTGGGCGAATTGTTCGTGCCCGCCCACGGCGGTACCAGCATGGTGCGCCTGGACTCGGTCGCGCACTTCGAAGCCGCCAAAAGTCCTTCGCGCGTCGATCGCATGGATCGTCAGCGCCAGGTTTCCTTGCGCGCTTCCGTCGCTCCGGGTTACGCGCTCGCCGATCGCCTCGCGGCCCTGCGCGGAGCGAGCGCCGCGATGAACATGCCGCCGACCTACACGACGCGCGTTTCAGGCCGCGGGCGCGAGCTCGAGCGCACCTTCTCCGAGTTCCTGTGGGCCTTCTCGCTCTCGCTGGTGCTCATGTACGTGATCCTGGCCAGCCAGTTCGAGAGCCTGGTGCACCCGTTGACGATCCTGCTCTCGCTGCCGCTCTCGATCCCGTTCGCGATGCTCTCGCTCTACTTGAGCGAGAACACGCTCAACTTGTATTCGGCCCTGGGAATCCTGGTCCTTTTCGGCGTGGTGAAGAAGAACTCGATCCTGCAGATCGATCACACCAATCAGTTGCGCGAGCGCGGCCTGGATCGCGCGAGCGCGATCCTGAACGCGAACCGCGATCGCCTGCGGCCGATCTTGATGACCACACTGGCGCTGGTCGCCGGCATGCTGCCGCTGGCGCTCGGCAGCGGGCCGGGCGCCGAAGAACGTCGCGCCGTCGCGGTCGTGGTCATCGGCGGTCAGTTGCTCTCGCTATTCCTGACCTTGATCGTCACGCCGGTCGCCTACAGCTACTTCGACGACCTCGGCAATCTGGTCCGCCGCGCGAAGCGTTGAGCGCGAATAGGACAGGGCTGTCCGATTCGCCTCAGGAAGACAATTCGCCGGCGGCGGCGCTGACGGCGGCGCACAGCGCGCCGGACGCGACGAGTTCGCGCGCTTTTTCGATGTCGCTGTGCAGGAAGCGATCGGCGTCGTTGGGCGGTATGTGCAAGCGCAAGAGATCGTAGGCGGCCTGGGCGCCACGGCCGGCGCGCGACTCGCGGTGGAACTCGCGCGCTTGCGCGGCGCACAGCGCTTCGATCGCCAGCACGTACTCGACGTTGTCGACGATTGCGCGCGCCTTGCGCGCGGCGGTGACGCCCATCGAGACGTGGTCCTCCTGATTGGCGCTGGTCGGGATCGTGTCCACCGAGGCGGGATGCGCGAGCGATTTGTTCTCGCTCGCCAAGGCCGCGGCGGCGACCTGCGCGATCATCATGCCTGAGTGCAGACCGGGCCGCTTGACCAGGAACGCCGGCAGGCGCGAAAGATCGGGATTGACCAGTTGCTCGACGCGCCGCTCGGAAATGTTCGCCAGCGTGCACAGCGACAGTGCCAGATAATCCATGGCCACTGAAATCGGCTGGCCGTGGAACTGCCCCGCGCTCAACACTTCGCCAGTGTCGGGGAAAAGGATCGGATTGTCCGTGACTGCGTTCACCTCGTGGGCCATGACGCTCTGCACGTGTTCGAGCGCGGTCTTGAACGCCCCGTGCACCTGCGGAATGCAGCGCAGCGAATACGGGTCCTGGACGCGGTCGCAATCGGCGTGACTGTTCATGACCTCCGAGTCCGCCAGGCAACGGCGCAGATTGTCGGAGGTCCGGTGATGACCGGGATGGCCCTTGAGCACGGCAAAACGCGCATCGAAAGGCACCAGCGATCCTTGCAGCGCCTCGATCGAGAGCGACGCGATCGCATCCGCGGCCCGCGACAAATTCGCCGCGCGCAGCAACACACCCACACCGATCGCTTTCATGATCTCGGTGCCATTGATCAGCGCCAGGCCTTCCTTGGCTTCGGGCTGAAGTGCGCGCTCGCCGACTTTCTCGAGCCCCGCGGCAGCGCCCATGCGCACTCCGTCGACGAAGGCTTCGCCGTGGCCCATGTAGGCCGCGCACATGTGCGCGAGCGGCGCGAGATCGCCACTGGCTCCGACCGAACCTTGCTGCGGCACCAGCGGCACGAAGCGCTGCTCGAACAGTCGCACCAGGAACTCGCAAACCTCCAGGCGCAGGCCGGAATGTCCGCGCAGAATTCCGTTGAGTCGCAGGACCTGCGCCGCGCGCACTTCGGCGATCGGCATCGGCGCGCCGACGCCACAGCAGTGCGAGAGCACCAGATTCGTCTGCAGTTGAACGAGATCCCCGCGCGCGATCGCGACGCTCTTCAGCTTGCCGAAGCCGGTCGTCAGTCCGTAAACGACGTCGCCTGCCGCGACATGCTTCTCGACCAGCTCGCGGGCGCGGCGCACTGCTTCCTTCGCCTTGGGTGCGATCGAAAGCCGCAGTTCCTCCCCGCGAAAAATCGGCGCCAGGCTTTCGAGCGTCAGACTCTGCCCATCGAGTTGTAGTTGCTTCACTGCGCGGGATTCTACGCCTCGCGCAGTCGCGGCCGCACTACGGCTTGCGGCCCGCGCGCAGCAAAGTGTCCGCGTCCTGGCCGTCGATCGCGCCCTGCGGCAGGCGAATCACCTGAGTCGTCTCACCCTCGAGCTTGAACCCGCGTGAAGCGCCGGATTCGGCGCTCGCCAAAATCTCCTGACCGCGCCACGACACGCTCATGCGCCACATCCCCGGC